>NZ_JBNCAN010000004.1:0-211607 GCF_049808615.1 Halomonas sp. GXIMD04776 | reverse complement strand
GAAGTGCGCCCTGAAGCCAGGAAATTGATCAAGAAATAGCCAATCTCAACCCCGATCGCCATCATCCCCACCGAGCCTGGAATCTGGGAGCGTCTGGCCGGCCCGGTGCAATATCCGGGCTAGCTATGCCGAATTCGATAAGCTCCCTGCTCTTGCAGCTACACCTCTTTGGTCGTGCAAAACCCCTGAAGAATATTGCACTTACCTCAAAAAAATTTATCAGAGAGAGGATAAGGAACAAGGGGCCTACAGGGACGAGTTTATTGGGGGAAGTGAATTTGGTCCAATAAATTGGGAAAAGCTTTATCTTGAATACCTGAGGTTAACAAAGTTGTATGAGTCGATAAAAAAGCACGGTTATGCTTCGGAAAAATGCGAGTGGATGACGGGTACTGTCTGGGCAGATGAGAATGACTGGATAATCGCTGCTTCGACCGGGCAGCATCGTCTTGCTTGTTTAGCCGCACTAGGCTACGAGTCTGCAATAGTTCAATTACAACAAGCGAAGGCACCGGGGGGTGTCATGTGGCGTTCATGTGCGCGTTATTTCCCTAGTGTTGTCAATGGGTACCACACGGAAGCAGAAGCGCTAAAAGTGTTTGATAGGATCGTTGGTGGAATACCGCCCAAGGCAGCAAATGCGTGGCTTGATTATTGCCACGAAAGTGGCGCATAAAGCGTTGTTTCATGAAAAGTTGGCATCAAATAGCAATGGGGATACAGATCGAGAACTCCGTCGGGTTTGCTGCCCCGGCGGCTACCTCTGTCGAGGTTATACGCTCTAATGCTCGGCTGCTCAGCAGGTTCGGGTTATCCAAAATATCGTGAATCTCCAATTCGCGCCCCCATACTGGCCCTGGGAACCGCCAGATAACGGCGGAGCGCAGCCGTTTACCCTCTTTAAAGCATGCGAAAGTGCAGGTTCCATAAAATCCAGATCGTGCCGCCGGCCATCAGGAACAGGATCAAGCTGGTAAACAGAATGAGTTGAAGCTCATCACGATGCGATTTGTACAGATCGATATGCAGAAAATAGCGAAAATGAACGACGACCTGCAGCCCCGCGAGCAGAGTGAGGGCGATCAAGCGCTGCCATGACCCGAACACGCTCCAGGCCACCGCCCCGAACGCCAATGCTGTCAATATCAGCGCGAGCACTCCCCCAATGCAGTAGTCGCGAAACTCTCGTTGTGGGTCTTCGGCTTCACTCTCCGGTAATCCATTGCGATTCATTGCGACACTCCGAACAGATAGACGAACGTGAAGATGCAGATCCAGACTATATCGAGCATGTGCCAGAAGATGGCGAGCCGTAGTAGGCGTGTCTTGACCTCTCCGGCCAGACCGAACACAAGCACCTGAACCAGCATGATGAGAATCCACATCAGCCCGGCCGTGACGTGCAGACCATGAGTGCCGACGAGAGCGAAGAAAGCTGACAGGTAGGCGCTTTGCTGGGGGGTATGACCCTCGCTTGCCATCTTCATGAAATCCCGCGCCTCCATCACGACGAATCCGGCACCTAACAGGAAGGTCACGACCAGCCAGAACATCAGACGACTGCGGTCTTGGCGGTATTTCAGGGCCAAGGCGGCCAAGCCGAAGGTGAAGCTGCTGACAAGCAGCAACAATGTCTCGATGAAGGGGTTTTTCAGCTCGAACAAATCGGCCGGGGTGGGCCCACCAGCGATGCCATGCTGGCTCGTGGCCGCATAGGTCGCGAACAGCAGCGCAAACAGCACCAGGTCGCTCATCAGGAAAATCCAGAAGCCAAACAACAGGGATTCAGCGGCTTCGTGGGTTTCGGGATCGGTGTTGCCGAGGTTCAGGCCCGGGTGATGATGGCGAGCGCTCATGGGGCCTCCTCAGCCAGACCGCGGTTGGCGGTGGTCGTTTCCTTCTCCCGGGGCGTTGCGGGAAGGGTACGTACCATGCGAAGCCAGCGTTCATGTTCTTCCTGCACCTGGCTGGCGGAGATCATGCGCTCGGTATCGCGGCAGAAACTGCGGGCAATGACGGCTCCCCAGATCACCAGGAACGTCACGATCGTCAGCCACCAGATATGCCACGTAAGAGCAAAGCCGAGCACTAGGCTTGCCGCCCCGATGACCGGCGCCACACTGCTGTTCCTAGGTAGCTGGATGTCTTCGTAGCGCGGCGGCGACGCATGGGCCTCGCCGTGTTGCTTCATCCAGGTAAAGGCATCGCGGTCGTGCACCTGAGGAATGACTGCAAAGTTGTATTCCGGGGGCGGAGCGCTCATCGACCATTCGAGACTACGACCGTCCCAGGGATCACCGCCGGGCACTGCCAGGCTTTCCCGATCTCGGATGCTCACTCGCAGTTGAATCAGCATGCTCAGTACCGCCATGAGAACCAGGCCGGCGCCGGCAAGCGCCGTGATGAGCCAGGGCAGGTACTCGGGTTGAAACCACTCATTGGTGCGGCGCATGGCCCCCATCAGGCCAAGAGCGTAAAGCGGCATGAAGGCGAGATAGAAACCAAAGGACCAGCACCAGAAGGAAATCCGCCCCCATCTTTCGGACAGGCGAAATCCGAACATCTTGGGGAACCAGACATGATAGGCGGCGAACATGCCGAACAAAGTGCCTGGTATCAGCATGTTGTGAAAATGCGCGACCAGGAACAGGGAGTTGTGGACGTTGAAATCGACCGGGGGGTTGGCCAGAATCACACCGGTTAACCCGCCAATGACGAATGTGGCCATGAACATCACGGAAAACAGCATGGCGGTCGTCAGGCGAACGCGGCCGCGGAACATGGTCAGCAGCCAGTCGTAGACCTTCACGCCGGTCGGCACGCCGATCAGCATGGTGGCGATGCCGAACACCGCGTTGAGGTTGGCCGTCTGGCCCATGGTAAAGAAGTGGTGTACCCAGACGCAGAATGACAGCACGGCGATCGCCATGGTGGCGTAGACCAGGGACTTGTAGCCGTAAAGACGCTTACCGGAAAAGGTGGAGAACACCTCGGAAAACACACCGAAGGCCGGCAGGATGACGATATAGACCTCCGGGTGGCCGAACAACCAGAACAGATTGGCATAGTTCATCATGTTGCCGCCTAGGTCGTTGGTGAAGAAGTGAAAACCGGCATAGCGATCCAGCGCCAGCATGGCGGTGGCGACGGTCAACGGCATCATGGCGAATATCATCAGGATGCTGGTGCAAAGCGCGGTCCAACTGAATAGCGGCATGCGAAACCAGGTCATGCCCGGAGCGCGCTGCTTATAGATGGTCACGGCGAAGTTGAGACCGCTCAACGTCGAGGCGATCGAGCTCAACGTCACCGCCCAGATCCAGTAGTCCGGACCAACGCCGGGATTGAAGGCCAGCTCCGTGAAAGGCGGATAGCCGCTCCATCCCCCGGTAGAGAACTTGCCGATGATCAGGGAGATCATGACAAGACCTGCCCCGGCGGCGGTCAGCGCCAGACTGATGGCATTGAGCAGAGGAAAGCGCACGTCCCGAGTGCCGATCTGCAATGGCATCACGATGTTGATGACCCCGGTCAGAAAGGGCATCGCCATGAAGAAGATCATGATCGTGCCGTGGGTGCTGAACAGTTCACCGAAATGTTCCGCCGACAGTATCCCGGGATCACCGACCGCCACTGCCTGCTGCGTGCGCATCAAGGATGCTTCGATGACTGCGCGCAGCAGCATGACGAGAGCGATGACGATATACATGATGCCGATCTTCTTGGCATCCAGGCTGGTCAGCCAGTCGCGCCAGAAGGTGCCCCACTTGCCGTACCAGCTCAGCAGCACGATGACGGCCAGCCCACCCGCGATGGCGATTCCCGAGGCGGCGGCGGAGATCAGGGTGTTGATGTTGGGGTCCGTGATGACCTGGTAAAACGGCAGCGAATCGACACCCAGTTTACCGAGCCAGAAGTGGTTGAATGTGTCTCCCGTCACCGGCTCACTCTCCCTGTTCGTGTGTTGGCCTGGCGCTGACTGACCCCGGGTTGACGGCGCCCTTGAATTTCGACACGACGCGATCGAACAACTTCTCGGGCACTGCGCCGAAAGTGATCGGCGACGACAGCACCGAGCGTTTGGCAAGCTGCTCGTAGGCAGTCCAGTCGAGCGGGGGCCGGGACTGCTGCATTCGCTGAACCCACTCGTCGAAAGCCGAGGGCTCCATCACCCGGGCGGTGAATTTCTGTTTGGAAAATCCTTCCCCGTTATATTGGGTATTCATGCCGCGGTAGTTTCCAATGTGATCGGCCAGTAAATTCAGTTCCGTGACCATTCCGGGCATTGTGTAGATCTGACTGCCCAGCCGCGGGATCATGAAGGACTGCATCACCGTGTCGCTGGTCAGGCGGAAACGCACCGGGCGATCGACGGGAAGTACCAGTTCATCGACTGCGGCCACGCCCTGATTCGGGTAGATAAATAGCCATTTCCAGTCCAGGCTGACGACTTGGATGTCGAGCGCAGGCTTGTCGCTCTGAATTGGCTTGTACGGATCGAGCTCGTGGGACAAATGCCAAAGCTGCCAGCTCAGCACGCCGACGACGATGAACGGGATGCCCCATATCAACACTTCCAGTATCCAGGAGGAGGCCCAGTCGGGCCGATAGGCGGAGGACGTCTTGCCGAGTCGGTACTTCCAGAGCACGATGGGGAGGGCCACGAACAGGGGTACGATGACTACCAGGGTCCAGCCGATGATGAAGAAGAAATGCTCGCGCTGAGATTGGGCGATGGGCCCAGCGGGGGCCAGGAAGCCATGCTCGTTGATGCCACAGGAAGTAAGCAGCAATGATATCGCTATCAGCAAACAATACGTTGACAATGACACGAATGCTTTCATGAGACTGACGTCCAAGTCGATGAGACATTCCTGTTTTCAGGGATCGTTATCGGTCCATCGTGTGAAAACGACTTACTGTTCTTTGAGTTGCGAGGTCCTTAAAAACGATTCGCACTTGCTCGTTGCCAGTCCTGGGCGTACTCCTCAGGAATGGCATCCCGCAAGAAATCACCCGTTTCGACTTTTGGGTAGAAGGCGTCGTAAGGAGAGGCGGGACCGGGCATCGTGCGATGGAAGACGTATTCGGGGATGAGCTCATCGGGACTTTCGAGCCCTAGGGTACCGACGATATCGAGGAACGATCTTATCGTGGCGTCATGGTAATTGCGGACGCGCAATGCCTTGATGTTCACATCGAGAGATCGGGTGCGCGCGGGATCCTGGGATGTGACGCCGGTCGGACACTTATTGGTATGGCAACGTTGGGCCTGTATGCAGCCGACCGAGAACATGAAGGGGCGGGCGGCATTGCACATGTCTGCCCCCAGGGCGAGCTTCTCGACCATATCGAAGCCCAGCGCCACCTTACCGCTGGCGATCACCACGATGTCGTTGCGCTTGCCGATGCCGACCAGGCAATTGTGCACGAAGGGAAGGGCCTCGTTGATGTAGGTGCCGATGAAATTGGAAAACTCTGCGGGGGCAGCGCCGGTACCGCCTTCCGCGCCATCCACGGTGATGAAATCCGGCAGAATGCCGGTTTCCAGCATCGCCTTGCATACGCTCATGAATTCCGCACGCTTTCCCAGGCACAGTTTGAAGCCCACCGGTTTGCCGCCACACAGTTCGCGTAGGCGCGCCACGAACTCCAGCAACTCTATCGGCGTGTCGAACTCAGGGTGCGAGGCAGGAGAGGCGCAATCCTTGCCCACTTCGATCTCGCGGGTGTCCGCAATCTCCTGATTGACCTTGGAACCGGGCAGCAAGCCACCATGACCGGGCTTGGCGCCCTGGGATATCTTGATCTCGATCATCTTGACCTGTTCGGTACAGGCTTTTTTCTTGAACTCCTCGGGGTTGAATGAACCATCCTTGTGG
Organism: Halomonas sp. GXIMD04776; assembly: GCF_049808615.1. NCBI lineage: Bacteria > Pseudomonadati > Pseudomonadota > Gammaproteobacteria > Oceanospirillales > Halomonadaceae > Halomonas > Halomonas sp. GXIMD04776. The sequence goes on along the minus strand of NZ_JBNCAN010000004.1, from coordinate 205,725 downwards.
CGACATCCAAAATAGGCGCTGGCGATTTCCCAGACGATATCGCCACCGTGCTTCCGATGATAGGGACTGATCGCACCTTCACCGGTGTCCTGCGCAAAGTTCCCCAGTTTGGCGCCTTTGTTCATTGCCGCGACCGCATTGCCGGATAGCGAGCCGAAGCTCATGGCCGAAATGTTCAGACGCGAGGAATCATAAGGCTGGGTACACTGTGGACCGCCGATAAGGATCCGGGCATGGCGCGAATCGACCTCTTTAGGGGCCATGGAGTGCAACACGAAGTCGAAGCCGATATCTTCCATATCGCGTCGAGTGCCAAACGGCGAGGTGTCCGGGTTGCCATCCGCGCGCGCATTGATGAGATTGCGCTGCTCTCGGCTGAAGGGGCGGCCACTGGTCTCGGATTCGAAGAAATACTGACGTAGTTCAGGACGTACGAACTCGAGCATGAAACGCAGATGGCCGAGTATCGGATAGTTGCGTAGCACGTTATGGCGGGAGCGCAGATCCCAGGCACCCACCACCGCCAGTGTCGGCAGAACCCACCAGATCCAGAGCCATGCCGGGGCCCACAGTGCCAACGCCGCTCCGCTGATCAGGGTCAAGATCAAGAACAAGCAATAAATCAATCGCGGTTTGCCAAACATACGATCCTTCGTATTCAATCCTCAGACGATATGACGCTTCATGTCATTGAGACCGCCTTTCTGACCAGACGGGCACCGAAAAGCACTCGGGACAAGTCCAATAAAAGGTAGTCTATATTGGCTACTGTTGCTAAATAAGGGGGAATCTCAGACCAATCGCGGGGCAGACGAGGCTATTCGCTTTTATGATTCCACTGCTGAATCAGCTTGTCCCGATAGTCACCGCGCTGCAGCAGAGGGCTGAGTCGGTGCCCTCTTGTCTGTAGGCGGGTGCGCAACAGACTCAGCCGGGCACAGGCCTGTTCCCGTTCTTCGCCGTGATCCATGCGCAGGATCAGGCTTTCCACCTCGCGAATTTCGCGCACCAGCTCCATTTCCGGCGGCAGGAAGCCGGCATTCTTCAGCAGCCGATAGCCGGCGCGCAGCTCCGGTGGGATCATGCTGTCGTCATCCAGTTGAAGTGGCTTGCCGCTGCCCGGCAGGTCATCCAGTTCTCCTTTCTCGATGGCCTGCTGGATATGGGCTTCGGCCAATCGGTCGATCAAGGACATGAATCTTGTCTCTAAAGGGCTTTTAATGACACCCAGACATAGTAACGATGATTTTGCTGATTATCAGTGTCGAAGGAAAGACCGGTCTCGACAAGTGATACATATAGACATTGATATTCTCGCGCAGATTATTGTTTGTGGCCGGTTCGAGGCTATCGACAAGGCGAAGGCGCGTATTAACGTGTCTGAAAGGCCACCCGCGTGCCATGCGCAAGCACGTCATCGGGATCGCTTGGCTCAGCGGGTAAGCCGATCATCTCATCCGTGATCTCGGGCCAGGTCAGTAATCCATGGGTCAAACCCAGTGGCGCCAGCAGCCGGCTGATCCATTGCGTGCCGGTGAAGCGTCGGGGGTGGTGTTCGTCATCCACCAGTTGACTGCTGCCATGGGCATGATGCAGGCGAACCAGATAGTAGCCCATGTCAATGGACTGAATTTCGACGATAGGATTATTGCCTTGCGCCATCCAATGCGCAAGCGCTTCAAAAGTGACCTGCTCGGGCAAAGGCTGAGTACAGGGCGACATTGGGGTCGTTGATGTCTCGACATTGGCATTCATAGCGCGAACCTCGTTTCTTGAACATGTTTATATACACAACCTATGCAGTAAATATTGTTCGTACAAGTTTTATTTCCAATCTTCAGGAATGCAAAAGTGAGTGGTACGAAAAATCGTCGTCTTATTGAGGAGGACGTAGGAAGTAATAGCCCGCTGAAAGCGAGCTATCGATGAGTTTTGCTTAATGCTTCATGCTGCCGGTTAGATAGTCGCCTGCGATGTGCGACCATAGAACAGCTCCGAAGTGAGATCGTTGAGGCGCATGCTGTCGTGTTCGCCGTAGGTGAGCACGGAGTTGATGCGTGGGGTTTTCCCCTCCACCAGCGTGACCCGGTGCATGGCGCAGTTACCATGAAAGAAAGCGAGTGTGCCGGGCTCTCCGGTCTGAATCTTGATCCTGGACCGATCTCCCTGGAGCACTTTCTTTACGTCATCAAAGCGTTCGTCGTTCTTGGTGCGCAGCGCCGGTACGTATTCGAAATCGCCGCCTTGATCAGCCTGCTGATACATGACGGTGATCGAGAACTCACTGTTATCGAAATGCCAGCCTAGCTCTTCGCCGGGATGGAAACGGGTAATTTGCAGGGCATCTAGCGGATCGGCGCTGCGGTATAGCACCGGCTTTTCCAGTACCAGAGCAATGAAGCGGGTCAGATCGTCCGATTCGTACAAGCGCCGTAGCGGAGCATCCTCGGGTATATGATCATAAGCGATGCCATGTTTGGCTGAGCGTACAGGGTATGCCAAGGGGTGATCCGGCTCGACGGTTTCATCGAAGGGTTCGAAATAGACGTTGTGTGTTCTATCGCTCACCCAAGCCTTGTCTTCCAATTGGTTGGCCAATTCCACCATCCTGGCTACCGCTTCAGGTTTGATAAAGTCTTTGAGCGTGCAGCAACCATCCTTGGCCAATTCCTTGCGGCAACTATCGACCAGCGCCTTGCCTTCGCTACCGTCAAGATCGTGAATGGGGTACTTGTCGAGATCGACGACATCGGCGTAAGCAGGGCGGTCTTGAGTCATTGTACTTGACATGATGTTCTTCCTTTTTTGATCGGGATATCCCGGTTTTGCTGGCGGTTGGCGGCACCGGAGCGCCTCACAACACCATCGCGGCAATCCAGCCAAAAATGATCAGGGGAATATTGAAGTGAATGAAGGTGGGTACCACCGTGTCCCAGATATGGTCATGCTGCCTGTCGACATTGAGACCCGCGGTGGGCCCCAGGGTGGAGTCGGAAACCGGTGAACCAGCATCGCCGAGCGCACCGGCGGTGCCGATCAGCGCAATGATGGCCATGGCGGAAAAGCCATATTCCAGACCCAGGGGGACGAATATCGCCGCGATGATCGGCACGGTGGAAAAGGAAGAACCGATGCCCATGGTAATGATCAGCCCGACAAGCAACATGGAAAGGGCGGCCAGTGCACGACTATCGCCGATCAATGCCACGGCTTGCTGGACCAGCAGAGGAACCTCCCCGGTAGCCCGCATCACGGCAGCAAAGCCGGCTGCGGCAACCATGATGAAGCCCACCATGGCCATCATGCGCATGCCGTTATCGAAAATGGTGTCCTGCTCGCTCCACTTCATCACGCCACTGAGGGCGAGAATGGAAAAGCCCACCATGCCCCCGAACACCATGGACCCCGTCATCACCTGGACGACCAGAGTTGAAACAATGGCCGCAAGGATCAGAATCTTCTGCAACGGTTTTAGCGTTTTTTCTTTCTCTTCCTTTTCCTCTTCGGCTTTGATGGGGGCGTCCGAATAGGCGCGTTTTTTCCTGTAGGTGAACAAGATGGCGACCAGGAGGCCTACCAGCATGCCAACAACAGGGATGATCATGGCCTGAGGCGCCATGTCGCGCGTAATCGAAAACCCTAGATTTTCACCCGCCTCATTGATGCTGTAGACAAGGATATCGTTCAGGTAGATGGCACCGTAACCCACCGGAAAGACCATGTATTTCGCAACGATACCAAAACAGATGACGCAGGCGATGATGCGACGGTCGAGTTCCATCTTGTTGAAGACGAGGAGCATGGGCGGGATGAGAAGAGGAATGAAGGCAATGTGTACCGGGACGATGGTGCCGGATGCGACACTGATCAGTACCAATAGCAAATAGATTCCCCACTTCGTCTTCTCGATATTGCGGGGACTATCATGACTGCCGACCAGGTTGAGCATTCGCGATGATATGTAGGTGGCGATACCGGCTCGCGAAAGCGCGACGGCGAAAGCGCCCAATGTCGCCAGGGCCAGCGCTATCGGCGCTCCACTGCCGAGGCCGTCGTTGAATTCTTCGACTATCGATGCCACCGGCATGCCGGCATAAACACCGCCGATGATGGCGGAGAGAATCAAGGCAAGCACTACGGAGACGCGCAGCATGCTCAGTGTCACCATGATGCCCACGGCAAGTACAATGGCATTGATATTCGTGAGAAACAGCAATAACAGCGATAGAGATACCGTTGTTACTATCACTGCTGCCGAGGTGATGTTTTTCGAATTTAGAGCGGATGAACTCCACGATTCTGTTTTCATCAGGTTACCTTTTGTGTTGTTGGTCTAGGTAATCGGTGGGATATAATTTTTTTGGTAAATCGGTTGTTTAACCACGCTGTTTTTTTGCTTTTTTCATTGCGTTTTCAGTATAGAATCTTGATGAAAAAATAAAATTTAGAAACGCCCTTGGATTGTTTAGAATGGCTAAACATTGACCTAAAGGAGCGATGATGAACAATCTTCCTCCCCTGCGCGCATTACAGGTTTTCGAAGCGGTCGGGCGCTATGTCAGCATTGCTGAAGCGGCACGACGCTTGGCGATATCACCTGCTGCAGTAAGCCAACAGATGAAGCTGCTTGAGGATTCTTTGGACCTGCGATTGATTGAAAAAGACGGTCGGAAAATCAGACTGACTCAGGCGGGTGAAAAGTATCATGAAAGCTGTAGCAAGGCTTTTGAAAACCTGAGAGTTGCCAGCGCTGAAGCCAAATGCGTAAAAAATGAAAACAGCTTGAAAATAAGCGCCTTACCGTCACTTCTGTCGACGTGGCTTTGTCCGCTTACCGATGACTGGCATCATCAAAACCCAACGCTCAACATGCACCTGGATGGCAGTCATGCTGAACCGTCACCCGGCCATAATGAAGTCGACTTCCGGGTTACCTATAGTGATAGGGCGAGAGAGGCGGAAAACTCGGCGGAACTTTTTCGAGACTGTGTCTTTTCGGTATGTAGTCCAGCACTATTGACCGAGAAAATGACCCTAAAAAAGCCTGAGGATATTCTGCAATACCCGTTGCTATCCATCGATTGGTTACCCAAGTTTTCATCGCCACCTTCCTGGCAGGACTGGTTCAGATATCAAGGGGTGGAGAATTGTAATATCAACGACAGCTATCGGTCTTATTCGCTATCCGCCATGGCAATTCAGGCGGCAATTGACGGGCAAGGTTTCGTGCTGGCGCAATATGCAATGGTTGGCCGATATTTGGAGAAAGGAAGGTTGATAGCCCCCTTTTTGTCGCCGTTATCATTACCGTCATCTTACTATTTGACTTGGTCGAATCGTGTATTCGATAGTGCGCATTGTCGTCGGTTCCATCGCTGGATTATTTCTCAAGGAAAGAACCAGTCGGTTGCAACGGAAGCGCTCTTTGCGGCATTGCGATGACGAAGACATCACTGCTCTCCAGCAATGGGCTGGAGAGCAGTGGTCATCAAGCGGCGCGGGGCGTGCCGGTCAGCAGCGGAAACAGCGGATGATCCATGGGGGCTCCCGTCGCCAGTTCCTTTTCAAGACCGGGAAATGGGGGCGAGGTCGTCCAGTGGCGCGGCGCGTGCACCATGTCGTCGCCGAGAAAGCGTACCGAGAAGGCGCGGCGGCGCTGATTACCATCGACACCCGCCGAGGCATGCAGCGTCAGCATGTTGAAGAACACCGCATCCCCGGGCTCCAGCGCCCAGCCGAGGATCTTGTAATCATCACGATTGGCCTCGATGTCCGGCAGGTCGTCGAGGCTGCCTTCGGGAAACCACTTGGCCTGGTTATCCATGAAGGTTCGCGGCATCAGCCAGGGGCCCTTGTGGGAGCCGGCGACGAATTCCAGGGTGGCATCGCGAGACACCGGGTCGACCGGCAACCACATGCTGACGTTCTGGTGGCCTTCCACGTTGTAGTAGGGCTGGTCCTGATGCCAGGGGGTGCGCTGGCGGGTGCCCGGCTCCTTGACCAGCAGATGGTCGTGGTACAGGCGCGCCTGCTGGCTCTGCATCAGCCGAGCCGCCACTTCGCCGACGGCGGAGTCGAAAATGAATTGCCGGTATGCCGCGATGTCCTGCCAGTTACAGAAGTCCTCGAAGAACCACCCTGGATCATCCGGCTCACTGGCTACCTTGGCGCGTGGGCTGGGGTTGCGCAGATTCTCTTCGATGCCCTGGGTCAACTCGTCGATCTGGTTCTGACGAAACAGCCCGCGAATGCACACGGCGCCATCCCGCGCATAGGCCTCGACGATCTCGGGGGTAACGAGGGAATCGATATTGGAGCTCTGAGTCATGGTGTTGTCTCCTCGATGTCAGAGTGTCATGGCCGCTAGCCAGCCAAAGACGATCAGCGGAATATTGAAGTGCAGGAAGGTCGGTACCACCGTATCCCAGATATGGTCGTGCTGGTGGTCGGCATCCAGGCCAGCGGTGGGGCCCAGGGTCGAGTCCGAGGCGGGCGAACCGGCATCCCCCAGCGCCGCGGCGGTGCCCACCAGGGCGGTGGTGGCCAGTGCCGAGAAGCCGAAGCTCAGGCACATTGGTACGTAGATCGAGGCAATGATTGGGATGGTGGCGAAGGATGAGCCAATGCCCATGGTGATGAACAGCCCGACCAGCAGCATCACCAAGGCCGCCAGGGCGCGACTGTCGCCTATCAACGCCACGGAGCTTTGCACCAGGTCGGGAATCTCGCCGGTCGCCTTCATCACCCCGGCGAAGCCGGCGGCGGCGATCATGATGAATCCCACCATGGCCATCAGGCGCATGCCCTGGGTGAAGACGCTGTCCTGCTCGTCCCAGCGAACGATGCCGCTGAACGAGAGCAGCGCGAAGCCGGCCAGGCCGCCGAAGATCATCGAGCCGCTCCAGAGTTGTATGACCAGGGCAACCACCAGGGCGGCGATGATGATGCCCAGTTGCCAGCTTCGGAGCTTGGCGGGTTGCTGCTTGTTTTCCGCCTGGCCGTCGATGGGGCGATCCTCGTAGCGACGCTTCTTGCGGTAGCTGATGAAGATGGCAATGACGAGCCCCAGCACCATGCCCAGGGCCGGAATGATCATCGCCTTGGGCGGAGCGTCGCGCTCGATCTGGAAGTCGAGCGCTTGCCCGGCCTCGTTGATGTTGCCCATCAGGATGTCGTTGAGAAAGATGGTGCCGAAGCCGATCGGCGTGGTCATGTACATCACCGTGATGCTGAAGGTGATGGCGCAGGCCACGGCGCGACGGTCGAGCTGCAGGTGATTCATGACCACCAGCAGCGGCGGCACCAGAATGGGAATGAAGGCGATATGCACCGGAATGATCGTGCCCGAGGCAAAGCCGGCCAGGATCAGGCTGGCGAACAGGCCCCAGGTGACCATGCGCATGTGGGATTGGGTCTGTTCGCTGCCCTGAAAGGTATCGATGATTCGGGCTGAGAGACGCTGGGTGATGCCGGAGCGCGACAGCATCACCGCGAAGGCGCCCAGGGTCGCGTAGGCCAGCGCCACCGGGGCGCCACCGCCCAGGCCATCGTTGAAGGCCGTGACGATCTCACCGGCGGGCAGGCCGGCATAGAGGCCGCCAATGACAGCGGCGGCGATCAGGGCGAACACCACGGAGACCCGCATCAGGCTCAGGGTCACCATGATCAGAACGGCGAGTATGATTGCATTCATCTGTTTCCCTTATGTGTTGTGATTGTCGGGACATGGGGGATTGCAGCGTCAGGATGACGCGGGGTCTTTATTTACCTTATGCCGATCGACTCGGCAAGAGCGACGCCGGTATCAAGCCGCTCAAGGTGCGCTCTTCCAGCAGCGCGGTGGCGGCGTCGATGTCCGGGGCGAAGAAGCGATCCTTGTCGTAGTAGCGCACTCGCTCACGCAGCGCATGACGCGCCGTTTCCAGTGGCTCGGTGGTGGTGAGCCCTTCGCGGAAATCCAGCCCCTGGCAGGCGGCCAACCATTCGATGGCGACGGTGCCGCGCACATTGGCGGCCATTTCCCACAGGCGCTTGCCGGCGGCCGGGGCCATGGAGACATGGTCCTCCTGGTTGGCGGAGGTGGGCAGGCTATCGACGCTATGCGGATGCGCCAGGGCCTTGTTCTCGCTGGCCAAGGCGGCCGCCGTCACCTGGGCAATCATGAAGCCGGAATTGACACCGCCTTTTTCCACCAGGAAGGGCGGCAACTGGGACATGTTCTTGTCCATCATCAGCGAGATGCGCCGCTCGGTCAGCGAGCCGATTTCGGCGATGGCCAATGCCAGGTTGTCCGCGGCCATGGCCACCGGTTCGGCGTGGAAGTTGCCACCGGAGATGATGTCGCCTTCCTCGGCGAACACCAGCGGGTTGTCGGATACCGCGTTGGCTTCGACTTCCAGCACCGTGGCGACCTGGCGTATCTGGCCCAGGCAGGCGCCCATCACCTGGGGCTGGCAGCGCAGGGAATAGGGGTCCTGCACCTTGCCGCAATCGATATGCGAATCGCTGACCACGCTGCGTTCCCCCAGCAGGTGACGATAGGCGCTAGCGGCGTCGATCTGGCCCTGCTGACCGCGCGCCTCGTGGATGCGCGCATCGAAAGGTGAACGCGAGCTGAGCGTTGCTTCCACGGTCAGGGCGCCGCACACAGTGGCGGCGGCGTAAAGGTCTTCCGCCTCGAACAGTCCGCGCAGAGCATAGACGGTGGACACCTGGGTGCCATTGAGCAGTGCCAGGCCTTCCTTGGGCGCCAGTGCCAGCGGTGTCAGGCCGGCCACTTCCAGGGCCTGACGAGCGGGCAGCCACTCGCCTTGATGACGCGCCTGGCCTTCGCCCAGCAGTAGGGCGCTCATATGCGCCAGTGGCGCCAGATCGCCGGAGGCGCCCACGGAGCCCTTGAGCGGGATGCGCGGGTAGACCTCGGCATTGATCAGCGCGATCAACGCGTCCAGCACCTCGCGGCGAATCCCCGAGAAACCACGCGCCAGGGCATTGACCTTGAGTACCATGATCAGGCGTACCAGGGCATCGTCAATGGGGTCGCCGACACCGGTGGCATGAGAAAGCACCAGGGAGCGCTGCAGGTTCTCGAGCTGATCCTTCTCGATGCGGGTCTGGGCCAGCAGGCCGAAGCCGGTATTGATGCCGTAAACGGTGCGGTCTTCCTCCAGCACTTGATTGACGCAATCGACGCTGCGCTGGATGGCCGCGTTGGCGCTATCCGGCAAGCTGACCTGAACCGGCGCCTCGAACACCTTCCGCATCTGCGCCAGGGTCATGTTGCCGGGAGAGATTTCCAGACGATTCATCACTTGCCTCCACGATCGTTGATCATCGGCAGGTCGAGACCGTTTTCCTTAGCGGACTCGATGGCGATGTCGTAGCCTGCATCCGCATGGCGCATCACCCCGGTTCCCGGATCGTTGCGCAGCACCCGGCCAATTCGAGCGTGGGCGTCATCGCTGCCGTCGCAGACGATCACCACTCCGGCGTGCTGGGAATAACCCATGCCCACGCCGCCGCCGTGATGCAGCGACACCCAGGTGGCACCGCCGGCGGTATTCAGCAGGGCGTTGAGCAGCGGCCAGTCGGAGACGGCGTCGGAGCCGTCGCGCATGCTTTCGGTCTCGCGGTTGGGGCTGGCTACCGAACCCGAATCCAGGTGATCGCGGCCGATCACCACCGGCGCCTTGAGCTCGCCGTTCTTGACCATCTCGTTGAAGGCCTGGCCGAGGCGGGCGCGATCCCTGAGGCCGATCCAGCAGATGCGTGCGGGAAGCCCCTGAAAGGAGATACGCTCCCGAGCCATGTCCAGCCAGTTGTGCAGGTGCGGGTCGTCCGGGATCAATTCCTTGACCTTGGCATCGGTCTTGTAGATATCCTCCGGGTCGCCGGACAGCGCCGCCCAGCGGAAGGGGCCGATGCCCTGGCAGAACAGCGGGCGGATGTAGGCCGGTACGAAGCCGGGGAAGTCGAAGGCATTCGCCACACCTTCGTCCTGAGCCATCTGGCGGATGTTGTTGCCGTAGTCGAAGGTCGGGATGCCCATCTTCTGGAAGTCGAGCATGGCCTGAACGTGCACCGCCATGGATTGCTTGGCGGCCTTGATCACCGCCGCGGCCTCTGTCTTGCCGCGACTCATGTAGTCGTCCCAGGCCCAGCCGGAAGGCAGGTAGCCGTGCAGCGGGTCGTGGGCGCTGGTCTGGTCCGTGACCATATCCGGCTTTATTCCACGGCGCACGAGTTCGGGGAGTACATCCGCAGCGTTGGCGCACAGGCCGATGGAGACCGCCTGGCCTTCCTTGGTGTACTTCTCGATGCGGGCCAGGGCGTCGTCGAGATCATCCGCCTGCTCGTCGAGATAGCGGGTACGCAGGCGGAAGTCGATGCGGGATTGCTGACACTCGATGTTCAGCGAACAGGCCCCGGCCATGCTTGCCGCCAGGGGCTGGGCACCGCCCATGCCGCCAAGACCCGCGGTGAGAATCCAGCGGCCCGTGAGGTTGCCGTCATAGTGCTGGCGACCGGCCTCGACGAAGGTCTCGTAGGTGCCCTGGACGATGCCCTGGGAGGCGATGTAGATCCAGGAGCCGGCGGTCATCTGGCCGTACATCATCAGGCCCTTGCGATCCAGCTCGTTGAAATGCTCCCAGTTGGCCCAAGCGGGGACCAGGTTGGAGTTGGCGATCAGCACCCGCGGGGCGTCCTTGTGGGTCTCGAACACGCCCACCGGCTTGCCGGACTGGATCAGCAGGGTCTGATGATCTTCCAGACGCTGGAGGGTCTCGATGATCTTGTCATAGCATTCCCAGTCCCGGGCGGCGCGACCGATGCCGCCGTAGACCACCAGATCCTCCGGGCGCTCGGCGACATCCGGATGCAGATTGTTCATCAGCATGCGCATTGGCGCCTCGGTGAGCCAGCTCTTGCAGGAAAGCTCGGTGCCGGTGGGAGCGGCGATCTTGCGACTGGGGTCGTGGCGCTTGTCGTCGATGGACATGCTTATGGTCCTCAATAGTTAAAAGTGGGCTACCGGCCGCAGTACTGCTTCAGCCGTTCAGGGTCAGTTGATGAACGAGTCGCGCCGCCACCTTGGCGGTGCGATTGTCGATATCGAAATCCGGGTTGAGCTCGGCGATATCCGCGAGCCGAAGCTTGCCGCTGTCGCGGATCAAGTCGATCAGCGGTTCGAGCTGGGACAGCGACACGCCACGGGCGGCGGGCGCGCTGACGCCCGGCGCTTCGCTCGCCGGCAATACGTCGAGATCGATGGTCAGGTAGATGTGCTCACAGCGCGTGACGAAACGCTCCAGGTCCCGGGTGATGCTCTCGAGATGCACGGCGATGAACTCGCGGTCTTCGCGCACCAGCACCTGGAGATCCTCGGCGCGTTGGAACAGGTTGCGGGTGTTGCTGGCCCGGCTGACGCCCAGGCAGGCGTACCTGAACGGCCAGCCACGTTGTTCGCATTGCTCGGCGATCTGGGAAAAGGGAGTGCCGGAAGAGCGCACATGGCGCGGATCTCGCAGGTCGAAATGCGCATCCAGGTTGACGATGCCGATTCGCGGTGGCCAGTCGTGCTTGCTGCCTTGCGCTTCCACATGACGCGCGAGGCCTTGCCAGCTACCGAAGGCGATTTCATGGCCGCCGCCCAGCACCACCGGAAAATGGCCATCATCGAGTAATCCGGCAACACGCTCACCGAGACGCTGCTGGGCCTCTTCCAGGGCATCGCCTTGGCACACCACATCGCCGGCATCGAAGGCCGGGCCCTGGCGGTGCCAGGCCAGCGGCGCCAGGGCGCGGCGGATCGCTTCCGGCCCCTTGGCGGCGCCGACGCGGCCTTGGTTGCGCTTGACTCCTGCATCCGAGGCGAAGCCGAGCAGGGCGACGCCCTTGTCATCAGCTTGATCTATAGGCCGGATACGCTGGTGCCAACGCTCGCTGTTGGCTTCCGGGTCGGTGCGTCCGGTCCAGAAAGACATATCGATGTTCTCAGTAGCCATGAGAGAGCTTTCCCTGGAACAGGCGCTGACGCAGCCGACCGGGCTGCACCGCATAGGCTAGCTCCGCGGGACGCTGGATGTTCCACACGCACAGATCGGCGATAGCGCCCTCCGCGATGCGTCCCAATTCATTTTGGCCCAGTGCCTGGGCACCGTGAGCGGTGAGGCCGGCCAACGCCTCCCGGGGCGTCAAACGAAACAGGGTGCAGGCGAAGTTGAGCATCAGGCTCGGCATGAACAGCGGTGAGCTGCCCGGGTTACAGTCCGTGGCGACGGCCATGGGCACGCCGGCGTCGCGCAACGCCTGGATGGGCGGCAACTGCGTCTCGCGCAGGGTATGAAAGGCGCCGGGCAAGATGACGGCGACGCTGCCGGCCTGGCGCAGGGCCGCAATGCCCGCGTCGTCCAGATATTCGATATGATCCACGGAGAGCGCGCCGTAGCTTGCCGCCATGGCGGTGCCGCCCAGGTTGGAAAGCTGTTCCGCGTGGGCTTTGATGGACAGGTTATGAGCCTGGGCAGCCTGAAACACACGCTCGCACTGAGCCACGGAGAAGGCGATCTTCTCGCAGAAGACATCAACCATGTCGACAAGGTTTTCTGCAACAGCGGCCGGGATCATCTCGTTGCAGACCAGATCGATGTAGGCGTCGCTATTGCCTTCATATTCCGGCGGCAGGGCATGGGCGCCGAGCAGGGTGGTGACGACCCGGACCGGCAGTGCTTCGCCAAGACGCCGGGCAACCCGTAGCATCTTGAGTTCGTCTGCAACGTTCAGCCCGTAGCCGGACTTGATCTCCACGGTGGTCACGCCGTCGTCGATCAATGCCTGCAGCCGTGGCAGGGCTTTGTCGAAGAGCGCTTCCTCGCTGGCCTCCCGGGTGGCGCGCACGGTGCTGAGAATGCCGCCGCCGGCCTTGGCGATTTCCTCGTAGCTGGCGCCTTCCAAGCGCATTTCGAACTCGTCGGCACGATTGCCGCCGAAGACCAGATGGGTATGGCAGTCCACCAGCCCTGGCGTCATCACTCCGCCGCTGCCGGCCAGGGTGTAACCCTCGACGGCGGTAGCTTCGAATGCCTTCATTGGCTGGAGTGCCTCGATACGGCCATCGCGTACCAGGACGGCCATTGGCTCCGGCAATTCCTGCGTGCCATCGAATACCGTCGTGTCTTGCCAGAAAAGCCTGGTCACGTTGGTCATGGTGACTGGCCCCGTGGAGTGTCGAGTTATTGTATATACATTTAAAGGGTGCCGGTTTCAGCGTCAAGTACCGCGGCGATTGGTTATCTTGGTAATCGCTGGAAAAATCTACTGCAATTGATTAACTATTTGATCTATATAAATTTATATTCTTAAAACGACAAGAGCTAGACTTTGGTCGGGTAGGCGCTGGGCTGGGCGATGGCCGGAGGGTTGAATGATATCAACTGTATATACAATAAATATCAAGAACGATACGGGAAAGAAAGGTAATGGGTTGGAGAATAGATGGCGCTTGGTGGGCTATTTCCTATGCACCGAGGAACGCAGTTTGTAGCGGTCGCCGGGGTGCGTCAGGCGGGCATAGCTGATCAGTTGATCGCTGGACCAGGTACGTCGGGTCATCTGCAGGCAAGGGGTGCCGCTTTCGATGGCAAGCCACTCCGCGATCTGGATGTCCGGGAGTACCGCCTCGACGATATGCTCGATGTCAGTGATCGGACTTGCCGCAACCAGCACCTCGTTGGGTGTCCGTAGCGAGAAATCGGTATCGAGATAGTGGGGTACCCAGCGCGGATTGACGAAGCGGTTCTCGAGCTGGATCGGCACGTCGTTCTCGAAATGTACCAGCAATGTATGAAAGACACGGGTGCCTAGACGAACGCCCAGGCGTAGCGCCACTTCATCATCGGCCTCGATGGCCTCGCTGATCAGCACCTCGTTGCGATAGACATGGTCGCGACTGCGTACTTCCTCGGCAATGTTGGTGACGTCGAGCAACGAGGATTCTGCCTTGCGATCGGTGACGAAGGTACCCAGTCCCGGCTGGCGAACCAGATACCCTTGCTGCACCAGATCGCGGATCGCCTTGTTGGCGGTCATGCGGCTGACGCCGAAATCACGAGCCAACTGCTCCTCGGGTGGAATCTGATGGTGCACCGGATAGTCGCCATTGGACATCCTTTCCAGCAGATGTTGCTGAATTTGCAGATAGAGTGGGGAAGTACTGCCCATGGTCTGCGTGAGTCCTTTCGCCAGGAAGAGAGTGTTGCCTAGGGCCTGTTGACGTTTCATCGCGAACCGCGTTGCTGCATCAAAAAGTGTCAGTCAAGGCGCGAAGCGCAGGGAAGGGTTATTCCCTTTTCACGTTTCGCAACGCAGAATGGCGCTTTTTGCTGCGCAACCCGAAGGGCTGGGCCAGTTTTTATCCGCTGCTGCGTTAGTCGTCGTTCATTTGGAATAACCAAATTTCTCTCCTCCTGCCTTGCCCCGAATAAAAACTGGCGCCAGCGCGGCCGTGAATGAAACGTCAACAGGCCCTAGTCTACCCGGTGCCGGGCCTGCCAGCACCCCGCGCGATGGCTTGGCGAGTAGGCCGCCTCGCATGGTTTTAAAGCTCAAGCGGCGGCTGAATCGTGGCGGCAGCTACGCTAAGCTCGTTCGGAAAGTAAACCGCCCTTAAGAGGGTGTTTACAAAATGCCTGCACTCGGCAATACATCGTTGAAATTAAACTCAAAATACTCATTTACACTACGTAAACTGCGCTTTCTCATTCAATTTCGCCTTGTCTTGCCTTCGTTCGCCTGTTTTGTAAACACCCTCTAAGCATGAGGGTTCAATTTCTGCCGATGGATACACCCGCATGCGTGACTTGTTGATACTCTGTTTCGCTTACGCGATCAGCCTGTTTTATCGTGGCATGATCTCGGTGATCGCGCCGGAAATCTCGGCGGATCTGGCCATCGGCGAAAGTGGTCTGGGGCTATTGTCGTCGACCTTCTTCATCAGCTTTGCCGTCGCTCAGATACCCTCGGGGCTGGCGCTGGATCGGCTTGGTGCGCGGCTGAGCATCGGCCTGTTCATGTGGTTGGCGGTACTGGGCACGGTACTCTTTTCGATGGCTGAATCCTCCTCGCTTGCCTTTGTCGGGCAGGTGTTGATCGGCGTCGGCTGTGCGCCGATATTCACCGGAACGATGCTGTTTATCGGTCGCCATTATTCACCCGAACGTTTTGCCTACTTCACCGCACTGGTGATCGCGATCGGCAGCACTGGCGATCTACTTGGAACCACCCCGTTGGCCATGGTAACCGAATGGTTGGGATGGCGGTCTGCGTTGCTGCTCGTCATGGTGCTGGCAGCACTGGCGGCGAGCTGCTGCTTGCTGGGATTGAAGCCGGATCGGCCTGATAGCGTGAATTATTCGCTGAAAGTGATGTTGCGAGGAATGGCACGCGTCACGACGATTCGCGGATTGTGGCCGATCATCCCGATGTTTCTGGCCAGCTATGCGGTGTTGATGGCTATTCGTGGGCTCTGGAGCGGCCCTTACCTGGCCGAAGTATTCCAACTGGATACCGGCGAACGGGGCAATATCATTCTGGCGATGTCGATTGCGCTGGGTGTCGGCACCTTCATGCTGGGAGTGCTGGACAGGTGGTTGCAGAATACCCGGCGACTGGTGATCGTCACCTCGATATTGACTCTGGTTCCCTTGTCATTGCTGGCAATCTTTCCCTCCGAAGGGCCTTACTTTGCGATGTGGTGCTTCGTTGCAGTGGGGCTTTTCGGGTTCAACTACCCGCTATTGATGTCTCACTGCCGTAGCTTCCTGGCGCCGGCCTATCACGGCCGGGGGATGGCGTTTCTGACGGCGATGAGCTTTGTTGGCGTCGCGCTGATTCAAAGCGTCAGCGGTTGGATGATGGAAACGGCTGATGCCATGCAAATGGTCCCAAGCGAGCAGTATCGACTACTGTTCATCCTGCTGGCGAGCGCACTCGGGCTGGCGACACTGGCGTACTGGTTCAGCGAGCGTCAGGGCCGAGGGAACGAGCCGCTCAAATAGGCGCGGTTCACACTTTGTAAGAAAGCGGCGATTCCGCAAGCAGCCCACGACCGCCGGCCAGGGTCAGGGCCAGGTCGTTGAGCGCGTCCCACAGTGGAAGGGTAACGGCGCCCTTGATGGCCAGATCGATGCGCTGGGAGAACAGCAATAGCTTGTGCAAACGGCGATGGGGCAGGCGTTGCAGCGCCTGCTGGTAGTTGGGTCGGCGCTTGTCCGGGATCATCGGGCGCTGGGCCTTGCAGGCATGCTCCAGGCTCTGACCCTGATCGAGATGTTGTTGCAGCGAGAGCAGGGTGCGCAGTTCCCGGGTCAGTGCCCAGAGCACCACCGGCGCTTCGATGCCTTCGCCACGTAATCCCTGCACGATGCGCACCGCACGCTCACGCTCACCGCGCAGGCAGGCGTCGGTAAGCGTAAAGACATCGTATCGAGCATTGTCCTCGACACCGCTGGCAATGGCCTCGGCGTTGAGTCGGGCACCAGGCGGCATGATCAGGGCGAGTTTCTGCAATTCCTGATCCGCGGCAAGCAGGTTACCCTCGGTGCGCTCGCCGAGCAGCCGTGCGGCATCCATGTCCAGCTGTAGGCCGTGGCGCGAGGCGCGGTCGCGCATCCAGAAACCCAGGCGCTGATGATCCACCGGCCACACCGGTACGAACAGGCCGATCTTGTCCAGCGCCTTGAACCATTTGCTTTGCTGCTGTTTGTAATCCAGCCGTGACGCGGAAATCAGCAGGATGTCATCACTGTGCTTGGTTTGTTCCGCATAGGCCTCGAGGGCCTTGCCGCCTTCCTGGCCGGGTGACTGGTCTCCCAGGCGCAGCTCGATCAGTTTGCTCGAGGCGAACAGCGACATGCTGGCCGCGGATTCGGTAAGCCGCCCCCATTGAAAGTTGCCCTCCACATGGAGAACTTCACGTTCCTCGATGCCTTGTTTGCGGGCCGCAGCTCGCACTGCGTCGCAGGCTTCCATGTGGATCAGCGGCTCGTCGCCGGCGACGATGATTGCCGGTGGCAGGCGCTTGCCGATCGCGTCGGATAACTTGTCGGGAAATACCTTCATCAGAGCCGGTCCAGGGCGCTCAGTCGTTCCAGAAGCTGACGGATGGCATCGCGCTGAAGGGCTTCCACGGCCTGGCTCCGCAGGTCGTCACGTACCAGCAGGTTGCCATCGCTGGCCTGATAGGTGGTGACGACTTCGATGACTTGCTGATCCAGCACGTAGGCATCGTCGCTGCTGCGCTGCACCGAGAAGGGAACCGCCAGGTTCAATTCCACTTCTTCATAGTTTAGATCACCACCGCCCAGAGCGACGTCCTTCACTTCGGTGCTCCCGACGTTGAGACGCAAGGGGGCGTCATCGGTTAGCGTCACACCGTCACTGTTGAGACGGCGCTTGAGCTCATCGGTGAACGCTGTGGGGGGAGCGTTCAGGTCCAGGGTATCGAACCCCAGGGCTTGTTGATCGAGGCCACGGAGTTGAAAACCACAGCCGGACAGGGCCACCCCCGTCGTGCTCATGGCAAGCAAGCTCAGTGAACGAACGAGAAAAGTACGGCGCTTCACGAGCGGCTCCTTGTATCAATTGGCGACGATGTTGACCAGCTTGCCCGGGATGACGATGACCTTGCGCAGCGTCTTGCCCTCTATATGCCGCTGAACGTTCTCGTTGTCCATGGCCAGGGCTTCGATGCTTTCCTTGCTGGCGTTGGTATCCACCTCGATCCGTGCGCGCAGCTTACCGTTGACCTGGACCACCAGTTCGATGCTGTCCTTGACCAAGGCCGACTCGTCGATTGCGGGCCAGGCGGCGTCGATGACGGGCTTCTCGTGACCCAGCTCGGACCAGAGCGCATGGCAGGCGTGGGGCGTGATCGGTGCCAGCAGCAGCACACAGGCCTCGAGCGCTTCCCGTGCGATCGCAAGTCCCAGCGGGGAGGTATCCGTGAACCTGCTCACTTCGTTGGTCAACTCCATCACCGCGGCAATGGCGGTGTTGAAGGTGGTGCGCCGGCCAATGTCGTCACTGGCCTTCTTGATGGTCTCGTGAGTCTTGCGGCGGAGAGTGCGTTGCTCATCGTTCATGGCGTCGGTATCGAGGGCGCCGGGGGGGCCGACATTGATATGCTCGGCGACCAGCCGCCACAACCGCTTGAGGAAGCGATGCGCGCCCTCGACGCCTGAATCCGACCATTCCAGGGACTGCTCTGGTGGGGCAGCGAACATCATGAACAGGCGCACGGTATCGGCCCCGAAGCGGTCGATCATGGCCTGGGGATCGACGCCGTTGTTCTTCGACTTGGACATCTTCTCGATGCCACCCATCTTCACCGGCTGGCCATCGCCGTCAAGTACGGCGCTGATGGGCCGGCCCTTGTCGTCGCGCTTGACCTCGACCTCTGTCGGATTGAACCAATCCTTGCCGCCGTTTTCGGTTTCGCGATAGAAGGTCTCGGCGATCACCATGCCCTGGGTCAGCAAGCGCTGGAAGGGCTCGTCGCTGTTCACCAGGCCGAAATCCCGCATCAGCTTGTGGAAGAAGCGGGCATAAAGCAGATGCAGGATGGCGTGTTCGATGCCACCGATATACAGATCCACCGGCAGCCAGTAGTCCGCGCGTTCGTCGAGCATGGCCTCCAGGTTGTCGGCGCAGGCGAAGCGGGCGTAATACCAGCTCGATTCCATGAAGGTATCGAAGGTATCGGTCTCCCGGGTCCAGCCATCGCCGAGATCAAAAAACGCCGGCATCTTCTTGAGCGGGGAACCGCTGGCATCGACCTCGACTTCCATGGGCAATGCCACCGGCAGTTCGTCATCGGAGAGCGGTACGGTCTGGCCCTCGGGCCCATACTTGACCGGAATCGGCGCGCCCCAGTAGCGCTGTCGTGCGACGCCCCAATCCCGCAGACGGAAATTGGTCTTGATTTCACCATGGCCTTGGTCGGCCAGCCGCCCGGCGATGGCCTCGAAGGCCGCGTCGAACTCAAGGCCGTCGAAATCGCCGGAATTGATCAATTTACCATGTTCACTATAGGCGCCTTCGCTGATATCCGGCGCCTGGCCGTTTTCATCGGCGATGACAGGTTCGATGGGCAGGCCGTACTTGGTGGCGAATTCCCAGTCGCGCTGGTCGTGGGCAGGCACCGCCATGACGGCGCCGGTGCCGTATTCCATCAACACGAAGTTGGCGACATAGACCGGTACCTCGCGACCTGACAGTGGATGCACCGCCTTGAAACCGGTGTCCATGCCGCGTTTTTCCATGGTGGCGAGATCCGCTTCCGAGGTGCCGCCGTGGCTGCACTCCTCGAGGAAGTCTGCGAGCTCGGGATTATCCGCCGCCGCGGCTTTTGCCAGCGGGTGGCCGGCGGCGACAGCGACGTAAGTCACCCCCATCAGGGTATCGGGGCGGGTGGTATAGACGCGCAGCACGTCCGCCTCTTCGACGATGCGATGGCCGACGACATCAAAGGCCAGCTCCACGCCCCGAGACTTGCCGATCCAGTTGCGCTGCATGGTCTTGACCTGTTCCGGCCAGTCGACCTTGTCCAGATCGGTAAGAAGCTCATCGGCGTAGTCGGTGATCTTCAGGAACCACAGCGGGATTTCCTTGCGTTCGACCGGTGCGCCGGAACGCCAGCCGCGACCGTCGATGACCTGCTCATTGGCCAGCACGGTGTTGTCCACCGGGTCCCAGTTGACGGTGGCCATCTTCTTGTAGACCAGGCCCTTGTCCACCAGCTTGGTGAAGAACCACTGCTCCCAGCGGTAATAATCGACGTCGCAGGTGGCGAACTCACGACTCCAGTCGTAGGCGAAGCCCAGCGCCTTCAATTGCGCTCGCATGTAATCGATGTTCTGGTAGGTCCATTCCCCCGGCGGCACGCGATTCTTGATCGCCGCGTTTTCCGCCGGCATGCCAAAGGCATCCCAGCCCATGGGCTGCAGCACGTTCTTGCCCTGCATGCGCTGAAAGCGGGAGATGACATCGCCGATGGTGTAGTTGCGCACATGCCCCATGTGGAGTTTGCCGCTGGGATAGGGAAACATCGACAGGCAGTAGAATTTCTCGCGGGTCGCGTCTTCGATGGCCTTGAAGCACTGGTGCTTGTCCCAGAACTGCTGGGCGGATTGTTCGATACTATCGGGCGTATACTGTGTATCCATCGTTTTCGCGGGGCACCTTGCTTGAATTGTGAGCTTGGCCGTGTCTCGCCTGCAAGACGATAATACGCACCTACACAATATGTTAGACACGTATTCGGGCGGGTATTGGCAGCGTTTATACTGGCCCAAAGTCTACCCTAGACATGCGTCGGCAGGTAGGCCTGGTAAAGAAGCCATTGCCCGTGGCCACTCACATGCCAATATACGAACTGCTGCCCAAGTGACCGGTGGCGACTACGCTAAACGATAGAGGTGATGGAAGGAGAGTGTCATGAGCGAACAACACAGAGAGCATCGACTGCGCGATGCCTACGAACGTGTTCTGGAGCGAATGCAGGATGGTGCCGACGATCTCTCCTGGGACAATCTGCAGAAGGATCTTGATGAGGCGGTGGAATTCGAAGCCGAATTCGAGGAATTCACCCGGGACGAGATGGCGTTGTTACGCGCCTGGGTCGAGCGCGACCTCAAGGATTTGCGCAGCTATCTTGCCGCTGGAGGCAGCGGAGTCGCCAGTTGGCTGGGCATCGACCTTGATGTGCTGTCGCGCAAGATCACCGATGCGCTGTTTTCCGTCGCCGATCGCAGCATCATCGAGCGTGAACAGCTCAATGACGATCTCGAGGCGTCGCGAGCCGATTACGTGGCAGGTGAGATTGCCGCTCCTGGGCGGATGGCCTGCGTGCACTGCGGTGCCAAGGTGGTACTGGAGAGCGTCACGCGTCTGGAGCCCTGTCGTGAATGTGAGCATCGTTATTTCGAGCGCTCTCCAAGCACCTGAAGAGAGCCTGACGAATACCAGAAAAGGTACGCCATCACCGCGGCATCGATGATGGCGTCGTCCCGTTGTTAGAAGCGGGACCTGCTGCGGTGCCGACGCAACCCCGGCAGCAAAAACAAGGCGGCCAGCAGCCAGGTCGGCCAACTGCCGGTCGTGGTGAAGGGGGTCTGCCCTTGCATGGCGCGAACCTCGCCGCTGATGCTGGTCGTTTCGAAGCGCGGTGCCTGGTCGTTCACGTTCCCCTGAGGATCGATGATCGCCGTGACGCCATTGCTGGTGGCACGCAGGACGTAACGCCCGTTTTCGAGCGCCCGTAAGCGTGCCATCTGCATGTGCTGTAGGGGGCCGATGGAGTCACCGAACCAGGTGTCATTGGAGACGGTCAGCAGCAGTCCGGCTTGCCTGGCGCGTTCGGCGACCAGGTCCGGATAGATGATTTCATAGCAGATCGCACTGCCGATGCTCAGCCCTGCAGCGCGGATGGGCTCAGGCTCGGAGGCTCCTGAGGAAAAACTCGACATGGGCAGATCGAAAAAGGCGATGATGCCACGCAGCAGGCTTTCCAGCGGCATGTATTCACCGAAGGGCACCAAGTGCTCCTTGCGATACTCGCCTTCGACCTCTCCCACGCCGGTGATCGCATTATAATAGCGCCCGTCTTCGTCGCGCTGAACGACACCGGTGAGGAGCGTCGTACCCGGTGCCAGCGTCGCCTGGATTCGCTCGAGTATCGGTTCGGCCTGACGCTGGAACATCGGCAGTGCGGTTTCTGGCCAGACGATCAGATCGATTTCGTCACTCTGAGCTCGCGTCAACGCAGCGTAGGTGTTTGCCGCCGTGCGCTGTCCCTCGTCGGTCCATTTCATCAGCTGCGGAAGATTGCCTTGCAGCAGGGCGACTTGCCTTGTCGTCCCGTCAGGCGTTGTCCACTGCAGGGGTAACAAGAACGGTGCTAGCCACAGGGCTACCAGGGGGGCAATGGCCCACCAGCGCTGCTTGAGAAACTCCACGCCCAGGGTGCCGGTCAAGGCGGTCACCAGGCTGAGCAGATAGACGCCCCCCAAGGGGGCAAGAGGTGCCAGCGGCGAATCCACGTGAGCGCTGCCCAGTAGCAGCCAGGGAAAGCCGGTGAAGAGATAGGTACGCAGCACTTCCATGAGTACCCAGAATCCGGCAAAACTCAGAAAGGCCAGGCGTCGACCAGTGAAACGGCGATAGAACCAGAAGGGAATGGCGAAGAACAGCGCCAAGGTGACGGCAAACAGGGCCGTGAGGAATACCGCCAAGGGTACGCCGGTATAACCATAGTCGTGAATCGAGACGTAGATCCAGTAGGTGCCAGTGGCAAACAGCGCAACGCCATAACACCACCCTCGCAGGACCGCTTGACCCGGTGTTAGATCATGCAGGCCAACATAGACCAGCGCCACGGCGACCGGTCCTAGCCACCAGAGTTCGAAAGGCGAGAAGGTCAGGGTGGTCAATGCGCCGGCGATCAACGCAGCCAGGTAGCCCACCCAAGGGCGGGAATAGGACAGCATGGGGAGGACACTCCTTATTGATTCTCGCTTGCTAGGCTTTGTCCGAAAAGTATCTGCGCTCGTCTATACGGCGTTAAAAATTGGCTCGTGCGCGAGTCCGATCAAGATACTCATTTACACCGCGTAAACTCCGCTCTTGGACTCGCAACATCCATGTTGCTCGCTCTTCGAGCAGCAGAGCTGCCCAAATCGGCTATCCTGCCGATTTATCGCCAATTTTTGCTTTGTGACCCACATGGATGTGGGGAATGCATTAGCCCGCAGGAGCGGGCTTAGCGCTAGACTTCGCTCGCTGACTTTTCAGACGAGGCCTAGTCGAGCGTCTTCGCGGATGAAGGCCATAAGCAAGTTTTGGACGTGCCTCTTATACCAGAGCGCTCGAGCGATGACGACTGCGCATCAACCTTCCGCTTCGTCCAAAAGATCTGCGTCGGAGAGCTGCTCGGCCTGCAACAGGCGGATGCGCCGGTTGTCAGCACCCAGTACCGTGAAGCGCCAGCCGCTCAGATCGGTGTATTCGCCACGCCGGGGGAGGTGGCCGAAACCTTGCATGACCAGCCCACCCACGGTATCGAACTCGTCATCCGAGAAGTCCGTATCGAAACGCTCGTTGAACTCGTCGATAGGGGTCAGGGCGCGCACGGAGAAGGAGCCATCGCCCATATCGCGGATATCGTCGTCCTCGTCGGTATCGTGCTCGTCCTCGATATCGCCGACGATTTGCTCGAGGATGTCTTCGATGGTGACGATACCCGCGGTGCCGCCGTATTCGTCCACCACGATCGCCATGTGATTGTGGGTATCTCGAAACTCCTTGAGCAAACTGTTGAGGCGCTTGGACTCCGGAATGAACATCGCGGGTCGGATGACATCCTGTAGATCGACCCAGCGTCGCTCACCATCGCTTTCCTGCAGCATGGGCAGTAAATCCTTGACCAGCAGGATGCCCTGGACATCGTCAAGATTCTCGCCGACTACCGGGTAGCGCGAATGGCCGGTTTCGAAGATGACCGGCAGATAATCCTCGGGGCTCTGATCGACCGCGATGGCGGTGACCTGGGAGCGGGGAATCATCACTTCCCGCGTTTGCTGATCGCTGATCTGGAAGGCGCCTTCCAGGATGGTCATGGCGTCCGGATCCAGCCGCAGCCGAGCACCGGCTTCGCGTAGAAAGATCAGTAGCTCGTCTCGCGAGCTGGGTTCGTCTGAGTCGCTGAAAAATCCGCTGAACAACTTCTCGAGCCAGGATTTGTTGCCCTGGCTGCTCGATCGGTCTTCGCTCATGCGTCGGGTCTCGCATCCTCGTTACTTGAATAAGAGTCGCATTCGGTGCCTGAAAGCACATAGGGATCGGGAATACCCAAGGAGGCCAGGATATCGCGTTCAAGCGCTTCCATGTCCGCAGCCTCGGCTTCCTTCATATGATCGTAACCCAACAAGTGCAAAATGCCGTGTACGACCATATGGGCATAATGATCGGCCAAAGGCTTGTGTTGCTGAAGGGCTTCCCGAGCGACGACTGCATGGCAGATGACCAGATCACCCAGCAGGGGGATATCGAGCCCCGGTGGCGCCTCGAAGGGAAAGGACAGCACATTGGTGGGCTTGTCCTTGCCGCGGTAATCGCGGTTGAGAGTGCTGCTTTCGTCTTCCGTCACCATGCGTATGGTCAATTCGTCCTGGGCCTTGGCTGGATGATGGACCAGCGCAGCCTTGACCCAGCGCGACAATGTTTGCTGAGTCGGCAGGTCGGGGAGCGCATCGTCATCCAGGGCGATTTGCAGGTCGACCACAGGGCCGGGAGTGATGGTCATAGAGGAGAGGTCTGTTCGCTGCCATTACCGGACGACTGCTCGGCGCGACGTGCCTGATCCCGCGCTTCCTTGCGGGCGCGATCCTGAGCCTCCTGCTCGGCTTCGAACAGATCGTAGGCTTCGATGATGCGTTGCACCAGTGGATGGCGGACCACGTCCTTGGCGGCGAAATGCGTCACGCCGATACCCGATGTCTCCTTGAGCACATCGAGCACCTGAATCAACCCTGAACTCTGCCCCCGGGGAAGATCGACCTGAGTGACATCGCCGGTAACGACGGCGGTGGAGCCGAAGCCGATACGTGTCAGGAACATCTTCATTTGCTCGCGGGTGGTGTTCTGACTCTCGTCGAGGATAATGAAGGCATTGTTTAGCGTGCGTCCGCGCATGTAGGCGAGTGGGGCGATCTCGATGACCTGACGCTCGATCAACTTTCCGACCTGCTCGAAACCGATCATTTCATAGAGCGCATCATAGAGCGGGCGCAGGTAGGGGTCGATTTTCTGGGCCAGATCACCGGGCAGAAAGCCGAGCTTTTCCCCGGCCTCCACCGCCGGGCGTACCAGCAGGATACGCCGCACCTCCTCCTGATTGAGCGCTTCCACTGCCGCAGCAACCGCCAGATAGGTCTTGCCGGTGCCCGCCGGGCCGATACCGAAGTTGATATCGTGCTTGCGGATGTTGGCGACGTAGCTCTGCTGATTGATTCCTCGGGGCTTGACCAGGGCACGCGGAGTGCGAATGATCACGTCGCCTTCATCGATACCGCCTTCCTCTTCTTCCAGCGCCTCGATACCGGACTCCTGCAAGAATAGATGCACGGTCTCCGGCTCGAGATCGCCACTCTCGGTCTCACGGTAGAGATGCTCGATGATATTGGCTGCCGCTTTGACACGGACGCCGGGACCGGCCAGCTGAAAGGTATTGCCGCGATTGCGCAGAGTGACCCCGAGACGCGATTCGACCAGTTTCAGGTGTTCGTCGCGTTGGCCACAGAGGTTGGCCAGCCGCATGGGATCGTTGGGTTCGAGAGTTAGAGTTAGAATGCGATGCGCCTGAGAACCGTTATTGCTCAAGACAAGAGGATCCGTAGGTTGTGAGAAAAGATGTGGAACGATGAAAAGAGCTTACTGCCCCGACGGGGGTCGGGGCAAACCTGAAAACCCTAGTAAAGCTCGGGGGAGGCAAGCTCACCCCGCAGCGAATTTGGCAGCGCTTCATCGATGACGACGTCGACGAAGGCGCCGATCAGTTCCGTCGGGTTGGCGGCACGAAAGTTGACCACGCGGTTGTTCTCGGTGCGTCCGGACAGCTGGCCTGGATCGCGGGGAGAGAAGCCCGTCACCAGTATGCGCTGGGTCGTGCCCACCATGCGTCGACTGATCTGCATGGCGTTCTGGTTGATGCGCTCCTGAAGAATCGCAAGGCGCTGTTTCTTGGTGGCTTCCGGGGTTTCGTCTTCAAGGTTGGCCGCCGGCGTGCCGGGGCGGGCCGAATAGACGAAGCTGAAGGAGACATCGAAGCCGATACGCTGGATCAGATCCATGGTCGCCTCGAAGTCCGCGTTCGTCTCCCCAGGAAAGCCAATGATGAAGTCCGATGAAAAGCTGATATCCGGGCGCAGGGCGCGGATGCGCTCCATCTTCTCGATGTATTCCTGCGCCGTATGGCCGCGCTTCATGGCGCTCAGGATGCGATCGGAGCCGGACTGTACCGGCAGGTGAAGATGGCTGACCAGCTCGGGAATCTCGCCATAGGCCTCGATCAGGCTGTCGGAGAATTCCACTGGATGCGAGGTGGTGAAGCGGATACGGTCAATGCCGTCCACTGCGGCCACACAGCTGATCAGCTCCGCCAGATCAATCTCGTCGCCAAGCTCATTCTCGCCACGATAAGCGTTGACGTTCTGCCCCAGCAGATTGACTTCCCGCACCCCTTGTTCCGCCAGGTGGATGACTTCGTCCATCACCCCCTCAAAGGGGCGCGACACTTCCTCGCCACGGGTGTAAGGCACGACACAGAAGCTGCAGTACTTCGAACAGCCTTCCATGATCGAGACGAAGGCGGTGGCACCATCGGAACTCGGCTTGGGCAAGTGATCGAACTTTTCGATCTCGGGAAAGGTGACGTCGACGACGGAAATCTGGTCGGCGCGCTGGGAGTCGAGCATCGAAGGAACCCGATGCAAGGTCTGCGGGCCGAACACCATGTCGACATGGGGGGCGCGTTTACGCAGATTCTCGCCTTCCTGGCTGGCGACGCAGCCTCCCACGCCAATCACCAGATCGGGATTGCTCTGCTTGAGTTTCTTCCAACGACCGAGTTGGTGAAACACCTTCTCCTGGGCCTTTTCACGAATCGAACAGGTGTTGAGGAGAATGACGTCCGCCTCGCGTTCGTCATCGGTCAGTTCCATTTGATGAGATTCGCCGAGCAGATCCGCCATGCGGGCAGAGTCGTACTCGTTCATTTGGCAGCCATGAGTCTTGATGAAGAGTTTCTTCGCCATAGGGTATCAGCGCAAGAGCGCTCGATTTGTCCGTAGTAAAAAGGTGAATGCGCGACCGAGGATATAGCTGAATAGCCGAAAAATGCTGAAATGAATATTGTACGTATCGCTCCAGGTATTGACCAGTCTCGGCCCATGCTTCACCGGGGCGACCTTTGCCAGGACACCTTTGAGCGCGCGGCGGCTGTGGTATTCTAAGATGCGTGTTTCACGCCTCAGGGCAATCTCTCAATTGACGCAGCGCGTCTTACATCTGAACAGGGGCAGCATGGCATCCAAGCCGATCTATCGCGTGGTTTTTCATAACCAGGGGGAAATCTGGGAACTTTACGCTCGGGAGATCTTCCAGAGTGACCTGTGGGGGTTCATCGAGGTGGAGACCTTCGTCTTCGAAGATGCCTCGAAGCTGGTGGTCGACCCCTCCAGCGAGAAGTTGAGACGTACCTTTGAAGGCGTTCAGCGCAGCTATATTCCCCTCAACGCCATTGTGCGGATCGATGAGGTGGAGCGTGAAGGAACGCCCAAGGCGACCAAGGCCGAGGGCAAGGTGGCGGAGTTTCCGCGGGCCATGAATTTTCCGCCACGAGACGATGGCTGAGGAAACACTGAATAAATGTCTGCGCGGCTCAATTACAGCGTTGCGCGTTGCTCGGAATCCTCACATATACTGCATATGCTCCGGTTCCTGCGCTCCGGGCGCCTTGTCCTTGAACCGCTCGTCGATTTTTCAGCGCTTCCTAAGTGATCAAAAAATAAACAAATTGAGAGACTCCCGGACAAGACGCCGCTTTGAAAAAAACAGGAGACGTTTGTCCCAAGGCTTATCCACAGAATGTGTGGATGACACTGCTCGAAGGTGCTGTTGAATAGTGGGTCGCAGGAAAAATATTCTAAATCAATGGCCTGAGCTCGTGCTCTGCCGGTGATTGTTAACAAGGATGACGTGATGGCTAATGAATGGATCGAGCGCTGGCGTGAGGGCCGTATAGCGTTTCATAGGGACGAGACACACCCCCAGCTCATGCGTCACTGGCCCGCCCTGCACATTCCGACCGGAGGGAAAGTGCTGGTGCCGCTGTGCGGCAAGAGTCTGGACATGCGCTGGCTCGCACAGCGCGGCTATCCGGTGCTGGGAATCGAAATATCCTCCGAGGCCATCGAACAGTTCGTGTCGGAGGGAGAGGGCGAGGTGTCCCGTTATCATCACGGACCCTTCGATATCTGGCGCCAGGGGAGTGTGGAGCTCTGGTGCGGCGATTTCTTTCAGTTGCATATCGACAATACCCGTGAAATTCAGGCGTTCTACGATCGCGCCTCGCTTATTGCACTGCGTCCCGCAGCACGACAGCGCTATGCCTTTCATCTGGCCCAGTTGCTGTCACCGGGCGTCCGGGGTCTGATGATTACCATCACGCGCAGCATTCTGCCGGAGAAAGGGCCTCCCTATCACGTCGAGTCCGATGAGGTGCGGTTACTGTTCACCCCCAATTTCGAGCTTGAATTGCTTGATGTTCTGCCACCGAATGAGCTGGGTTTCAGCGAGCATATCTGGTCGCTGGTCAGGCGAGGGCCAAGCGAAGAATAACCGTGCAAAAAACGCGAGCCTTGGGAGATCACGTTGACCGTCATCCCAAGGCTCGCATCGTCATGATGGCGGGCGTCGAATCAGCGTGCCAGCAGATTGCCGATTTGTGGATCGTTGAAGGTGCGCTGGAGTGCCCGGCTCAAGAGGTCGTTGACCATGGCGGTATTGTTCTCGCGATTGGGCTTCAACGCATACTCCTGATCACGTTTGGCGGTATAAGTGCCGGTGTAGGTTTGGCGCTCATTGCTGGCAACTGCCCGAAAGCGTGCCAGCAACACGGCCTTGTCGAGCATTGGCTTACCCTCGGTTTTTTGATAGCTGAGATCGGTCAGGGTCAAAATCAGGCTGGGGCGGTTCGGGGCTGGCTCGGAGGTGGGGTTGAACCCCATCTGGGATAACGCCACTTCAGCTTGGTTCTTCAATTTGGGCATCAGATCGTAGGCTTCGACACTGATCACGGCGGTGGACATGGCCGAGCCACTGCGGGTGCCCAGCACATCCGATTCACGCCCGTCGACGACATCCAGCGTCACGCTTTGACCGTTGCCGACTTGCGGAAGATCCTGGCCGACATTGGGCTCTACCTGAAGATAGTGTGGACTCTGCGCGCAGCCGGCCATCAGCAAAAAGCCTGTCAGCAAGCCTAGAAATGGGGCCGTTCTGAAAATCCGCATTCCCTGTTCTCCTTGTGTGAAATACCTTGTGTGCAATAAATAAAAGTGCCGCTCGAAAGCGTAACGAGCGGCAGTATAACGTTGAAGACCTGATGACGAGAAAGGAGCTTCAAGACTTCACGAGACGATTTCCGCCTGCTGCCCCTGCGTCTCGGCTTCGCCAAAACGATGCCAGCGTCGGGGCTCAACGAATAGCCGCTGGCCACGTTTGATGCTCAGGCGCTCGAAATCGGCATGGCGTACCGTGGCGAGCCAGGGTTCCGGCAGCCAGTCGGCTACCAGCTCGACACGCACCTCGGCGCCGATGGGCGAGGCGGCGGTGACGGTGACCGGCAGTTGTGCATGTGCGCTTGGTTGCTCGAGTAGCTTGAGTTCATGCGGACGCATCAGCAGCTCCTGGTGACCATCGGGAAGCTCGACGGAAAGCCGCGCATCACCGCAGGTCAATTCGCCGTCGCGCACGTTGCCCTCCAGGCGATTGACGTCGCCGAGGAACTCGAAGACGAAGCGATTGGCCGGCTGGCGGTAGAGGGTGTCCGGGTCGTCGATCTGCTCGATGCGCCCGTTGCTCATCACCACCACCCGATCGGACAGCTCCAGGGCTTCCTCCTGATCATGGGTGACGAACACGCTGGTGAATCCCAGTTCATCATGTAGATGACGCAGCCAGCGGCGCAGTTCCTGGCGCACCTTGGCATCCAGTGCCCCGAAGGGCTCATCGAGCAGCAGCACATCGGGCTTCAGCGCCAGGGCGCGGGCCAGGGAGACCCGCTGCTGCTGGCCGCCGGAGAGCTGCGCCGGATAACGGTTGGCGAATTCCTCGAGACGCACCATTTCCAATAGCCGGTTGACTCGCGCACGAATCTCGCCAGTGGACGGCCGACTGCGGCGTGGCAGGGCGGTCAGGCCGAAGGCGACGTTGTCGAACACGCTCATGTGGCGAAACAGCGCATAATGCTGGAAGACGAAGCCGATGCGCCGGTCGCGCACATGCACGTTGGTTACGTCGCGTTCGCCGAAGTGGATCGAACCCCCGGGGGCGCGATCGGCCTGTTCCAGACCGGCGATGATCCGCAACAGCGTGGTCTTGCCGGAACCGGACGGCCCGAGCAGGCCGACCAGTTCGCCGTCGGCGATGTCCAGGTCCAGCGGTTCCAGCGCCGTGGTACGCCCGAAGGTCTTGGCGATGTTCGTCAGGCGAATGCTCATCGGAATTGCTCCCGGCGCGTGGCGCGCCATTCGAGGCCGGCCTTGGCGGCCAGGGTGAACAGGGCGATCAGGGCCAGCAGGGCGGCGGCGGTGAAGGCGCCGACGGTGTTGTAGTCCTGATACAGCAGTTCGACATGCAGCGGCAGGGTATTGGTTTCCCCGCGAATCGAGCCGGAGACCACGGAAACGGCGCCGAATTCGCCCACCGCCCGGGCGTTGGTGAGGATCACGCCATACAGCAATGCCCACTTGATGTTGGGCAGCGTGACCCGACGAAAGATCGTGAAGCCGGAGGCACCCAGGGTGACCGCCGCTTCCTCTTCCCGCGCCCCCTGGGCCTGCATCAGCGGGATCAACTCCCGGGCAACGAAGGGGCAGGTGACGAAGATGGTCACCAGCACGATGCCCGGCCAGGCGAACATCAATTGGATGTCGTAGCCGTCCAGCCAGCTGCCGACCCAGCCGCTGCTGCCGTAAAGCAGCAGATAGACCAGACCCGCCACCACCGGCGATACTGCGAAGGGGATGTCGATCAGCGTCTGCAGCAGGCGCCGACCGGGAAAAGTGAAGCGCGTCACCAGCCAGGCCAGGAACACGCCGAACACCAGATTCACGGGGATGGTCAAGGCCGTGACCAGCAGGGTCAGACCGATCGCCGCCAGGGTGTAGTCATCGCTCAGGTTGTTCCAGAAAATCGCCACGCCTTCGGCGAAGGCCTGAGCGAAGATCGCCACCAATGGCAGCAGCAGAAAGAGCACCGACAGGGCAACCGCCAGGCCGACCAGGAGCCGGCGTGTACGGGGCGCGTCACCGATACGTTGCATCAGCCCTTGCCCCCATGCAGCCGACGAATGAAACGGCCCTGCCACAGATTCAGCGCGAGCAGCAGCAGCAGCGAGACTGCCAGCACCACCGAGGCGATGGCCGAGGCGCCGACGTAATCGTATTCCTGCAGCTTGACGAAGATCATCAAAGAGGTGATCTCAGTCTCGTAAGGCATGTTGCCGGCAATGAAGATCACTGCACCGAATTCCCCCAGGGAACGCACGAAGGCAAGCCCCGTGCCGGTGACCAGAGCCGGCCACAGGTGCGGCAGGATCACCCGGCGAAACGCCAGACCGTCGCTGGCGCCCAGGGTCAGCGCGGCCTCGTCGATCTCATTGGGCAGGTCTTCCAGCACCGGCTGTACCGTGCGCACCACGAAGGGGATGCTGGTGAACGCCATGGCAAGCGCAATGCCGACCCAGGTATAGGCGATCTCGATGCCCAGGGGTTCGAGCAACTTGCCCATGAAACCGCTGCTTGAGTACATGGTCGCCAGGGTAATCCCGGCTACTGCCGTGGGCAGGGCAAAGGGCAGGTCCATCAGCGCATCCAGCAGGCGTTTGCCCGGGAAGTCGTAACGCACCAGCACCCAGGCCATCAGCAGGCCGAACAGGGCATTGACGATGGCCGCCACCGCCGCCGCACCGATGGTGATCAGGTAGCTGGCCACCACCCGCTCTTCCGTGATGATCGCCCAGTACTCCGCCAGGCTGAGCCCGGCCAGCTGGCCGACCAGGCTGGTCATGGGCAGCAGCAGCACCAGAGAGACGAACAGCAGGGTGATGCCCAGGGAGAGACCGAACCCCGGTAGTACCCTTTTTGGGGCGGTGCCCGTGAACGTCGCGATCATGCTCATCTGCGCTGCAGCTGATCCAGTTCACCGCCACTGGAGAAGTGGGTGTCCATGACCTGGCCCCAGCCACCGAAGACGTCCTCGACCCGCAGCAGCTCTGTCTCCGGGAACTGGTCGGCGAACTCCTTCTGGACGGTCTCGTCATTGACCCGGTAGTTGAAACCGGCCAGCAGGCGCTGGGCTTCCTCGGTGTAGAGGTACTCCAGATAGCCCCGTGCCAACTCGGCATTGTCGTTGCGTTCGGCGACCTTCTCGACCACCGCCACCGGGAATTCCGCCAGGATACTCACCGGTGGCACGACCACGTCGTAGTCGTCCTCGCCGTACTCCTTGCTGATATTGTTGACCTCGGACTCGAAGCTGATCAGCACGTCGCCGATGCCGCGCTCGACAAAGGTGGTGGTGGCGCCTCGACCGCCAGTATCGAAGACCTTGACGTTACCCAGGAACCGATTCATGAACTCGCGAATCTTCTCCTGGTCGCCGTCGAATTTCTGATCCGCATAGGCCCAGGCGGCCAGGTAGGTGTAGCGCCCGTTACCCGAGGTCTTGGGGTTGGGAAAGACGATCTCGACATCGTCTTCGACCAGGTCGTCCCAGCTATCGATTTCCTTGGGGTTGCCTTCGCGCACCAGGAAGGCGGTGGTGGAGTAGTAGGGCGAGGCATTGTTGGGGAACTGTTGCTGCCAGTCCTCGGCGACCAGTCCCTGTTCGGCGAGCACATTGACGTCGGTGACCTGGTTGTAGGTCACCACATCGGCGCGCAGCCCCTGCATGATGGCGCGAGCCTGCTTGGAGGAGCCGCCATGGGATTGCTTTACTTCGACGCTTTCATCGTGCTGCTCCTGCCACCAGGTGTTGAACTCGGGGTTGACCGTTGCAAACAGCTCTCGGGCGATATCGTAGGACGAATTGAGCAGTTCGCGATCGGCCGCCAGGGACGGCGCGGCGAAGCCCGTCACAAGGGTTGCAGTGATGGCGGAAGCGAGGGCGCTACGGCGCAGAAATAAAGAAAAAATCATGATGGTTCCCAAAAGCGATCAAGTTTTCAGCAGGCTAAACCAGCTTTTATGGAATGACAATCCTGATGGTTATTCTTTTTTGCAATATAGGGCGATTGAGGCGCGCTATGAGAAGCCCTGCTTAGGAAGACGCGCACAAGCGTCGACACCCCAGCCAGAGGCCGGGATGTCGTTGCGAGAGTGGCGTGAGAAGCAAGCTCGGACCGGGTTATAGTCCCATCGCCGAGGATGTCGAGCGGCGTGGATCCGCGCCACCGGTGAAAACGCCGTCCTCGATCATCAGCGATTGGGCGGCGCCCATGGCCTCCTGGCGGCTGACGGTATGGCCCAGGGATTCGAGCAGTTCGATGGTGTCCGGGCTAATGCCTTGCTCGATGCGAATTTCATCCGGGAGCCACTGGTGATGGATACGCGGTACGCTCACCGCGGTCTGGATGTTCATATCGTGATCGACCACGTTCATCAGTACCTGCAGCGTGGTGGTGATGATGCGTGAACCGCCGGGGCTGCCGGTCACCAGGAAGTTCTTGCCATCCTTCTTGACGATGGTCGGTGTCATGGATGACAGCATGCGCTTGTTGGGCTCGACCTTGTTGGCCTCGCCGCCGATCAGGCCATAGGCATTGGGCACGCCGGGCTTGGCGGAGAAGTCGTCCATCTCGTTGTTGAGCAGAAAGCCCGCCCCTTCCACGACGATGCCCGAGCCATAGCTGAAGTTGATGGTGTAAGTATTGGAGACCGCCATGCCGTTGCCATCGGCGATGGAGAAATGAGTGGTCTCATTGGATTCGTAAGGCAGAGGATTGCCCGGTGCGATCTCGCTGCTGGGCGTTGCTTGATCCATCGAGATCTGCTGACGTAACTCCTTGGCGTACTCCTTGGAGGTCAGGCCTTCCAGCGGCACCTCGACGAAATCCGTATCCCCCAGATACTTCGAGCGATCCGCGTAGGCGCGTTTCATGGCTTCCGCCATCACATGGATGGTATTGGCCGAATTGAACCCCATCTCGGCGATATCGTACTCCTCGAGAATGTTGAGCATCTGCACGATGTGCACGCCGCCAGAAGAGGGAGGGCTCATGGCGTAGACGTCATGGCCGCGATAGGTGCCATGACTGGGTTCGCGAATCGCCGGTTCATAGTTGGCCAGATCTTCCATCGTCATCAGGCCACCGTTGTTTTCCATTTGAGTGGCGATCAACTCCGCGGTCTTGCCTTCATAGAACTCCCGCGGGCCCTGTTCGGCGATGCGCTTCAGCGTTGCGGCCAGGTCCGGCTGTTTGAAGAGATCGCCGACCTCATAGAGGCTGCCGTCTTCCTTGAAGAACTTCTTCCGCGAGCCGTCCCACTGCTCCAGTCGCTCCCGCGTATCGCGGATGCCGTCGACGAAACGCTGGGGCAGGGCAAAGCCATCCTCGGCCAGGCGGATCGCCGGGGCCAAGGCCTCCGCCAGGCTCAGGGTGCCGTATTTCTCCAGTGCCATGGCCAGGCCCGCCACGGTGCCGGGCACTCCGGAGGCGTTATGGGTATAGCGAGAGAGTTCGGAAACCGCTTCGCCTTCATCGTTCTGGAACATGGTTTCAAACGCCGCCGCGGGCGCTTTCTCGCGGTAATCGATGGCGACGACCTCACCACTTTTCTCATCCGATACCAGCATGAAGCCGCCGCCGCCGATGTTGCCGGAGCGTGGCTGAGTCACTGCCAGGGCGAAGCCTGCGGTTACCGCTGCATCCACGGCGTTGCCGCCATCCGCGAGCACGTCCCGGGCGACTTTCGAGGCCAGAAAGTGGCTGGTGGCCACCATGCCTTTTGCGCTGACCTCGGGATTGAAGCGTTCACCTTCAAGGATGGCCTGTTGGGCGAGGACAGAAATCGACGTAGTCAATGCCAGAGCGCCGGCACAGGTCAGTGTCGTGAGTCGGTTTATGAGGGCCGAAGAGCATGTGGGCATTATTGTCTCCTGAATCGAGATATTCTTGTGTTAGGCATTTCTCAATATCGACGCAGAATCCAGGATAAGCAAATGTCATCCGCCCACAGAACGATTTGATTAGGCTAGAATGGGCGCTTTCCGTACTTCGACGACGAGCCATGTCTAACGTGAACTCTGATTACGCCCCTGGTCACGCATCCGACTTCAAGATTGCCCCTTCGATTCTTTCCGCGGACTTTGCCCGCCTGGGCCAGGAGGTCGATGACGTTCTTGCCTCGGGGGCCGATATCGTGCACTTCGACGTGATGGACAACCATTACGTCCCCAACCTGACCATCGGGCCAATGGTCTGCGAAGCGCTGCGCAAGCACGGGGTAACCGCGCCCATCGATGCGCACCTGATGGTCAAGCCGGTGGACCGCCTGATCGGTGATTTCATCGACGCCGGAGCCAGCTACATCACCTTTCATCCCGAGGCCTCGGAGCATATCGATCGCTCCCTGCAGTTGATTCGCGACGGTGGTGTCAAGGCCGGGCTGGTGTTCAATCCCGCCACGCCCCTGACCTATCTCGATCATGTGATGGACAAGGTCGACATGATCTTGTTGATGAGCGTCAATCCAGGTTTCGGCGGTCAATCCTTCCTCCCCAGCACTCTCGATAAACTGCGTGAGGTACGCAGTCGTATCGACGCTAGTGGTCTGGATATTCGTCTGGAAGTCGATGGCGGTATCAAGATCGACAACATCGCCGAGGTCGCGGGCGCCGGTGCTGACACCTTCGTCGCCGGCTCGGCGGTGTTCAAAGGCCGTCGCGAAGAGGATGCTCACCGTTACGACAGCGTGATCCGAGCGTTTCGCAACGAGCTAGCCAAGGTCTGAATACGACATGAGCGAGTCTTCGTCTGGTGAGGCGGCGAGAGAAGAAAGCATCGATATCGGTATCCGTTGGTATCTCTACCTGGTCGAGACGGCGTCGGGTGCGCTTTACACCGGCATCACCACGGATGTGGAGCGACGCTTCAACGAACACCAGAATGGCAAGCGCGGCGCCCGGGCGCTGCGCGGCAAGGGGCCGCTGCGTCTGGTTCATCAGCAATCTGTCGGTAGCCGCGGCGAGGCGCTGAAACTGGAGGCGTGGCTCAAGAAACAGTCTGCAACCGCCAAACGTGCCTGGCTCGCTGCCCGGTACGAGCCCTGAAAACAAGTCTCGAAGGAGCGCGACACAACGACCTTGACGTTTCGAGAGCGGCTGTCTGTACTCGTTGAATGCCGATGCCGGTGAGGCATCGTCAACAATGGAGAACAACAATGAAAATCACGCTGCTGTCAGCGAGCGTCGTCGCAAGCACGCTTGCTTCCTCATTGGTACTGGCCCAGAACGATGACACTCTGGAGAAACTCGGCAACTTCCAGACCACTGGCGAGACCGAGTTCACCGTCATCGACCAGAACAGCCCCAGCGCCGATGCGATCCGCGAGACCCTGAAGCGGATCGAACTTCCGCAAGGCTTCACCATCGATCTCTACGCGCTCGTGCCGGATGCGCGCCACATGGCGGTTGGTCCCCAAGGTGTCGTTACCTTCGTTGGCACTCGCAAGACCGAGATCTGGGCCGTCACCGATCGCGACAAGAACCGTGTCGCCGACGAGGTCAAGAATTTCGCGCCGTCCCTGGCCAAGTCGATTCCCAATGGCCCCTGCTTCTCGCCGGCGGGCGTGCTCTATATTGCCGAACAGAACCGGGTGCTCGCTTACCCGGCGGCGGAGTTCTTCTATGAGAGTCCGGACGTGGTCGCCGAGCCGGTCATCCCTGGCGGTGAACTCATTCCCGAAGAGTTCGTCAGCTACAATCACACTGCTCGGGTCTGCGATATAGGTCCCGACGGCAAGCTCTACATCTCCCTGGGCCAACCGTTCAACGTCGCCCCGGAAAAGCATCTCGATGTCTTCTCCGAATACGGTATCGGCGGCATCATCCGGGTCAATCAGGACGGTAGCGAGCGCGAGGTCTATACGCGGGGCATTCGCAATTCGGTTGGCCACGACTTCCATCCCAAGACGGGCAATCTGTGGTTCACCGACAATCAGGTGGACGGCATGGGGGATGACATCCCTCCCGGTGAAATCAATCGCCAGACCGCCCCGGGTCAGCACTTCGGGCACCCTTGGTATGGTGGTGGCGATGTGCGTACCAGCGAGTACAAGGGCGAGGAAGTACCCGTCGAGGTCGTTTTCCCGGTGGTTGAAACCGCGGCCCACGCTGCGGATCTGGGCATGGTCTTCTACACCGGCAAGATGTTTCCCGAAAAGTACCGGGGCGGCATCTTCGTCGCGCAGCACGGTTCCTGGAATCGCACCGAGCCCGTCGGCGCACGGGTGATGTTCACCCCGGTTGACGCGGAAGGAAATGTCACCGGCGACACGGTGCCCTTCGCACGGGGCTGGCTCGACGAGAATGGCGAGTACCTTGGTCGCCCGGTGGATGTCGCGCAGCTTCGCGACGGTTCGCTGCTGGTTTCTGACGATCTGGCCGGGGCGGTCTATCGAATTGCCTACACCGGTTCGTCTGCCCAGTAGAAGTGCAACGCTTATGACATATTGGCAGGCGTCTACCGCCTGCCTGCTTCTTTATTGCCGCGAGGAGACGTCATGCCATTTTTACGTCCGGCCATCGTGCTTGTGGTCGCCAGCGGTCTGGCGCTGACGACCAGTGCCCAGGCAGCCGATCCCGAAGCCGGTCGCAAGCTGGCACGTCAGTGCCAGACTTGTCATGGCTTGGACGGTATCGCGACGATTCCGATCGCGCCACACCTGGCGGGCGAGAGCCAGATCTATCTCGAGACACAATTGAAGGCGTTTCGTAGCGGCAGACGCGAGCACGAGATCATGTCGGTGGTGGCCAAGGGCCTAAGCGACGAGGAGATCGCCAACCTGGCCGCCTGGTATGCGTCGATAAGGATCACCGCCACCATGCCGGACTAGGGAATTCCTCAGGGAATCGATAGCCTGTTTTTTCCTGCCCATGCAGGCATAATTCATGCCTGTCTCACATCTTTACGTGTTCTGGAGAAGTCATGCTGTCGAGTCTTGATGGACTCCGCCTCGTCGCCTTCGATCTGGATGGCACCCTGATCGATTCCGTTCCCGATCTCGCCGCTGCGGTCGATGCCATGCTCATTGAGCGTGAATTGTCGCCAGCCGGCGAGGCCCGGGTTCGCGACTGGGTCGGCAATGGTTCGCACAAGCTGGTCGAGCGAGCGCTGGAATACGCCACCGGTAGCCCCCCGAACGAGCAGGCTGTTGATAGTGCCCACGACAGTTTTCTTGAGCATTACGGCCGAGCATCCTGTGTTCATACCCGTGTTTATCCCGGGGTGAACGAGGCGCTGTCAGCGCTGAATGAGCGAGGTCTGGTCCTGGTGGTGATCACCAACAAGCCACATGCCTTCGTGGCGCCAATTCTCGACGCCCTTGGCCTGGCCGGTTATTTCGGACTGACCCTGGGGGGTGACTCGCTGCCGCAAAAGAAACCCGATCCCGCGCCGCTACTGCATGTGGCCAAGCACTACGGTATCTCCCCTGGAGAGTGCCTGATGATCGGTGATTCTCGACATGACATCGAGGCCGGCCGACGGGCTGGATTTCATACCCTGGCGGTGCCCTACGGCTATAATCATGGTGAGCCGATAACCGATAGTCAGCCAGACGGGATAGTTGAATCGCTGAGAGAACTCGTTTAGGGTTGTTCAATATCGCTATAAACGGCGAAAAATCAATAAGATTCAGCAATTACGGATCACTCATGACGCTGGATGCCCGCCATTTCTCTCAGGTCTCTCAAGACAGCGTCACGCTTGCTCGCGCCGTCAAGCGCTGGCGATGGTGACATCCCTGCGATCGTCAAGTCGGCGATCGCCTGGTCAGGCATATCGATATCCTTGTCGACTCACCTGTTTCGATCCAATCCGTCTAGATTCACCCTGAAGGAACTGCCGGGCATGATGACTCCCGAACGCTTCGCCGACCTGGCGCAGGCAGGCTTCAACCGCATTCCGGTCACCCGGGAAGTGTTGGCCGACCTTGATACACCGCTGTCCACCTACCTCAAACTGGCGGATGCACCCTGGACCTTCCTGCTCGAGTCCGTGCAGGGGGGGGAGAAGTGGGGGCGTTACTCCATCATCGGCTTGCCGTGCCGCGAACGTATCGAGGTGCGCGGCCACGAGGTGCGTCATATCGTCGATGGTGAGCAATCCGGTGTCTCTCACGCAGACGACCCACTGACCTGGATCGAACAGTTCCAGACTCGCTTCAAGGTTCCGCGTCTCGACGACCAACCGCGCTTCGACGGCGGACTGGTGGGGTATTTCGGCTACGACACCATTCGCTACATCGAGCCGCGCCTGCGCGGTGTCGAGAAACCCGATCCCATCGGCGTGCCGGATATCCTGCTGATGATCAGCGACGAGTTCGTGGTATTCGACAATCTCTCGGGTCGCCTGACACTCTGGACCCATGCCGATCCCGCCGATAGCCGGGCGCTTGAATATGCCAACGAGCGTCTTGACTCCCTCGAGAACGAGCTACGAGGCGCCACCTTGGCGTCTGCGAGTCCCGGAACCGGCGCTGCCGCAGTGGAAGAAGGGCACTTCACGTCGGGTTTCACCGAAGAAGGGTTCAAGGCGGCGGTCGAGACCATCAAGGAGTACGTGCTGGCCGGCGATGTCATGCAATGCGTGCCGTCGCAACGCATGTCGATCCCGTTTCGGGCGCCACCGCTCGATCTCTACCGCGCCCTGCGCAGTCTCAATCCATCGCCCTATATGTTCTTTCTCAATCTTGGCGATCATCAAGTGGTGGGGTCGTCGCCGGAGATTCTTACACGGCTCGAGGAGGGCGAGGTCACCGTGCGCCCCATCGCCGGAACCCGCAAGCGAGGTCGCAACGAGGAAGAAGATAGGGCGCTCGAAGCGGACCTGCTGGCGGACCCCAAGGAGATCGCCGAGCATGTCATGCTGATCGACCTGGGGCGCAACGATGTAGGACGTATCTGCGAGGCGGGGTCGGTCAAGGTCACCGATAACATGGCCATCGAGCGCTATTCCCATGTCATGCATATCGTCTCCAACGTGACCGGGCGTCTGTCGCCGGGATTTTCGGCGATGGACGTGCTGCGAGCGACCTTTCCCGCCGGTACGCTCTCCGGGGCACCTAAGATTCGCGCCATGCAGATCATCGACGAACTGGAGCCGGTCAAGCGGGGTGTCTACTCCGGTGCGGTGGGCTATCTCTCCTGGCACGGCAACATGGATACCGCCATCGCCATTCGCACGGCGGTGATCAAGGATGGCGAACTGCACGTCCAGGCCGGGGCCGGCATCGTCGCCGACTCGGTGCCGGAACTCGAATGGCAGGAGACCCTGAACAAGGGGCGTGCCCTGTTCCGCGCCGTGGCCATGGCAGAACGCGGCCTGGACAACCTCGAATGACCCTGCGAATCCCTGATGTCGACGCATGGGTTAGCCCGTGCGTGTGCCGGAGTAAGTGCTAATGGCCGTGTTGATGATCGATAACTACGACAGCTTTACCTTCAATATCGTGCAGTATCTGGCGGAATTGGGCGCCGAGGTCGAAACCTACCGCAACGATGCCTTGAGTCTCGCGGATATCGAGGCGCTGGCGCCGAGCCATATCGTGATCTCTCCAGGGCCCTGCACGCCCAACGAGGCGGGTATATCCATGGATGTGATCCGCCATTTCGCCGGCAAGCTGCCGATTTTGGGGGTTTGTCTAGGCCATCAGGCGATCGGTCAGGTGTTTGGCGGTCGGGTGGTGCGCGCACCTCAGGTGATGCATGGCAAGACTTCCCAGATACATCATCGTGGTGAAGGCGTGTTTGCCGGATTGGACGATCCGTTAGAGGTCACGCGTTACCACTCGCTGATTGTTGAGGCCGAGAGCCTGCCGGAAGCACTCGAGGCTACCGCCTGGGTCGGTGATAATGATGTCACCCCCGGGGTGATCATGGGATTGCGTCACCGCAGCCTGGATATCGAAGGGGTACAGTTCCACCCTGAATCGATCCTGACTCGGCAAGGGCATCAGCTGCTGGGCAATTTCCTCGAGCGAGGTCGCGCCTGATCGTTTATAAAGGCTTATACCGTTATCTTGCGTCGTCGCTAACACGACAATCAAGGAGACCAATATGCAGATGCGAGAAGCGATCGATGCGGTCATGAGAGGCCGCAATCTGAGCTACGCTGATACCCACGCGGTGATGCGCCACATCATGACGGGGGACGCTACGGATGCACAGATCGGTGGCTTCCTGATCGGTTTGTCGATGAAGGGCGAGACGGTGGATGAGGTCGCCGCCGCTGCTCAGGTGATGCGCGATCTGATGACACCGGTCGAAGTCGTGCTTGACGATCTGGTGGATATCGTCGGTACCGGTGGCGATGGCGCGAACCTGTTCAATGTCTCCACCGCGTCCAGCTTCGTGGTCGCCGCGGCAGGGGGGCATGTCGCCAAGCATGGCAACCGTAGCGTCTCCTCGTCTTCCGGCAGTGCCGATCTGTTCGATGTCGCCGGTATCAAGCTCGATCTCGCGCCGGATCAGGTGGCGCGCTGCATCGAGCAGGTCGGTGTGGGTTTCATGTTCGCCCCCATGCATCACCCGGCCATGCGCCATGCCATCGGCCCGCGTCGTGAGATGGGTGTGCGTACCGTGTTCAACATTCTCGGGCCGCTGACCAATCCAGCTCGTGCCCAGCACCAATTGTTGGGCGTCTATCAATCCAGTCTGGTGCCGCTGATGGCCGAAGCGCTGGGTCGCCTGGGCAGTCGGCATGTGCTGGTGGTTCACGCCGAGGATGGCCTGGACGAGATTTCCCTTGCCGCGCCGACGCGAGTCGCTGAATTGCGCGACGGCGAGATCGAGGAATATGTCATCACCCCCGAGGAGTTGGGAATAGAGCGTCAGGCGCTCGAACCGCTCAAGGTCGTCACTGCCGAGGATAGCCTGCGGCTGGTCAAGGAGGCCTTGGTGGGCGAGGGCGCGGCAGCGGATATCGTGGCCTTGAATGCGGGGGCGGCCCTGTATGCCGCTGACATCGCCGACAGCATCAAGGAAGGGGTGGCGCTGGCTCAGGATGCCATGGCCTCGAAACTGGCGCTGGAAAAGATGAAGGAACTGACCGACTTCAGTCGCGTGTTCAGCGATCAATGATTATCCATTCATCGACACAAGAGGCCTGACATGACCACCACCGATGATTTGCCCACCATCCTGGCCAAGATACTCGAGCGCAAGGATGAGGAGGTCGCCGAGCGCCGTGCTCGGGTCTCCGAGGCGGTGCTGTTGGAGCGCGCCCGAGAGCAGAGCGCGCCGCGAGGCTTCGTCGCGGCCCTGAATCGGACCATCGAGGAGGGAGATCCAGCGGTGATCGCTGAAATCAAGAAGGCCTCGCCTTCCCGCGGTGTGATCCGCGAGAACTTCCAGCCCGCCGAGATCGCCAAGGCCTATGCAGAGTCCGGGGCCAGTTGCCTGTCGGTGCTGACCGATGCGGATTTTTTTCAGGGCCATGAAGACTTCCTGATCGAGGCTCGCGATGCCTGTGAGCTACCGGTGATTCGCAAGGATTTCATCGTCCACGACTATCAGGTCAGCGAGGCGCGGGCCATCGGCGCGGACTGCATCCTGTTGATCGTCGCTGCTCTCGACGATGCACAGATGAAGGCGTTGCATCAGCAGGCCGGCGAGCTGGGCATGGATGTGCTGGTTGAAGTGCATAATGCGCTGGAACTGGAGCGGGCGATGGCGCTCAATCTGGAACTGGTGGGCATCAACAATCGTGATCTGCATAGCTTCGAGACCACCCTGGATACCACCTTTCAGCTGCTTTCGCGGGTTCCTGAAGGGGTGACGGTGATCACGGAGTCGGGCATCAATACCCGGGGCGATGTCGAACACATGCTCGAGTACGGAGTGAATGGCTTTCTCGTCGGAGAAGCGTTCATGTGCGAAAAAGATCCCGGTGCTGCCTTGCGGCGCATGTTCTTTTGAATGTCTTTTGAACGTTCTGTCGCATTGACGCCTTTTTGGAACTCATGCAGCCTCTTGTCGGCCGAAGGCCGGTGACTCCGGATAGACCAGGCTGATCAGTGTCTCCCCGGGTTGTGGGTCCAGAGGAACTTCGTCGTTGGCCACACGGATGCGCTCGTTTGCATCGATGCAAAATAGCGGCATGAGCTTGTCTTCATGCAAGGCGCGGTACTTTTCCAGGGTGATTTCATCAGTCAGATGAGCGCTGCGTAACTCGGCGCCCTGCTTGATCAATTCCTGCAGTCGCGCATAGGTCGCATTCTCCTCGAAGAGTACCGGCAGGTGTCCTAACGCCTGTTCACGATAATGGCGATCGCTGCGGGTGCGGGTTTCCGCCAACTGGAAGACCTTGCCATAGGCGAATTCCTGAGCGTAGTGCAGCGCCGCCAGGTTGTTGAGCTCCCGATAGGGCGACAAGGGCAGCAAATGACCGATACCGGTCAAGTCCATGTGTCGGTCGGCATGATGTGAAAGAAGGTTGCCGTAATAGACCGGCAAACCTGCCATGCGAGCTTCCTGAGTGGCTTCCCAATCCGTATCCGCTAGACGCACCCTGAATCCGGCTTCCTGTAGTTCCAGGGCAATGGCTCGCGCCACCGAGTTGGCGCCGAGGATCAGAAACCCCGAGGGTGGGGGCTCGACGACCCCGAGCATCCTTGCTATGGGGCGGGAAAGCAGGCTTTGTAGCACAACGGTGGTGATGATGGTGAGGAAGGCCACAGGTACCAGCATCTCGGCACCGGCAACACCGATCTCCTCGAGCTTGAGGGCAAACAGCGAGGCTACCGCCGCTGCCACGATGCCGCGGGGGCATAGCCAGGCGAGGAGCGCCTTTTCCCGCCAGTGAAGGTCACTGCCCAGAGTGCACAGCCAGACCACGAGTGGGCGTCCGAGCCATACCAATACGCCAAGAAAGCCCCACGCCGGCCAGGAGAGTAGCGCCAACTGATCTACCGTCAGACGCGCCGCCAGCAGAATGAAAAGCCCCGAGATCAGCAGGATTGTCAGGGTTTCCTTGAATTCGAGAATCTCGTCGGTGGGCACGCCGCGCATATTGGCCAGCCAGATGCCCACGACCGTTACGGTCAGTAGGCCGGACTCATGGAACAGCACATCGGAGGTGGTGAACAGCGTCAGCACCATCATCAGGGTGCCGAAGCTGTGCAGCCGCGGGGGCAGCCAGCGGCGGCGTAGTATCTGCCCCCAGGCGTACCCGCCAAGGCTGCCCAGGCCGAAACCAATGAGCAGCGTCTTGCCGAACAGCAACAGAGTGTGAGAAGCCGCCCCTTCGGTATAGCCCAGGGCGACGAATTCATAGACCAGGACGGCACCGATCGCACCGATGGGATCGATGAGGATCCCTTCCCAGCGCAGTATTTGGGTGAGGTGTTCCCGGGCGCGCAGCGTTCGCAACAATGGCGATACCACGGTAGGGCCGGTGACTACCAGCACTGCACCCAGCACGCTCGCCATTTGCCAGGACAGGCCGAGAATGTAATGGGCGGCCACACTGCCGATGATGGCGGTGAGCAGGGCACCCCAGGTAACCAGATGCCATACCGTGGGGCCATGACCGCGCAGGTCCTTGATGTTCAAGGTCAGGCTGCCTTCGAACAGGATGACGGCAACGGCCAGCGACACCAGCGGAAACAACAGATCGCCGAACAGGGCGTCTGGGTCGAGCAGGTGTCCCACAGGACCGACGAAAATGCCGGCAATCAGCAGCAGAAGGATGGCGGGTAAACGGATGCGCCAGGCCGTCCACTGGCATAACAGCGCCAACAGCCCGATGCCCGTCAGCGCAATGGCAGGAGTT
The DNA here is from genome assembly GCF_049808615.1 of Halomonas sp. GXIMD04776. NCBI lineage: Bacteria > Pseudomonadati > Pseudomonadota > Gammaproteobacteria > Oceanospirillales > Halomonadaceae > Halomonas > Halomonas sp. GXIMD04776. The sequence goes on along the minus strand of NZ_JBNCAN010000004.1, from coordinate 160,835 downwards.
TGCATGATTGTCAGGAAATCCTTTTCACGATCGCTTGATCGCTTTCAACAACCCCTGCAAGGGGTGATCGAGAGAGAGGTCGGAAAGCCGTTTGGCCTGGCTGCGGCAGGAATAGCCCGTAACCAGTAGTCGTCCGGAATTGTCCTCGTTTTCGACATGACGCTGCCAGGATTGGCCGTAAATGGTCTTCGATGTTTCGAGGTTCCGGCTTTCATGGCCGTAGGTGCCGGACATGCCGCAGCAGCCGCTGGCGAGCAGTTCCAGTTCAAAACCGAAGGCCGAGAACACCTGTTGCCAGGCTTTGGGCGAGCCCGGGGCGGTGGTTTTCTCGGTGCAGTGCGAAAGCAGCTTGAAACCCGGGTCGTCACTCTTGAACCCACCGGGCACCAGGCGCTGGCCCAGGGAGACCAGCCATTCTTGCAGCAGCAGTATCTCGGGGGTGGCATTCGCCCCCAGCGCCTTGGCGTACTCCTGGCGGTAGGTCAGGGTCATGGCTGGATCGATACCCACCAGCGGAACGTCGAATGCCGCCAAAGCCTTTAGACGCCGTGCCTGCTTTTCGGCAGTGCGCTCAAAAGCGCCCAGAAAGCCCTGAACGTTGAGCGGTTTGCCATTGGGTGAGAAGGGCGCCACGAACACACGAATATCCAGGCGTGACAGCAATTCGACGATATCCATCACCAACCGGGATTCGAAATAGCTGGTGAAGGCATCCTGGATGATGACCACGCTCCGTGCTTTCTGCTGCTCCGTGAGCAGTCCCAGGCTGGTCGGCGTAGCCTCGGCGATACCCCAAGCGGCGAGTTGTTTCTTGAGGCTGGCCCGAGAGAGTTGCGGACTGTCGACCATGCCGATGCGACTTGTCATCAGGCGATCGATCAGCCGGTTCTGCAGCGCTGCATTGTAGAGCGGCGCGACCGTCGACAAGTAGGGCACCATGAATTCGAGTCCGCCGATCAGGTAGTCGCGCAGCGGACGCTGGTAACGCCCGTGGTAGACCTCCAGGAACTGGGAGCGGAACTCCGGCACATTGACCTTGATAGGGCATTGCCCGGCGCAGGACTTGCAGGCCAGGCAGCCGGCCATGGCGTCATGGACCTCGTGGGAGAAATCTTCGTCACCCTGGCGTCGGCGGTAGGTATTCCACAGGCGCAGCGGCATGTCGCGCACAAACCCCCAGGCGCCTTCGGCTTTCTTCTTGCGCGACTCCTCGACTACATCGGTGCCGCTGTTGCCCTGCAGACGCAGCCATTCCCGCATCAGACTGGCACGGCCCTTGGGTGAGTGGATGCGCTCCCGGGTCGCTTTCCAGGAAGGGCACATGGCGTCATCGGGGTCGTAGTTATAACAAGCGCCGTTTCCGTTGCAGTAGACCGCGCTCGAGTGTGCCTGCCATACCCGTTCGTCGATCTGGCGGTCGAGCTGGCCCCGGGTGGTGACCCCATCGATGGCCAGTAATCCTTGATCCACCAGCCGGACCGGCTCAAAACCCCCGATGTTGTCTGCCGATCGATGTAAAGTGTTGGCGACGTCTTGGGGTCGGGTAGAGGGTTCGGCGCCCTCGGAACGGATAAAAGGTGTGGCGATCTTGCCCGGGTTCAACTGGTTGTGCGGATCGAAGGCCGCCTTGAGCCGTTGCAGGCTGGGGTAAAGTGCGCCGAAGAACTTGGGGGTGTATTCCGAGCGTACCCCCTTGCCGTGTTCGCCCCACAGTAGGCCGTGATACTTGTGGGTCAGGTCGGCGACTTCATCGGAAATCTCACGGATCAAGACTTCCTGCTCAGGGTCTTTCATGTCCAGCGCTGGGCGCACATGCAGCACCCCGGCATCGACATGACCGAACATGCCGTATTCCAGCTCTCGGGCATCCAGCAGAGCGCGAAACTCGGTAATGTAATCCGCCAGGTGCTCCGGTGGAACGGCGGTATCCTCGACGAAGGGGATGGGGCGCTTCTCGCCCTTGGCATTGCCGAGCAGACCCACCGCGCGCTTGCGCATGGCATAGACCTGGTCGATCTGTTCGCGACCCTCGGCCAGGGTGTAGCCAAGACGCCGAACCTGAGTATCCGCTGACAGGTGATCGGTGAAAGCGGACACCTTGGCGTCGAGTTTGTCCGGGTCGTCGGCGTTGAACTCGACCAGGTTGATGCCGCGGATCACGGGAGAGCGCTCTGCGTGATGAGTCGTGACGGTATTACTTGTGGTTTTGGTATCCTGGGCAGCGGCCTTGGTCTGCGCGCTGGGAAAGAACTCCGCCACGCTGTCCCAGACGAAGTCCTCCATCGCCAGGCCCAGCACCTTGTCGTCCACGGTTTCGATAGAGGTGGGTCGATTGGCTTCCATTCCCATCAGTGCCTTGGCGTCCCGCAGGGCATCCATGAAGCTCGCGTAGCGCACATTGACCAGGGTGGAGTGCTTGGCCATGGGCAGAACGTTGAGTGTGGCCTCGTTGAGGAAACCGAGTGAGCCTTCGGCGCCACACAGCACGCTATTGAGATCGAAACATCCATCCGGCGTACGCAGGTGCGCCAGGTCGTAACCCGTCAGACAGCGATTGAGTCTAGGAAAGGTGGCGTCGATCTGCTCGCGTTGTGTATCGATGATCTTTCGGGCGGTACGATGCACCTCACCGACGATATTGTCCTGAGCGCAGAGTGCGTCCAGTTCATCTTCCTCGAGGGGATGGCTTTCCAGCCGCTCGCCGCCCAGCAGTACCGTGTTCAGAGCCAGCACATGATCCCGGGTCTTGCCGTATTCGCAGCTGCCCTGACCGCTGGCATCGGTTGAAATCATGCCTCCAATGGTGGCCCGGTTGGAGGTCGAGAGTTCCGGAGCGAAAAATAGGCCGTGAGGCTTCAAGGCCGCGTTCAACTGATCCTTGACCACCCCGGCCTGAACTCGTACGCGACGATTCTCCACGTCGATGTCGAGAATACGATTCATGTGTCGCGAAACATCCACCATGATGCCCTCGGTCAGTGACTGGCCGTTGGTACCGGTGCCACCGCCGCGGGGCGCAAATGCTATTTCTTGGAACTCCTCGCATGCTGCCAGGCGCGCAATACGCTGCAGATCTTCAGCGCTGCGCGGGTAGAGCACCGCCTGAGGGAGGCGCTGATAGATGGAGTTATCGGTGGCGAGCACCGTGCGGTTGGCGTAATCCGCCGCGATATCCCCGGCGAAGCCTTCCGTCTTGAGGGCCTCGATGAAGGCTAGATAATCCTCATCGACCCGAGAAAGAGGTTTCAGTCGTGCGATCATGATCTCTTCGTATCAAGCAGGACACTATGCCCCTACCTTACCCGAGAAGCCGTCGCAACGCATTGCGATGTTGCAACGGCAACATTGGGTGCCATGGCCCAGCGGGTCGCTTTTCCTTACAATGGAAAGCCGATTTTTACGGTGCCTGGAATTGACCATGATAACTTGGCTGGCCGTGGCCGCCGGCGGCGCCTTCGGTGCGCTAGGGCGTTACTTGCTGAGTGGTTGGCTCACCTCGACGCTGGGGCGTGGATTTCCCTGGGGCACCTTCGGCGTCAACCTGTTGGGGTGTTGTTTGATCGGCGCGCTCTATGTATGGATTAGCGAAGAGCTCAAGCTCGCGCCCATTTGGCAAGCGGCGCTGGTGGCGGGGTTTACCGGCGCCTTCACCACGTTTTCTACCTTCGCGCTAGAGATCCTGACATTGCTGGAAAGCGGCCGTGCGTCGATCGCTTTTCTCTACGTCACCGGGAGCTTGTTACTCGGAGTGGCCGGGGTGGCCGCCGGAATGAGACTGGCGCGACTTTTTGTATAACTCATTTTTCAACGGATAAGACTTCATGCTCGATCCCAAACTGCTTCGCAGCGACCTTGATACCGTCGCGCAGCGCCTTGCTAAACGCGGTTTTGCTCTGGATGTGAATCGTTTTGAGACCTTGGAGACCCAGCGGCGGGAGCTGCAGACCGAGACCGAGCGTCTGCAGAACGAGCGCAATACGCATTCCAAGGCAGTCGGCCAGGCGAAAGCGTCTGGGGAGGACATCGAACCTCTATTGGCGGAAGTCAGCGATCTGGGTGATCGTCTGGATGCGGTCAAGGCGCGGCTGGCAGAGAATAGTGCGGCATTGGACGATTTCTTGACGGGATTGCCCAACCTGCCGCACGACAGCGTGCCCGAGGGCGATGATGAGAACGATAACGTCGAGTTGCATCGGTGGGGCACACCCCGGGAGTTCGATTTCAAGATCCGGGATCACGTCGATCTTGGCGCCAAGCTGGGCTATCTCGATTTCGAAATGGCGGCCAAGCTGACCGGTTCGCGCTTCGCGGTGATGCGTGGCCCGATTGCTCGGCTGCATCGGACGCTCGGCCAGTTCATGCTTGACACTCAGACCCTCGAACACGGCTATGAAGAGTGCTACGTGCCCTACATGGTCAATAGTGACTCCTTGATGGGCACCGGACAGTTACCCAAGTTCGGTGAGGATCTGTTCAGATTGGAAGGCGACAACGGCTACTATCTGATTCCTACCGCCGAGGTGCCGCTGACCAATTTCGCCCGCGATCATATCTTCGAGGCCAAGGAGTTGCCGCTGCGCCTGACTGCTCATACGCCTTGCTTTCGTAGTGAAGCAGGCGCCTACGGTAAGGACACCCGAGGCATGATTCGCCAGCACCAGTTCGACAAGGTCGAGATGGTGCAACTGGTCTCGCCTGATTCCAGCTACGCGGCACTCGAAGACATGCGCGGACACGCCGAGGCCATTCTGCAGGCGCTGGGACTGCCGTATCGGGTGATCACTCTGTGTGCCGGCGATATGGGGTTTGGCGCGGCCAAGACCTACGACCTCGAAGTCTGGGTGCCGAGCCAGCAGACCTATCGCGAGATATCCTCGGTCTCCAATTGCGAGGATTTTCAAGCCCGGCGCATGCAGGCACGCTTTCGCGACCCGGAGTACAAGAAACCCCAACTGCTGCACACCCTGAATGGCTCGGGGCTGGCAGTGGGGCGTTGTCTGCTAGCGGTGCTGGAAAACTATCAGAATGCCGATGGCTCGGTCACGGTACCCGAGGCGCTTCGTGGATACATGGGCGGTGTCGAACGGATCAATTCTTGATCTCCCAGGCGACGCTGACCCCTGCATCGATGGTGATCTCCCCTGAGCGATATTCCGGGGTGGAGCCGCCTTGCTTGGCCTCGGCGCTCATGGCCATCATGCGCGGAGCAAAGATGGGCGCATTGGTTTCCTGAATATTGAGCACTGGACCCAGCTCGACACCCAATGTGCTGGCCATCAGCTGAGCCTTGTGATGCGCCTTCTCCAGCGCCTGGGTCAATGCCTTGTCGGTGGCGGCATCCCGGTCCTTGAGATCGTAGGTGACGCCATCCAGTGCATTGACGCCGGCCTGGGTCAGCGCATCGAGAATGGCCGGCAAACGATCGAGATCGTCGATGCGCAGGCTCACCGGTCGTTCGAGCTGGGTACGCACCAGTGTTTCGGGTGGCTCATCTTTCTTCACCGGGCGATGTACGTAATCCGGACGTACTGACAGGGAGCCGGCGGTAATGGACTTGCTTTCGAGTCCAGCCTGCTCCAGCGTGCGAATCAGTTCTCCGGTACGCTCTTCCAGGCGTTTGCGGGCATCCGCCAGCGCCTGCGGGTCCGATGGTGTGTTCTCGGTTCGAGCGATAGTCGGCGTGCGCTCCCATAGACGCGCATTCAGCATCGCCATGTCGGGCTCGGCCTTGATCTCGGCCTGGGCCTGTACTTGAACACGCTGGGTTTCGGGCATCGATGATTGAGCCTGGGCGGTCGTTGCCCCACCCAGCAGGCTTCCCAGTAGCAAGGCGCCGGCTAGCACGTGGCGTGAATGGGGGATGAGCTTCATGACGTTTCCTCGTGCATGATAAGAGTTTAAAGGATGTCTTCTTGGAGCGATCACTAAAACCAAGGTTTCTCCAGGGTAGGCTAATGCACATTGTTTTCTTTATCGAGAGACGAGACCGGGTGTTGGGCAACGCAGCATGGTTAGCGCCGCTGGTACTGGTGTTGATGCTCTTCTTCAGCATGCCGAGCCACGCAGCGGCTATCACGGTGACCGATGATGCGGGCAAGAAAGTCTCTTTATCGGCGCCCGCCGAGCGTGTCGTGGCCTTGGCCCCCCACGCAGTAGAAATATTCTATGAGCTGGGAGCCGGCGAGTCATTGGTGGGGGTGATCGCTGGTAGTGATTATCCCACCGAGGCGCGTGCATTACCTCGCGTCGGTAGTTATCGGGGCATTTCGCTGGAAGCGATACTGGCGCGCGATCCGCAACTGGTGATCGCCTGGGGCAGCGGCTCGCCTCAGGCAGTGATCGAGCGACTACGCAGTCTCGACATCCCGGTTTATGTCAGCGAGCCGCGACATTTGCTCGACGTCGCCGATAACCTGCGCGATCTGGGTCAACTGACCGGACGCCGCGTGCAAGGCGAAGAGGCGGCTCGGAGATTCGAACGACGACTGGCGTTCCTGGAGCAGTCTTTCGAACAACCACCGCGTGTCTTCTATCAACTGGGCGCCGAACCATTGACCACTCTGGCCGGTGGTCACATCGTCACGCAGGTCATTCATCATTGCGGAGGGCAGCCGCTGTTTGCGGAAAGCCCGGTGCTGGTTCCGCAGATCGGTCGTGAATCGCTGATTCAAGCGCAGCCCGATATCATCCTGGCGGCCAGCAAAAACGATCGCTGGCAGGCTGCCTGGCAACGCTGGTCCGTCTTGCCAGCAGTTCGAAACGAGCGTCTCCATACGCTCGAGCCGGACTGGGTCAGCCGCCCCGGGCCACGCCTCGTCAAGGCAGTGGAACAGGTGTGCCGGGCATTGGAGCCACACTAGTATTTCCCTAATAGTCGATGCCGCGCCGCGCCTGCAACCCACTATTGAAGGCATGGCGGGTTTCCTGCATCTCGGTCACGGTATCCGCCATGGCAACCAGCTCGCGATGGGCATTGCGCCCGGTGATGATGACGGTCTGTTCCACGGGGCGATTCTCAATGGCTTGCTTGACGAGATCGATATCCAGATAACCGAACTTGAGCATGTAGGTGATCTCGTCGAGCACCACCAGATAGACCGACTCATCAGCCAGCATGCGTTCGGCTTCCCGCCAGACCTCGAGACACGCCTTGGTATCGCTTTCCCGGTTCTGGGTGTCCCAGGTAAAGCCGGTGGCCATCACCTGGACCTCCAGGTTGTCATCCGCGATCAGTCGTTCGCGCTCGCCACACTCCCATAGCCCCTTGATGAATTGGATCACCCCGACTCGATAACCGTAACCCAGTGCTCGGGTCACCGTGCCCCAGGCGGCAGTGGTCTTGCCCTTGCCGTTGCCGGTGAATACCAGCAGTTGCCCGCGCTGCTCCTGAGCGCTGGCGATCTTCTCGTCGACATGGCTCTTGAGCTTCTGCATCGATTGCTTGTGACGGGTATCGCGGTCGGTCATGAGATTGTCTACCTGGGACTGAAAAGGAAATATCAGGTTACGTAGCAAGCGAGCAGCCAAGGCCACCATGCAACGTATCTGGTCGGGAAAGCGGCTCAGGGATAGCCCAAGGCTGTCTTGAGATGAGCATGATGCTGGGACACCCAGTGTTTGTCGATCGCCCCCCAATCCCGAATGACATAGCGGCCGATATTATGGCGGGCGCCGGCGTCACGCTCGAATTCGCAGACGATATTCAACTCCGCAAGCGCAGTGATGGTGTCCTGGGCGGTTCGCCGGGGCATGCCGGTCGCGGCGATGATATCCGGCACGCTAGCTGTACCGTTGTCGATCAGATAGGCAACATAGAGCCGACGATAGAAGCTGGACTGGGTCTTGCTGATGGGCATGTAATAAGGCTCTCAAAAAGGCGCTTGCAACAACCTGTTGGCTCTCATGTTAACGCAATCGACTCTTGATCGGTTCTCCATCAGCACTTTATCAGTTCAGAGAAATAGGTCTCCTTGGGCATGAGGTGCTCGAAAAGCGCTAGAGTCCAGTGCTACATCTGTGCGTCTACTGATGCCCAGGCGCTGACTGGCCTTGTTGAAACGCTGGGCCAGCAGGTCGGCGAAAACGCCTTGACCACGCATACGATGCCCAAAGCGAGAGTCATAAGTTTCTCCGCCGCGGCACTGGCGCATCAAACTCATGACCTTACCGGCCCGCTCCGGATAATGGGTCATCAGCCACTCCTCGAAAAGGGGGGCGACTTCCCGAGGCAAGCGCAGCAGCATCCAGGTGGCGGTGCGGGCACCTGCATCATGAGCCGCCTGCAATAGGTGTTCCATTTCATGGTCATTCAGCCCCGGGATCATCGGTGATAGCAACGCACCGGTGGGCACCCCGGCAGCGCTCAATTCACGCAGGATCTTGAGACGTGCGCCGGGGGATGCGGTGCGAGGCTCCAGGGTACGCTTGAGTTCGTCATCGAGGCTGGTAAGGCTGACGAAGACTCGTACCAGGCGTTTGTCCGCCATCTCGCCAAGCAGCGCCTTGTCCCGCAGGATCAGCGCGCTCTTGGTCACCAGGGTGACCGGATGACGACACTCGAGCAACAGTTCGAGAATGGCGCGGGTCGTGCGGCGTTCCGCTTCCAAAGGCTGATAGCAATCGGTATTGCCCGACAGGTTGATGGGCCGGCAGACATAGCCAGGCTTGCATAGCTCCTCGCGCAGACGTTCGACGAGGCCGGTACGGGCGATCAATCGAGTCTCGAAATCGATCCCCGGGGACAGATCCCAATAGGCATGGCTGGGCCGGGCGTAACAATAGATGCAGCCGTGCTCACAGCCACGATAGGGATTCAATGAACGATCGAAACCGAGATCCGGCGAGTGATTCCAGGACAGGGCGCTCTTGGCGGGTTCATGCCGTACCGTTGTTGCCAGGCGTTGCGGCAGAGCCTCTTGCCACCAGCCATCGTCGATAGCCTCGCTACGGGTGGGTGCGAATCGATTGTGAGGATCGAAGGTGGCACCACGGCCTTTCCGTGGAAATGAGGAGTGTTGGATAGCCATGAAGACTGATTACTCTATACTGTACTTAGATACAGTATAGAGTCGTTGCGGGTGGCTGCAACTCTTTCCGTGGTTACGCAAATAGCTAGCCGGTGTTACGTAGTTCTCGCTCATCACCCGGCGGCGGTGTCCACTGATACATCCAGGTTTCAGTCAAGGGTTTATCGTCGTCCTCGAGCTTGAGGTAGAGGCTTAGATTGATGTGGTCGGACCCTTCATCCGGCGGTACTACATCGAACATGGCCCGGTAGCCCTGGATGGCGTGCAAGGGGCGCGCCGAGGTGATCTCGATCCGGCCAGCGGAATTCTTGATGACCGGAATGACCTCGACCTCTTGATCCGCATTGAAGGGGAAGGGCCCGCCTCTGAAGTCGACCACGAAACGCCAACTGAAGTATTCCCGTTTTTGCCCGACGACACCCCCGAGCCCGGTACGCGTGGCCACACAGCGGGCCTGTTCGGTTTCTGCGGGAGGTCGTTCGCGCCAGTAGATGCGGTAGCCATAGAGCATTTCACTACCCGGTTCGACGGCTTCCCTGGGATTCCAGAAGGCAACGATGTTGTCGAAGGTTTCATCGAGGGTCGGGATCTCGATCAGTTGTACCGAACCAGATCCCCAGTCGGACTTGGGTTCAATCCATACGCTGGGGCGCTGATCGTAGAAGACGCTGTCGTCCTGGTAATGATCGAAGTTGCGGTCACGCTGGATCAAGCCGAAGCCCTTGGGATTTTTATCCTGATAGGCATTGAAGCGTAGTCTTGGAGGGTTGGCGATAGGGCGCCACAGCCACTCACCGTCACCCGTGTGCATGGAGAGACCATCGGAGTCGTGGATTTCCGGGCGCCAGTCCCAGTTCGCCTGCTGATCGTTCTCACCCACCATGTACATGCTGGTGAGCGGCGCGATACCCAGGCGCTCGATCGCCTTGCGAGGATAGAGAGCAGCGTCCACGTCCATGACCACGCCATCGCCGATAGTGATACCGAAGCGATAGGCACCGGTCACGCTGGGGGATTCGAGTAGGGCGTAGACATTGACGACATCGCTGTCGGCGTCAGGCCGCTCGAGCCAGAAACGGGTAAAGCGGGGGAATTCCTCGGGCCGCGGCATGCCCGTATCGACGGCCAGCCCGCGGGCCGACATGCCGTACTGCATCGACTCACCGACGGCACGGAAGTAGCTGGCCCCAAGAAAGGAGGCCACATCGCGCGTCCAGTCACTTTGATGATGAAGACGGAAACCGGTAAAGCCCAAGTTCTCGGGCAAGGCGTCGCCATCGATACCGGACTTGCCGTAATCGAACATGGCCGGGTCGTAGGCGATTTCACGAGCCTGACCATCGACGATTTCATAGATGCGCACCGGCTTTTTGAAATACAACCCGAGATGAAAGAGCTGCGCACGAATGTTTGACTGCTGGTCATCGGCCCAAAGAGCATGATCCGGCTTGAAGGTGATTGCCTGGTAGTCGTCCCAGCTCATATCCTGCAGCTGCTCAGGCAGTTCGGCGTTGACGGCCGAAGCCTCCTGCTGGGATAAATGCCGGGCCAATCCCTTGAGCCAGGCGTAATCGAAGGACTTCTCCGAGCCGATCGACTGAGTTTGACGTTCGATGGCGGCAAGCACGGTGGAAAGCGGTAGAAGTGCGCTGCTCATGACACTCGCGGCCTTCAAGAAATCGCGTCGATTCATGGTGGTCATCCCTGAACGATATCGAATCTATGGTAAATACTTGAATCCCTGCGCTTGTGACTTCTCGCATACGCTACGGTAACCGCAAGTAAATCGCTATAGACCGATGATTAAACGCGAGTATGAAAAAGCCCCCTACGATTAAATGGGTATTTAACCGTAGGGGGGCAGTGCAATCTAATGAACCACTGCATAAATGCCTACGCGCGCGAATCGCTTCGTTGCGCGGTGCTCAAAAACTCTCCTAACATCAAGTTATGTCTCGTTTTTTGTGCTCCGTGCGCCTCGCGCTTCATCTCGTTCGGCAATTTATTCAGCGATTCCCTAAGGCTGTTGCGATCAGATATTTAACCAGAAGCGTTGTCTGTTTGCTTGTAGGGATTGTCCGGCAATAGATCGCGCGCCAGTGGTGGGCGTCGTGCATCCTCCTTGGGGCCATAATGCTTGGCCAGATAGTCCAGGATGGTGTTTTCCATTTCCGGCTGGAATTGCCAAAGTCCTTGAGTCTTTTGCATCCAGCGGATGAGATATTCCCAATGATTGCGTGAACCGCTGTTCTGGGTCACCAGCTTGGCGGAATGGCAAGCGGTGCAGTTGGCTTTGACCACCTGCCAACCTTCATCGATGATGAAGCCGCTGTCAGGATCGGTTTCCTGGGCGTGGCTGGCCAACGGCAGGAAAACCGCCAGAACCAGCGCGACGCCAAACGTTTTGTTTGCGTTCATGAGCTCTCCCCTTAGGCGACCTGAACCGCAATACGATGGCAGGCATTGTTGAGGTAGCCCTTTGGATTCCAGCCGGGTACGACCATCGGCTGGGCGTTGCCTTCGCTGTCCGTGGCCTTGGCCCAGATTTCGTAATAGCCGGGTTCGGGGAAGCTAACCTCGGTGGTGAAGCGCTGCCAGGCCAGTCGGTTGGGCGCGTCCTTGAGTTCGGCTTTTTGCCAGGTAGTACCGAAGTCGGTGGAGATCTGTACCTGCGTGACTGATAGGTCCCCCGCCCAGGCGTGACCGCGCACCTCGAGAGGGCCGGGATCTGCATGGGTGATGCCGGACTTGGGAAAGGTAATGAGGGATTTCACCGGCATGGAGTGGATGGTCACGAACTCGTCGAGCGGCACATCGGTGCCCGGTGCCACCGGATGTTTCGGAACACTGTAGGACGGCGGCGCCATCTTGGTGCCGTCATGCTTCTGGTTGCGAATGACGATCTTGTTGAGCCATTTGCCCGATACCGAGCCCGGCCAGCCACCGCACACCAAACGCAACGGATGACCATTCTGGTAGGGAATGTTCTCGTCATTCATTGCCCAGGCAATCAGAGATTCATCTTCCAGCGCCTTTTCCATGGGCACCCCGCGGGAGATGGGCTCCTTCTCCGGATCGCCGCTGAGATGGGTATCGGCACCGTAATAGCCGATATACACCGCGTCATCCTTGATGCCGCAGGCCTCGAGCACATCCCTCAAGCGCACCCCAGTATACGCCGGGCAGGCCACGGCACCGGTGGTCCACTGATTGCCGCTGGCGGAGGGATTGAATTCCGCACGGCCGTTGCCGCCGCATTCCACCGTTAATTGATAGGTGTGATGCTCGAACTGCTCCTTGAGCTCGGCGATGGTGAAGGTCTTGGGGGTCTGGCAGGATTCGCCGGCGATTTCCAGCGTCCAGTTGTCGACATCGATGCTCGATTGCTCCGGCGGCAGGCCATTGTTGCGTACGAACATGTGTTTGGCCGGGGTGATGTCATCGTCGAGCAAGTGCGGCGGCGTTTCGGCATTGACCGGCCGGTCGTTGAGCACCACCAGCCCTTCCTTGCCTTCGATGCTGAAAGGCTCATCGCTTTGTGCCAGCGCCGCCGGGATCAGCCCCGCGGGCATCTTGTGAGCGAAAGGAATGGAGGCACCGACGGCAGCGGCCATGGCGAGCAAGCTGCTGCGTTTGAGGAAGCCGCGGCGGCTAAGTGGATCGGTTTCCCGGTCCCAGAGTTTCTTGTCCGCGGCAATGGGGTCTTCGGCATAGAGTTCGTGAATGCCACGGGGCTGTTTGTCACGATGCTCTGTGTCACGGTTATTTAGAGGTAGCTTGCTCATTGCTGTATTCCTCGGCGACAGGTAATAGTCATTGTTATCGACATCGCTAAGATCTCTGCGACAAAAGACCACAGGATGTTAAACAAAGACTAGCAGCTACCCGACAGGAAGAGCAGAGGCGTGATGGTGCCAACCAGGCTAAACGGTTGGCACCAGTTCAGGAGGCTTTATAAGGTAAAGACAGAGGCCGCTCAGTAGCGCACGGTAACGCCACCCTCCACATAGCGATCTAGCGTGTTGTAGCCGTCGACGAGTTGATGCTGCTTATCGAAGACGTTTTCGACCTTGGCGGACAGTTCAACCTTGGAGGTCACTTGCCAGGCGGCGCGTAGATCGAGCAGGCCGAAGCCCCCCACTTCGCGACCGCCATAGGAGGTGCGTTCGCTGTAGGCACGCAAGGTCGAGCCCACCTGAACGCCATCGATCAAGGCATAATCGACATCCAGTCGCGCAAAACGCTCGGCCCGATTCAGCAGACGATCGCCTTCTTCGATCCCGGCGAAAGGATCGGACCAGTTTCGCACCTCCGGATCCTGGAACGTCAGCGCCAGGCGAGTGGACAGACGCTCGCCTTCCCAGCCGCCAGAGAGCTCGATGCCACGAATACGCGCTTCATCCACGTTGCGGTAGGTACCGCCCGAGAAGTCCTCGTTATCGGTATAGACGATCAAGTCGTCGATACGGTTTTGAAAGACGGTGATGCGGGTATCGAAGCCGTCGTGACGATATTCCCAGAACGCCTCGATGTTCTTCGAGGTCTCTGCGTCAAGGTCTGGATTAGGGCTGAAGGTGCCGTACAGGTCGCTCAGACTCGGTGCCTTGTAGGCGGTACTGTAGCTGGCACCCAGGCGCTGGCTCGGCGTCAGACGATAGCCGTAGCCGAGGCTGCCGGTGGTTTCATTGTCAAACAGCGAGTCGTCGTCGTGGCGTAGCGATCCGGATAGCTGGTGCGAGCCGTAGTTGCGCTCCACCAGGCCGTAAATACCGACATTCTCGCGACTGTCTTTTTGATATTCTTCATTGGCCCGGTTCGAGAAGTCGACGCTCTCGTGGCGATAATCGACCCCCAGTGTGGTCACGCCATTATCTTGATAGAACAGGTTTTGCACACTGACTTCGTCCCGCTGAGTATCCGTGCGCGATTGGCGCTCGTGACGGTAGTACTCTCGGCGCACCTCATCGAAATGCCCTGCGGAAACCTGTAAATCCCAATCCTGTTGAAGTTCGACATCCACTCGTCCTGCAAAACTCTGCTGGTAGCCGTCGCTGATACAGTCGTTGGAGGAGGGTGCAAGGAAGTCGCCGCTGCGAAAGCAGTTGTCATACTCGGCCTTGAAGTCCTGCCTGAGGGCGCTGACCTGAGCGCTGACCCGATCATCGAAGCGGTGCGACAGAGCGAGTTGCCCACCACGCCCCTCATAGCCGTCGCGCTCGCCGCTGGCATCGTCGGTGCGGGCATTGAAGCCATCGGTCTTGCGATTGAACAGGGTGGCGTTGAATCGGGTATCGTCGCTGCCCGTGCCGACCCACAGGTTCTGGCGCTGGCTGTCGTTGCCGCCAACGCGAGTTTTCAGGCTGGCCTGGGTGGCTCCCTGGCTGCCTTGACGGGTGAATATCTGAATTACGCCACCGATGGCATCGGCGCCATAGGTTGTGGCCCGAGGTCCACGCACGATCTCGATACGCTCGATGGCGGACGGATCGAGAAATTCGAGGCTAGTGCCGCCGTTCACGGCGGAGTTGATGCGCACGCCATCCACCAGCACGACGCTATGATTGGAATTGCTGCCGCGCAGAAACAGGCTGCTGACGCTGCCCGGTGGTCCATTCTGACTGATTTCGACTCCGGCTCGGGCCTGCAACAGATCGATCACGGAGGATGCTTGCAGACGCTCGATCTCGTCTCGATCGATGATGGTGGTGCTGGCCAGTACGTCGGCCTGGGATTGGGACAGGCGGTTGGCGGTGACTTGAATATCCTCCAGGCGCTGCTGGGCATGCGCCTGGGAACCTGCTGCGAGGGCCGCGATGGCCAGCCACAGGGTATTCTTCTTGTACAACATGATGGGGATGTTCCTCACGCGCGTAGAGTTGGTGTTGCATTAGTACGCGATGAGAAGGACAGGGGGTGACGGCCCGCAGGTTCTTTAGCGATAGGAATTTGCGCCCAAGTATGCTCAAAGCCGTCACTGGCGAAGCCCTCCGCATCAGCCAGTGCAGAGATTCAGGCCGGTCTCCGGACTGACGCGGGGCAGAATTCAAACATTCCGCCATCAATGACACCTTCCCATCCATCAGGACAGTGGTCGGCTTGCAATCACTTCCAAAGCCTAGTCATCGATGCACGCGATCACCGTTGCGGGGGCAGTGCGGAGGTTTCATCCGCTTCCCGGGCACCTGGAACTCAACGATCGAGAAGTTTGATCGGCGTGATAGAGCAAGTCAATTACTGCGACGCGTCAGGGCGTCGCAGTCGAGAATAAACGGCCAGGATCGTCGCTGATGGCGCTGTCCATGCCCCAGGTGCGTAGTCGCGCAAAGACGCGGGGATCGTTGACGGTGTAACACAATAGCTTGTAGGGGCTTGCGGCCATGGCGAGCGCTGTCCTGGCATCCAGGCGTCGCCAGTCGATATGCAGACTATAGGCGTTGAGTCGTGCCGCCGATTCGGCCCAATCCAGAGCGGGCTTCTTGTACAGGATGCCCAGATGCAATCGCTCCGGATCGGGCTCTCGAGCACGCAGGGTCTCGAGAGCAATAGCGCTGAACGACGAGAGAATCAATCGTCCGGCCGGTACCGCCTCCATCACTCGAGGCAGCACGGCGCCGACCAGCGCGCGGGCGTCGCGACCACGATTGACCTTGATCTCGAGGTTGAGACCCAGCTCCAGAGCCTCGATCAGCTCGAGCATCTCGTCCAGGGTTGCCATGCGTTCATCCCTGAACGTCGCATCGAACCAGCTACCGACATCAAGCCTCTTGGCACGCTCGGTATTCAAGTCACGCAATTTGCCCCGGCCATTCGAGCAGCGCCTGACACCGCTATCGTGCCAGATGACCGGCGTACCATCCCCCAGCAACTGAACATCGAGCTCGATCCAGCGTGCTCCCGAGGCATGGGCGGCGCGGACGGCGGATAGCGTGTTCTCAGGGGCCCAAGCAGAGAGCCCGCGATGGGCCATGGCGAGCGGAAGCGCTGGAGCCGATTCGGTATCGGTGAGCGGTGAAGGGCTGATGCTCATGCGCGCTGGGCTCCCAGAATAACGTGCAAACCGTCAACTATGGATTGTTCAAAGTCGTGCGCTAGGCTAGCGTAGTTTGATGTTAGAAATCATCTTCCCGATACAACGGATCGAGATGATCCCCTGTTACTGCAATGACAAGGAGAGTGAGCATGGAGTTGAACGGTAAAGTCGCTGTCATCACCGGGGGTGCGAGCGGCATCGGCTACAAGATCGCCGAGCGCTTTGTCGAGGCGGGCGGCCGGGTGGCAATCGCCGACGTCGATGAAGACAAGGCTAAACAAGCCGCCGAGACACTTGGCGATCAGGCAATGGCCGTCGAGATGGATGTCACCGACGAGCAATCGGTCAACGAGGGGGTCGACAAGATCGCAGAGCAATGGGGCAGCATCGATATCCTGCTCTCCAACGCCGGTATCCAGATCGTTCATCGACTCGAGGATTTCCCATTCGATGAGTGGAAGAAGCTGACCTCCATTCATCTGGATGGTGCCTTTTTGACGACCAAGGCCTGCATCAAGCATATGTACAAGCAGAATTCGGGTGTACTCCTGTACATGGGCTCGGTGCACTCCAAGGAGGCCTCGCCGCTGAAATCTGCTTACGTGGCCTCCAAGCACGGCATTCTCGGTCTGGCGCGGGTGATGGCCGTGGAAGGCGCCAAGTACGGCGTGCGCTCCAATGTCATCTGCCCTGGATTCGTCGAGACGCCCCTGGTCTCGAAGCAGATCCCCGAGCAAGCACAGAATCTGGGCATCTCCGAGCAGGAAGTGCGGGATGACATCATGCTCGGCGGCACCGTCGACAAGGAGTTCACCCAGACCAGCGATATCGCCGAGCTGGCCCTGTTTCTCGCGGCGCATCCGACCAATGCGTTCACCGGCCAGTCGATTGTTGCCAGTCACGGCTGGTACATGAACTGAGTTCGTGTCGTAAGGAACCGGCCTTGGTGAGACTCGTGAAAGCCTGCTAATCTGCAGGCTTTTGCCTGCCGGCATCCTGTTTGTGGGCAGGGTCGATAAACGCTTGGAGCAATGCCGATGAAAGTGGTGCACGTAAAGAATGAAACGCAGCGCGATGCGTGTCTCGCGCGGCTGTGCGCCGAGGTTTACGGTCACGAAGCGGGTATTGCGCCATTGGCCACCTTTGCAGGCACCCTGAGCGTGTTGGTTGCCCAGGAAGCAGCCAGGGTGTTGGCACTGATCGACAATGAATCGCGCCCGATCGCTCTGGCACTGTTGGTGCTCGACGAGCTGGGCGAAAGCATGGAAGTCGCGTTGCTCACCTCGTTGGGCAGCGAGAGCGTTGACCAGCCTGCCGAACGCTTGGTCGGTGAGCTGGCGCTCAAGGCGCCGCTACGGGTCAATGCGCATGACGACGCGCAAGAAAAGATGTTTCGCGAATGCGGCATCAAACGCTGGTTCGATGGCCCCAATGGCATGCGTATCGGTGTGGGCCCCCGGCACGCTGCCGCCGAGCTGGACGATATTCCAAGAACCATGCGCTTTGACCAGCGTGCGGTGATTCAAGCCTTCAAGCAGGACAAGTCCATCTTCGAGGGTTACAAGCAGCGCTTCATCCGCGGGCTCGAGTCCTTTCCGGCGGTGTTGTGAATCGCGAGGGAGGCAAGCATGTCTCACCAGGTGAGAGCCCCGGTCGGCGCCGATGTGCCCGTATTGGTCGCGCTGACAGAGGCACTGGGCTATCCCTGCTCTGAGCCCGACTTGCACGAGCGATTAAGCCGACTAAGCGCCGTGCCAGGACAGGTCGTATTCGTCGTCACCGATGCGACCGATTGTCCGCTGGGTTGGGTTCACGCGTTCGAGGGCATCCAGCTCACCTCGCCGCCCTTCGTCGAAATCGCTGGTCTAGTCGTCGATGAGCAGGCACAAGGCCAAGGGCTCGGCAAGATGCTGGTTGACGCCGTGGCCGCCTGGGCCAAGGGGCGCAACGTGGCTCGCCTGCGGGTGCACACGCGCATTTGTCGCGAGGGAGCTCATCATTTCTATGTCCGCCAGGGCTTCATGCAGATGAAGACACAGCATGTTTTTCAGTGCGAGCTGAAGTAAGCCTCATGAGCAAGAAAAGCAACCCCGCTGTGCATTCCACTGACTAACTCGTTAAATGCAATGCTAGCTTTACCACGATGTCTAATAGCTTCAAGGCCTACGCATCGTGGCAACCAATACTCCCGCGTCTATCTCTCTTGCAGAATCTGACAAGCTCACTCCCTACGCCGCATTCCTCGCAGGCCACAGGGGCCTGAGCTTCAACCTCTAAGTGGAGATCATGTTCTTCCACCTTGGTGTCCAAAACGTGATATTCCGGCAAGTGGAGGATGTTATCGGGCATGCTGGTCATGCGGTGTTCTCTTTATGATGGCCAAGCCTCACCAAGGCCGGTAGCATCCGGCTCGCTCGGCCTGGATTCGTTCTGATTCCATCTATGAGATGAGGCGTCAAATTCAGCACTTCACTTGCGAGTGGAATTTTGTCGAGCCGGATGCCTCATTGAGATGCCAATACGATCAGAAACAGCAACGGTCATCTGGAACTCAACCTGTTCTTCAATCTGTCACCGAATCGGGATGGTGTGATGCTGCGCTTCCTTCCTGTCTGGATCAGCACCACGCCCACGAGGATCAATGCCAACGCAAGGATGACGGCACCGGTGATTTCCTCGCCGACCACCGCACCAATGATCACCGCCACCACTGGAGCGATGTAGGTCGCGCCGGATGCCTGCACGGAACCGAGTTTTTCGATGATGAAGTAATAGCAGAAGAAGGCGCCGCCGGTGCCTAGCATGCCCAGACCAACTACAGCTCCCAACAGTGCTCGCGATTCCGTCGTTATTGCAGCCATGCCGTCAAAGTCGGTCAATATCAGCAGGGTCAGAAGCGCAAGGCCCGTCTGCCAGGTCGCCAAGGCCAGCGGGGGCAGCTTCAGCGGCGACAGGAACCGCTGGGCATAAACGAATGACACCCCTAGGCTCAGCGTCCCGGCCAGCATCCAGAAGACCCCGGCCAGCACCACCCCATAGCTGCCCTCCCAGGGACGGGCGCTCAGTGCGATACCGATGAAGCCCAAGGCAACACCTGTTGCCATCTGAGCGGTCGGGCGATCCTGACGCAGGAACAGGAAGGCGCAGATGAAGGTGAAGATGGGGATCGAACCGCTCAGGAGTCCGGCGATGCTCGAGGGAAGCCGAGCGGTGCCGGCCACGAATCCGTAATAGTAGAACGTGGTCGCGAGCACCGACATGACCGCGAAGTACGGCAGATGACGGAGCTGATCGCGAGTCAGGACCTTGGCCCACCATGCCACCAGGGCCAGGGGAAGAAAACCGAACAGCACACGCAGGAATACCGTCTGCGTGGGCGAGATCAGAGCAGTGGCCCACTTCATGAAGATGAAGTTCGAGCCCCAGATAATGCCGAGCGCGGCGAGCGCAGCATAGGCACGCAACATGACGTTTCTCCTTCAGGAAAAGTGCAACGAGTGCTTTCCCGCGGGAAAGACGGCTCGTTGAAGCGGAAGGGCAGGAGTCATCAGATGGAGCGGGTCAGCCGCCATCGATGCGGATATTCTGACCGGTGACGTAGCCTGCGACCGCCGATAGCAGAAAGGCCACGGTGCCTGCGACTTCATCGACGGTCCCATAGCGGCTCCCATGCCGGATCCGCCGCCCATGATGAGTGCCACTTTTTCTTCAGTCATGGCAGCCTCTTTTGGTCAGTTATGGAGGCATTGTGCCAAGTGACGGCCGGCGTTTCGCGCGATAAATAAACGTGCAAGACTGTAGAAAAACTACGGGGTATGTATCATGACGCCATCCCGCCGCAAGCTCCCCCCTCTCAATGCCCTGCGTGCCTTCGAGGTCTCGGGCCGCCGACTGAATTTCCGGGCCGCCGCCGATGAGTTGGGCGTCACTCAAGGTGCCGTCGCGCAGCAGGTGCGCGCGTTGGAAGAACATCTGGGTCAGGCCCTGTTCCAGCGCTTGCCGCGCGGCCTCGCCCTGACGCTACAGGGCGCGGCCTACCTGACAGACGTGACCCGCGCCTTCGATACGCTCCGGGACGCCACCGGACGACTCCTGGAGCGACCGGACACTGTCACGATCAGTGTTACGCCGACCTTCGCCGCGAAGCTGTTGATTCCTCGTCTGACCGAGCTGAACGCCACTCTTCTCGGCGTGGAATTGCGCACGGTCGCCACCGAGGCACTCTCCGATTTTGATCGCGACCAGGTGGACATCGCAGTGCGGCTGGCCCGTCCGCCGTTCCCGTCCGGGCTGGAGGCCACGCTGCTGTTTCACCAGGAGCTGGTCGCTGTCGCTAGTCCCCATCTGGTCAAAGAGTTATCGCTACCCCTTTCTACCGAACAGCTTGGGGAACTGCCGCTATTGCATGACGCGCACGATCATTGGCCGATGTTTCTGCGTAGCGGGGGCACGCTGCCCGGTGCGGTATTCAACCAGACGACACTAGCGCTGGATGCAGCCTTGGCCGGCCAGGGCGTCGCCTTGGCATGCCGGGCGTTTGTGGCAGGGGATCTTGAGGCCGGGCGCCTGGTGCAGGTCACGAATGTGACAATGATCAAAGAGCCCAGCTACTTCCTGGTCCGCAAGCGGTCCCCCTTGCCTCTCGATTCGAGAGATGCGGTATGGGACTGGTGCGTGGCTCGGCTCTCGCTCAGTGCCGATTAGCGGGGCTAGGCACCGCCTTGCGGGTGGCTTCACTGTTAACAGATGGGGAGTCTTCAAAACAATCTGGTCAACCAGCCAGTCCGTTGCGACGCTTGCTGTTTATCTGACATTACAGCGTGTGCAGCAACCAGCTAATCCGGATACCCCATTTTTAAGGCAATTTCGATCATGGTGTAAGCTCGACCCAAGCAATGGTTCAAACAAGTCTAGAGAGTGACGACCGCGGCATCGCTGCTGCCGATCAGCAGCGGTCATTGCACGATACGCTTGATGCCACCACTGATTCCTTGGTACGACATACAAGGTAAGCTCGAGTAATAACGAGGCTGAAAGCACTCCCGGCCCGGATCAGATAAGAGATTTCCATCGTGAAACATGCCTTCTATACGGTAGGGCACTCGACTCGCACGCTCGATGAGTTCGTCACGCTGCTAGGCGCGGCCGGGATCGAGCATGTCGTCGATGTCCGGGCCATGCCGCGCTCGCGTACCAATCCGCAATTCAATCACGATGAGTTGTCGGGCTCGCTTGCGCCGCTGGGTATCGGTTATACGCACAGCGCTGAACTGGCAGGTCTGCGTAATCGGTCGAAAACCGTCGAGGATGACGTCAATGGCTACTGGCGCAATCGCAGCTTTCATAACTATGCGGACTATGCCTTGTCGGAAACGTTTCGCCGGGGGCTCACTAGGCTAATCGAACTCGGTCACCGCCAGACTTGCGCGATCATGTGCGCGGAAGCGGTATGGTGGCGTTGCCACCGCCGCATCATCGCCGATCATTTGCTTCATTGCGGCGAACAGGTCTATCACCTGATGAACGCTGACCGTATCCAGCCCGCGGTGATGACCAAGGCGGCGCAGGCCAGGGAAGACGGTGACCTCATCTATCCGAGTCCTGATGAAAGGGATTCATAAGGCGCAAATCATGATAAAAGCTCAACGCTCGATAGCGGTTTCTTGGTGCCGCATCGAGGTGCACACTTCATTTGCGTACTAATGACAGGGCTGCTCATTCCTGCGACCCTTGTATGAGCTCGAATTTTTCCCAGCCGAATAAGGAGTGTTCCCATGCCAAAACGTATTCAGTTCTCCCAGACCGGAGGCCCCGAAGTGCTCGAGGTCGTGGACTTTACGCCGGAGGAACCCAAGGAAGGTGAGGTGCGGGTCAAGAACCACGCCGTGGGCTTGAATTTCATCGATATCTATTTCCGCACCGGCCTCTATCCGGCGCCGTCCATGCCGTCAGGACTCGGCACCGAAGGTGCCGGCATCGTGGATGTCGTGGGCAAGGGCGTATCTCATGTGAAAGAGGGTGATCGGGTCGCCTATGCATTGGGACCGCTAGGCGCCTACGCTGAGGTGCATACGTTGCCGGCGGAGAAGCTGGTGAAACTGCCCGAAGCCGTCGCCTTCGAGACCGCGGCGGGCTGCATGCTCAAGGGACTGACGGTGCAATACCTGCTGCGTCAGACCTATCGTGTGCAAAAAGGCGATACCATCCTGTTCCATGCAGCGGCCGGGGGTGTCGGCTCCATCGCTTGCCAATGGGCCAAGGCGCTGGGGGTAAAACTGATCGGTACGGTCAGCTCCAAGGAGAAGGCGGACTTGGCGATGAAGAACGGTGCCTGGGCAACCGTCGATTACACCAAAGAAAACGTGGTCGAGCGGGTACGGGAACTGACCAAGGGCGAGATGGTGCCGGTGGTCTACGACTCGGTGGGCAAGGATACCTGGGAAACGTCCCTGGATTGCCTGCAGAAGCGGGGCCTGATGGTCAGCTTCGGCAACGCTTCTGGATCCGTCGAAGGCGTGAATGTCGCCATCCTCAATCAGAAAGGATCGCTTTATCTTACGCGGCCAAGCCTCGCTGGCTATGCCGATACCCATGGGCGACTGGAACAGATGGCCGCTGAGCTATTCGAAATGCTGGAAAGCGGCAAGATCAAGATCGACATCGCCCAGAGCTATCCTCTGGAAAAGGCTGGGGAGGCTCAGACAGCGTTGGCGGAGCGCAAGACGACCGGCTCGACGGTGCTGTTGCCTTGAATGATCATGAAAGCCCTCATGCTATGAGAAATGACCGCGATGCTTATCCCGCACGATGATCGACTCTGTCGCCGAGAGCGTATCCGCCAGGTTCTGATTCTGGCCCTGAGCGTCAGTGTGCTGGCCGGCTGCGCAGGAGGCCCTGCCTCGTTCAATGGCGACGTATCATCCTATGTCGATGAGGGGCGGGCGTCCTATTACAGTGACGCCTACCAGGGCAAGCAGACCGCCAGCGGCGAACGCTATGAGCGCAGTGCCATGACCGCCGCCCATCCCGTACTGCCGTTTGGGTCTCGGGTCGCGGTCACCAATCTCGATAACGGTCGTGAGGTGGTAGTGCGCATCAATGATCGCGGTCCCTTCGTGCGGGGTCGTATCATCGATCTTTCCTATCGCGCCGCCGAACGACTCGGGATGATTCGCAGTGGAGTCGTGCCGGTAAAGGTACAAGGAATCGATTGATCTTTTTTTCATCGTAAACACATCGCCCCGGCCAGTAGCCGGGGCGATGTGTTTCTGCTGTGGGATATCAATCAGCTCTACCCGTCAGCGCTTGCCCATCAGGCAGCGTCATGCCAGACCACCTTGTCCTTGTGAGTCGCAAAGGCGTCGAAGGCAAAATCATCGACGGTGAGCATTTCAAGCACCTCTTTTTCATAGCGACGCATGAAGTCTGCATCCTCCTGATTGATCAGTTCCGCTTCCAGCGCGGCTTCGATGCGCTGCTCCGGATGCAGGGCCTCTGCCGGCAGCGTGCCCTTGGCATAGGCCTTGTTGATGGCGCGATAGATCGGGTCTGCGCGGTCGTATTCGGCCAACAAGGCGTTGTAGCGTGCCAGGGGATTGTCCTGCTGACCTTTTTCCTGGGTGTTCCATGTGTCGGCGATCAGCTTGTGACGCAGCGCGGTATCGGTGGAAATGGCCCGGGCGATCTCGCGTGTCAGGCTGTCCTCGGGGCGCTTCCAGCGACGACCCAACGGCATGGTGATCACCGCCAGCGCCTTGCCCAGCGCGCGGTTGGGCAGGTTGTCGAACAGCTCGGCCATTGCTTGTTCGGCGCGATAAAGCAGGGTCTGGCAGCTGTAGTGCAGGAGTGCCGCCTCATGCTCGACGCTGTTCCCCGCATGCCACTGTTTGAGCACCATGGAGGTCAGGTAGAGGTTGGAAAGCACATCTCCCAAGCGCGCCGAGATCATCTCCCGCTTCTTGAGTTCGGAACCCAGGCTGACCATGGCGGCGTCGGCACATAGACCGAAGGCTGCCGATAGACGCGCCACATCCTTGGCGTAGGGGGCTGCGACCTCATCGAAGGGCACGCTGGGCTTGGCCAGGCCCAGGCCTTGAACGAAGGCTCGGGCCGCGTTGCCGAAGATCAAACGAGCATGACCGAAGAACGCCTTATCGAAAGCACGTGCATCATCGGCGTCCTTGGCGGCCAGTTCTTCCAGCACATAAGGATGGCAGCGAATCGCTCCCTGACCGAATATCATCAGGTTGCGGGTCATGATGTTGGCGCCTTCCACGGTGATTGACACCGGCACCGCGCTCCAGGCAGGGCCGAGATAGTTGCGCGGGCCAAGTGTGACGGCGCGTCCGCCATGCACGTCCATGGCATCCGCCAGGATGCTGCGCTGGAATTCCGTCAACTGACTCTTGAGAATCGCCGAGGGCACGGCGGGCTTCTCGCCGTGATCGATCAGATTGGCGGTCTGCATGACCGTGGCCTGGGCGATATAGGCGTGAGCAGTGAGGCGTGCCAAGGCCTCCTGTACGCCCTCCATCTCCGCTACCGGCATATTGAACTGACGACGAATGCGCGTGAAACCACCGGCCCAGCCAATCGCATAGCGGCCAACCCCGGAAGCGCCGGAGGGCAGGGTGATGCAACGACCCACAGACAGACATTCCACCAGCATGCGCCAACCCTGGCCGGCCATCTCGGTGCCGCCGATCAGGTAGTCAAGTGGGATGAAGACATCCTTGCCGACGATAGGGCCATTCATGAAGGGACTGCCGATGGGGTGATGGCGGCGGCCAATCTCCATCCCTTCCGTGTGGCGTGGAATCAAGGCACAGGTGATGCCGAGGTCGGTTTCTTCACCCAGCAGCTTGTCTGGATCGAACATGCGGAATGCCAAGCCGACGACAGTAGCGATCGGTGCCAGGGTGATCCAACGCTTCTCGAAGGTGAGCTTCAGGCCGAGCACTTCTTCACCGTTGTGCGTGCCGCGGCACACGATGCCCACATCGGGCAGGGAGGTGGCGTCGCTACCGGCGCGTGGGCCGGTCAGGCCAAAGCAGGGAATCTCGCGACCATCCGCCAGACGCGGCAGATAATAGTCTTTCTGTTCTTCGGTACCGTACTTGAGCAGTAGCTCGCCCGGCCCGAGGGAGTTGGGCACACCCACGGTGACGGTCAAGGTCTCGTTGATCGACAGCTTCTGCAGCACCGCAGATTGCGCCTTGGCCGAGAAGCCCAGCCCGCCGTATTGCTTGGGAATGATCATGCCGAAGAAGCGCTCTTTCTTAAGGTAGTTCCATAGAGGCTCGGGCAGGTCGGCGCGTTCTTCGGAGATTTCCCAATCGTTGCACATGCCGGCGGCGACAGAGCATTGGTGATCCAGGAAGGCGCGCTCTTCGTCGCTCAGACCATCATCGCGGAAGTCGAGCAGGCGTTGCCACTGCGGCTTGCCGGAGAATAGCTCACCATCCCAGGAAACGGTGCCGGCTTCCAGCGCCGTGCGCTCCGTGTCGGACACCTTGGGCGCCACCTTGTGGAATAGCGCTAGAATGCGCGGCGTAAGCCAGGCACGACGAAGCACAGGCAGGCCGCAAGCGGCGATGATGATGGCGCCAAGAACGAAGAGCACCCCGATGACCGGCGCTCCGAACAATAGACCGATGACGCCAAGAATGGCCAGTATTCCCAAGGCCGACATGGCGCCCGCTTCGCGGCGCATCACCTCTACAAGACCGACGATGGCCAACACGACCAAGAGTAATTGAAGCATGTGCGTCTCCAGGCAATCAGTAGCTGCGTATTCGAACGGTTGTTTGAATTAGTCAGCTTAGTTCAAATATTCGTGACTGGCCAGGGAACGATCACTGGATTCCTGCTCATATTCGACTCATTAGTCTTATATGGCTTTTAACTTAAGCATCGCTTATCAAGAAGCTCTGCGTCGGGCAGGCTGATCATCGGCCACGTAATAAGGCACATCCGCAGCGGGTAGTGGCTCTCGACCGCGTACCTTGTCCGCCACCTTCTCGGCGATCATGATGGTGGGGGCGTTGAGGTTGCCCGTGGTGATCAGCGGCATGATCGAGGCATCGATCACACGCAGGTTCTCGAGACCATGTACGCGCCCGGCCCCATCGACCACCGCCATGGGGTCATCCTTGCTACCCATCTTGCAGGTCCCGCAGGGATGATAGGCAGTCTCGGCGTTCTGACGAACGAACTCATCGAGCTGAGCATCCGTCTGCACCTCGGGACCGGGAGCTATCTCGCGACCACGATACTCGTCCATCGCAGGTTGAGCGATGATGTCGCGAGTGATACGGATGGCATCACGAAACTCTTCCCAGTCTTTGTCATGGCACATGTAGTTGAACAGGATGCTGGGAGCTGCTGCGGGATCGCGAGAGGTGAGGCGCACGCGACCGCGGCTCATGGAGCGCATGGAGCCTACGTGAGCCTGGAAACCGTGGGCATGCACTGCGCTCTTGCCATTGTAGCTGATGGCGATGGGCAGGAAGTGGTATTGCAGGTTGGGCCATTCCTCGACGTCGCTGGTGCGAATGAACCCCGCCGCCTCGAACTGGTTGCTGGCGCCGATACCCTTGCCCTGGAACAACCACTGAGCACCGATCCTGGGCTGGTTCCACCATTTCAGGGCGGGGTAGAGCGAGATGGGTTTCTTGCACTCGTATTGGATATACATCTCCAGGTGATCCTGGAGGTTCTCGCCGACCCCGGCCAATTCATGCACCACTGGGATGTCGAACTCCCTGAGCTGTTCGGGGTTACCCACACCGGAGCGCAACAAGATTTGCGGTGAAGCGATGGCGCCACCGCACAGCAGCACCTCGCGGCGAACGCGAACTTCCTGAACTCGGCCCTTGCGCGCATAGCTGACGCCCACTGCTCGCTTGCCTTCGAAGAGGATGCGATCGGTCAGGGCGTGGGTTTCGATGGTCAGGTTGTCGCGCTGCTTGGCGATGTCCAGGTAGCCGCGGGCCGTGGAGGCGCGACGCCCCTTGGGGGTGGTGGTGCGATCCATCGGCCCGAAGCCCTCCTGCTGGTAGCCGTTGACGTCCTCGGTGGCAGGATATCCGGCTTCCACGCCGGCCTGGATGAAGGCGCCGTAGAGTTCGTTGTTGCCCTTCTTCGGCGTGGCCACCGAAACCGGCCCGTCACCGCCGTGATAGTCATTGGGGCCGATGTCGCGGGTTTCCGCCTTCTTGAAGTAGGGCAGACAGGCGAGATAGTGCCAATCCTCCAACCCTGGTGCCTTGGCCCAATTGTCGTAATCCAGCGCATTGCCGCGCAGATAGCACATGCCGTTGATCAGCGACGATCCGCCTAGCCCCTTGCCGCGGCCGCACTCCATGCGTCGGTTGTTCATGTAGGGTTCAGGGTCCGTCTCGAAGGCCCAGTTATAACGCTTGCCTTGTAATGGATAGGCCAGCGCTGCCGGCATCTGGGTACGAAAATCGAAGCGATAATCCGGGCCGCCGGCTTCCAATAGCAACACCCGGACATCCGGGTCTTCGGTCAGCCGGGTGGCGAGCACGTTGCCCGCCGAACCTGCACCGATGATGACGTAGTCGTATTCTCGTGGCTGCGCCATGAATGTCTCCTGTAGATGGCTTGAAACTCCTTTCACAATCTGGCGAATAGAAGAATGGGCTTTTCCGGGGGCAAGACTCCGCAAGGGGCGCTACTTTTGCCATCTGACCGCCATGGATGGCGGAAATGCCGGAATTGCATGGAGCCTTTTCCGGCCATGGCAAAAGACCCTTGCTCCGCCTTGCCCGCGGCGTCCACCTTCGCGAGCGTTTGAAAAGGAGTCTTTAGAAAACTGCCGGGAATGGTCCCATCTCGACCTGCACGGATTTGATCTGGGTGTAGTGCTCAAGCGATGAAAGGCCGTTTTCGCGCCCGATACCGGACTGCTTGTAACCGCCTACCGGCATTTCCGCCGGGGAATCGCCCCAGGTATTGATCCAGCAGATGCCGGCCTCGAGGCGATGGATGACGCGGTGCGCACGGTTGAGCCCTTCGCTGAAGAGCCCCGCTGCGAGGCCATAGGTGGTGTCGTTGGCCCGCCGGATGACCTCTTCCTCATCGTCGAAGACCAGGATCGACATGACCGGGCCAAAGATTTCCTCTTGCACGATGCGCATGTCATCCGTGCAATCGGTAAAGACTGTCGGCTGAGCCCAGGCGCCCTTGGCGTACTCATAATTAGAGTCAGCACCCTCGGTCATGCGTTTTCCCCCGGCAAGCAGTCGCGCGCCTTCCTGAGGGCCGAGTTCCAGATACGAGAGCACCTTGTCGAGATGCTCGAAGCTGACCAGCGGGCCGAAGTTGACTTCAGGGTCCAGCGGATCACCGAACTTGATGCGCGCCACGCGTTCCTGAATCTTCTCCTCGAAGGCCTCCTTGACCGAGCGCTGCACGAAAACCCGGGTGCCGTGGGTGCACACCTGTCCGCTGGAATAGAAGTTGGCCATCATCGCCGCATCCGCGGCGCGCTCGAGATCCGCATCGTCGAACACGATCAGCGGGGACTTGCCGCCGAGCTCCATGGTCACTTCCTTGAGGGATGAGGAAGCAGCGGTAGCCATGACCTTCTTGCCGGTGCCGGCTTCGCCGGTGAAAGTGATCTTGTCGATGCCTTCGTGTTCGCTGAGCATGGCACCGACATCACCGGCACCTTGGACGACATTGAACACGCCATCCGGCAGACCGGCCTCGCTGAATATCTCCGCCAGCAGGAGGGTGGTCAGCGGCGTGACCTCGCTGGGTTTGAACACCACCGCATTACCGGCGGCCAGGGCCGGAGCCGATTTCCAGCAGGCGATCTGAATCGGGTAGTTCCAGGCACCGATGGCGCCCACCACCCCGAGCGGTTCACGCCGGGTATAGACGAAAGAATCTTCGCGCAGCGGAATCTGGGTGCCCTCGATGGCCGGCGCCAGTCCGGCATAATATTCCAGAGAATCTGCCCCGGTGACGATGTCTACCGTCGAGGTTTCGCTGATCGGCTTGCCGGTGTTCAAGGTTTCCAGGTGGGCCAGCTCGTCGTTGCGTTCTCTCAAGAGCGCCACTGCACGCTGAAGGATACGGCTGCGCTCCATGCCGCTCATGGCGCCCCAGACTTTCTGGCCTTTACGAGCGGAGGCGACGGCGCGATCCACATCCGCTTTCGAGGCCCGCTGAATGGTCGCCAGATGCTCACCGTTGGCAGGGTTGGTGACTTCGAAGGTCTCGCCGGATGTGGCGTCTACCCGCTGGCCGTCGATAAAGAGTTGTTGGGTTTCCAATGAAGCCATGGTGCCTCCTGCAGATTGAAAATTGTCGAAGTACAGCGTTGCTCAGGCGAAGGTTTCGGCGCGTTGAAGCTGGCCGTCGAGATAGTCGTAGGCGATACGGCGAGCACGTTCGACGTCGAGGGTTTTCGAGGCCAGGGCGCCACGCAGCCAAAGCCCATCGATCAAGGCAGCTAGTCCGCGTGCCGCATCACGAGCGTCTTGCCGATACAGGCAGCGGCGAAACTGAACACAAAGGTTCGAATAGAGGCGCCGATCATTGACCTGCTGTAACCGCTGCAAATTGCTGCGATGCATGCTCGAGGCCCAGAACGCCAGCCAGGTTTTCATCACCGACTGACTGACCTGATGCTCGTCGAAGTTGCCATCGATGATGGCGCGAATCTGCGCACGGGGAGAGTCCTCTGCCCGTGCCCTGCGCTGGGCGATGCCCTTGCCTAGCTCGCCCAGCACCTGGCGCATGGTGGCGTCGAGCAATCCTTCCTTGCCACCGAAATAGTGGCTGATGATGCCGGTGGAGACATTGGCTCGATTGGCGATGCGCGAGATGGTGGCATTGGCAAGCCCAGCCTCGTCGATCGCCTGCAGGGTGGCTTGCACGAGTTGATGACGTCGAATGGGTTCCATTCCAAGCTTGGGCAATGGATCGTCTCCTTCGCAATCCGCTCCGAACGTTTGATGACTCATTTGTGAGCGATTGGACAATAATTGATAGTATGAGATATGTTAATTGAACGTTCAATCAATAAAAAGGATTGCCCTGCATGAATTACAAGACGTCTACCCAATACATAATGGGAGGTTTGCTGATCGCTGGTGCTCCCTTGGCCATGGCGGAGGTACCACAGAGCTGCCAGACGGTACGCCTGGCTGAGGTGGGCTGGACCGATATCACCGCCACCACTGCACTGACCAGCGAAGTGCTCGAAGGGTTGGGCTACGAGACCCGCAGCGATACCGTGTCGGTGCCGATCGCCTATGCCGGCATGAAGAACGGTGATTTCGATGTTTTCCTGGGCAACTGGATGCCCTCCATGGCCTCGATCAGCGACCCCTACATCGAAAAAGGGCAGGTCGATCGGGTGGCGGTCAATCTCGAAGGCGCCAAGTACACACTTGCGGTGCCGCAATATGTACACGATGCCGGGGTCACGTCCGTAGCCGATCTCGATAAGCACGCCGACAAGTTCGACAGTCGTTTGTACGGTATCGAGGCCGGCAACGACGGCAACATGATCATCCAGAACATGATCGATGATGACGCCTTCGGCCTGGGTGACTGGGAGTTGATCGATTCGTCCGAAGCTGGAATGTTGTCCGAGTTGAAGTCGAAGACGCGTAATGAAGACTGGATGGTGTTCCTGGGCTGGGAGCCACATCCAATGAATACCAATTTCGATATGACTTACCTGAAGGGCGCCGACGATTACTTCGGCCCGAATCTGGGTGGGGCGACGGTACACACCAATACGCGCAGCGGCTATATCGAGGAGTGCGGCAACGTCGGCACTCTGCTCGAGAATCTGCAGTTTTCCCTGGAAATGGAAAACCAGATCATGGGCGCCATCATGGATGGAGGCGAAAAACCCCGTGAAGCGGCGCGTAGCTGGCTGCAATCCAATCCTGAGGTGTTGGATGGCTGGCTCGAAGGCGTCACGACCGTAAAAGGAGAGCCGGGACTGCCGGCGGTAAAAGAAGCCATAGGTATCCAGGGGTGAGTGTTCAGCCCACAGGCGAGTTGCCAAGCCGCCTGGCAACGGGCATAATCTGCCCCCGTTGTTCAAGGCTACGTAGCTCAGCTGGTTAGAGCACATCACT
Source organism: Halomonas sp. GXIMD04776 (assembly GCF_049808615.1). Classification (NCBI taxonomy): domain Bacteria; kingdom Pseudomonadati; phylum Pseudomonadota; class Gammaproteobacteria; order Oceanospirillales; family Halomonadaceae; genus Halomonas; species Halomonas sp. GXIMD04776. The sequence goes on along the minus strand of NZ_JBNCAN010000004.1, from coordinate 129,651 downwards.
CATAATGATGGGGTCCCCTGTTCGAATCAGGGCGTAGCCACCAGAATCGGAAAAGCGCCCACCGTCTGAATGAACCGTCCAACTTTATGGGGTCAGTTCATTGTCGGTGGGCGCTTTTGCATCGATCTTACCGGACTGCGCGCCTGGCCGTTCGGAAGAGGGGCGGGCGTCAAGAGCCTTGTGCTCTTGACGGACGTTTCTCGTTACGTATACTACGCCGCGTGTTCGAGATGTTCCCCGATAGCTCAGTTGGTAGAGCAAATGACTGTTAATCATTGGGTCACAGGTTCGAGTCCTGTTCGGGGAGCCAACGTCTATGAACACCGATCTTCGGCGATTCCCCGATAGCTCAGTTGGTAGAGCAAATGACTGTTAATCATTGGGTCGCAGGTTCGAGTCCTGCTCGGGGAGCCAACCTCCCTCCGAAGTCCGCTTTCGATGTTCCCCGATAGCTCAGTTGGTAGAGCAAATGACTGTTAATCATTGGGTCACAGGTTCGAGTCCTGTTCGGGGAGCCAGCGCTTTTCTACTCGAAAGCCTTTCTTATTGGCTCACTTCCTGACTTGTCACCAGCCAGCACCATAAACGTTGCGTTGGGCTATCGTTCCTGACATCAGCGTCGAACCATTCTTCTGCTTTGAATAGCTTTTTATGATGCTATAAAAAGAATAACTATATTTTATTTAAGCAGGCGTGGCTCTTAAGGTCTTTGCTACAAGTCAAACAAGGAGCCTTTCCCCATGACCGCATCTGCTGCTGAAAAAACCGATACATTGGTGGTTGGCGCCGGGCAGGCGGGTATCGCCATGAGCGAGCATCTGAGCAAGCTCGGCGTACCTCATCTCGTGCTGGAACGCAATCGTATCGCCGACTGCTGGCGCACGCGGCGCTGGGATTCACTGGTAGCCAATGGCCCGGCCTGGCACGATCGTCTGCCCGGCCTGGAATTCGATGACGTTGAACCGGATGCCTTCGCACCTAAAGAGCGGATAGCGGATTACTTCGAGGACTACGCCAAAAAGATCGACGCCCCCATCCGCACCGGCGTGGAAGTGAAGAGGGTGGAGCGCAACGTCGGTCGACCGGGCTTCACCATCGAAACCTCCGAGGGCGTGATCGAGGCCAGCCGCGTAGTCGCTGCCACCGGGCCGTTCCAGCACCCGGTGATTCCGCCGATCGCCCCCAAGCATGAGAAAATCGCGCAGATTCACTCCGCCGAGTACCGTAATCCTGAGCAGTTGCCGGAAGGTGGCGTGCTGGTGGTCGGTGCTGGATCCTCCGGAGTACAGATCGCCGATGAGCTTCGGCGTGCCGGAAAAAAAGTATATCTCTCGGTGGGGCCGCACAATCGGCCGCCGCGAGCATATCGCGGCCGTGACTTCTGCTGGTGGCTGGGCGTACTCGGCGAATGGGATGCGGAGGCCATGAAGCCGGGCACGGAGCATGTCACCATTGCCGTAAGCGGCGCTCACGGCGGCAACACCGTCGATTTTCGAGAGCTGGCCCATCGGGGGATAACGCTTGTCGGTATGACAAAGTCCTTCGACGCCGACAAGGTGACCTTCCAACCGGATCTCGTCGACAACCTGAAATATGGCGACGAGAACTATCTCTCGCTGCTGGATGCCGCGGATAACTTCATCGCCGACAATGGTCTCGACCTTCCGGAAGAGCCCGAAGCTCGCGACATTCTTTCGGATCCGGCGTGTGTGACCGCCCCCTTGAGCGAGCTCGACCTTGCAGAAGCGGGCGTGACCTCCATCATCTGGGCCACCGGCTTCAAGGTCGATTATGGCTGGTTGAGGCCTGAAAATGCCTTGGATGAAATGGGTAGACCCAAGCATCATCGCGGCGTGTCGAGCGCGCCCGGCATCTACTTCCTGGGGCTGCCGTGGCTGTCCCATCGGGGCTCCAGCTTTATCTGGGGCGTTTGGCACGACGCCAAGTATATTGCGGATCAGATCGGCAAGCAGCGCAAGTACCTGGCCTATCACCAGGCCGCCCAAGATCGGGCATCCGATGAGCCCGATAGCGTATATCCTGCTTCGGGTATTCAAGAAGCCAGCAATCTGGGAGCCAACTGATGCCTACGCATACGCGAATCCGCATGTTCAATACCAAGGAGACGTATCCGAACCAGACGCTGGATAACGATCTCTGCCAGGCAGTGCGGGCGGGTAATACCGTTTACGTACGCGGTCAGGTCGGCACCGATTTCGAAGGCAAGCTGGTGGGACTGGGCGACCCGAGCATCCAGGCCGAGCAAGCGATGAAGAACGTCAAGCAACTGCTCGAGGAAGCCGGTTCTGACTTGAGTCATATCGTCAAGACTACCACCTACATCACCGATCCGCGTTTCCGCGAGCCGGTCTATCGCGAGGTGGGCAAGTGGCTCAGGGGCGTCTATCCCATCTCCACTGGGCTGGTCGTGGCGGGCCTCGCTCAGCCCGAGTGGCTGATGGAGATCGACGTCATTGCAGTGATCCCCGATGAGGAGAATGCATCATGACCTTTTCCATTGCCGGTTTTTGTCGCGAGACAGGCCAGTTTGGCACTGCCATCAGCTCCTCGAGCATTTGCGTTGCCAGCCGCTGTCCCTTTATCGCCCCGAGCAAGGGCGTGGTGCTGACTCAGAATGTCACCAACCCGGTATTGGGCCAATTGGGTGTGCAGTGGCTGGAGGAGGGGCTTGACGCCGAAGGCGTACTGGCACGCATGATCGAGCACGAAGAGTACCCCGAGTGGCGCCAGCTTCAGGTGCTCGACGCTCAGGGGAGAAGCGCCGTGCACAGCGGCGACGAGACGCTTGGCATACACGCGACTCATCAGGGCCACGATTGCGTAGCTGGCGGCAATATGCTTGCCAATGAAGACGTTATTCGCGCCATGGTGAAGGCATTCGAGGCTCATGATGGTGAACTTGCCGAGCGGCTTTTGGCGGCCATGGATGCGGGTCTGGCGGCAGGGGGTGAAATGGGTCCGGTTTACTCGGCCGGACTCAAGGTCACCGACAAGGCCAGCTGGCCGGTGGTCGATCTGCGCGTCGATTGGCATATCGCGCCGCTGAGTGAACTGCGCATGGTATGGGAGAACTACCTGCCTCAACGTGATACCTATGTGCTGCGCGCAACCCGCCCTGATCAGTCACCGTCCTATGGCGTGCCCGGGGACGAGCGCTAGGCTTTGCCCGAAACGCACTTCGAGAAGGTAACTATGTCCCAATCATCTGTCGAAGAACTGCTCGGCGAACTGATCGCCTTCGATACTACCAGCCATCGCTCCAACCTTCCGCTGATCGATTTCATCGAGGAGTATCTGGCCCGTCATGGCGTGGCCTCGAAACGCATCCTCGACGACACCGGCGAGAAGGCCAATCTCTATGCCACCATCGGCCCCGCGGAGCGCGCTGGCGTGATGCTTTCGGGACACACCGATACCGTACCGGTTACCGGCCAGTCCTGGTCTTTCGAACCGTTCCAATTGACTGCCGAAGGTGAACGACTTTACGGGCGTGGATCCGCCGACATGAAGGGCTTTCTCGCTTCGGTGCTAGCCGCAGTGCCGGCGATGGTCAAAGCCGATCTCGCCGTGCCCATTCATCTGGCTTTTTCTCACGATGAGGAAGTAGGCTGCCTTGGAGTGCGCAATTTACTCGCCGATCTGGCCCAGCAACCGGTTCGGCCGGCGGCCTGTCTGGTCGGCGAACCTACTTCCATGCGTCTGGCCACGACTCATAAGGGCAAGCTTGCCGTGCGTCTGCACTTGCGGGGCAAGGCCTGTCATTCCGGCATGGCGCCGGAGGGCGTCAATGCCATTCATGTCGCTGCTCGATTGATAAGCTGGGTCGAGGAAAAGGCTGTACAGAAGGCTGCTGAAGGCCCCTTCGACGAGCGTTTCGCAATTCCTCATACCACGCTGCAAGTGGGGGTCATTCAGGGCGGAACAGCACTGAACATCGTGCCCCAGGATTGCCATCTTGATCTGGAGATTCGTAACGTTCCCGAGGACGATCCAGAAGCACTACTGGGCGAACTGATGGGCCTGGCGGCAAATCTCGAAGCGCAGATGCAAAAAGGACATGCCGAAGCCGGTATTCGCCTGGAGCGTCTCAGTGACTATCCGGGGCTGTCCATGGCGGACGACGACGCCTTGGTGGAGTTCATCCTGGCACTGCTTGACGACCAGACCCGGGAGCGCATTGGCTTCGGCACCGAGGGCGGGCTCTTTCAAGATGAACTGGGTATTCCCGCCTTGGTGTGTGGTCCCGGCAGCATGGCCCAGGGCCATCAACCCGATGAGTTCGTCACTCGCGAGCAAATCGCCAGTTGCGAGGCCTTCCTGGCGCGATTGATCACCGTTCTCGAGGGTCCCGAGGCGCGTCGTCGCTTGGCCAGGGGCGCTCTATCGATCGATGAATCAGCCTGATGATGGAGCGCTGACATCCAATGTAATCGCTCTATCTTCGAGAAGACGCCCTTATCGCTTGACGAGGCGAGTGCCGACCAGCGCTTTTTAGCGCCGCTCTTGATATGCTGACGAATCCGCTGTCCGGCTCGCTCCATGGGATAGCGGCTCTTGTTCAGCGATGGTGTATCCCGGTCGATGCGTAAATTCACTCTCAAGCAGTTGCGCTATTTCGTGGTCGCCGGCGAACTCTCCAGCGTGACACAGGCAGCTGGAAAGCTGCATGTCTCCCAGCCCTCCATTTCTGCGGCAATCCAGCAGGTCGAGGAGATCACGGGGCTGCCGTTGTTCGTGCGCCATCATGCGCAAGGATTGTCGCTGACACCCGCCGGCAAGCAGCTACTGCTCCGTGCTCGCCAGTTGCTGCACGATGCCGAAGGGCTCGAGAAGTTTGCAGCATCGCTGGGTGAGGAGATCGGGGGAGAGCTGCGGCTGGTGGCCTTTCCTACCTTCGCCCCGGTATTCCTGCCCAAGTTGTTGCGCCGCTTTGTCGACCGCCATCCGGCGGTGAGCCTTTACTGTGATGAGATGACCCAGGTAGATATCGTCCGTGGGCTCGGTCAGGGCGACTACGAACTGGCTTTCACCTACGATCTACAGATCCCCGAGGAGATCGACTTTACCCCCTTGTATCGTTTCCCTCCCTATGCGGTGGTCGCCATCGACCATCCGCTGAGCAGCCGGGACAGCATCAGTCTCAAGGAGCTCGTGACTCACTCCATGGTATTGCTCGATTGGCCCTTGAGCCGCGAGTACTTCATGTCGATTTTTACTCACCATGGGCTATCCCCCAAGGTGGCCCATCGCGCCAAGTCCATGGACATGCTGAGAGGTCTGGTCGCAAACGGCTTCGGTTTCTCGCTGTTCAACACTCCGCTTAGCGTCTTCGAGTCTCTGAATGGAGGCCGCCTCAAGGCGTTGATCCTGGAAGATGAAGCGCCGCCACTATCGCTGGGCATTGCCTGCCTAGGAGGGCTGCGCCTGGCGCCTGCAGCCGAAGCCATGCGCCAACTGGCGTGCAACCCCGAGGCGCTTGCGGAAATATTCACGCAAATCGAAGCGCTGCCTACCGAGAAAGCTCATCTTTGATGCCCCGATGAGTGATTGATTAGAAAAGCGGCGGTAAACAATACCGTGAGAAATGGCGAGCGGCCGGCAGCAACCGGGGAGGAGTGTTGCATAGGAAAAGCTGAAGCTGTCGTTCGTATAATAATATTTTAGTTGATCAATACCTGGGAGATATCGTGATTCCAGGCGTTGTGATTCAAATTGTCGCAGCCCGCTATAACAACATTCTGGCAACGGAGCTATTCCGATGGCGGCACCCGATCTCTCATATTGGCATAAATTGCGTTCTCAACTGACGATACCCCACGAGGCTTTTATCGATGGTCGCAGCGTTTCTGCCGGTGATGGCCAGACGCTGACGTCCTGGAATCCGGCGACTGCCGAACGCCTGGTCGAAGTTGCGGCCTGCGGCGAAGAAGACGTTGAAACGGCCGTGGCCGCGGCCCGTCGCAGCTTCGAGGCAGGCGACTGGTCTCGGGCCGCACCGGCGGAGCGCAAGGCAGTGCTGCAACGCCTTTCCGCATTGATGATGGAACACCGGGAAGAGCTGGCGCTGCTCGAGACGCTTGATACCGGCAAGCCGATCCGCGACGCCTATGAACTCGACATTCCCGGTGCCGCCGGCTGCTTCGGCTGGTACGCCGAGACCATCGATAAGCTCTATGGTGAGGTGGCGCCCACCGATCGTGACAATCTGGCCATCATCACCCGAGAGCCGGTAGGCGTGGTCGCAGCAGTCATCCCCTGGAACTTCCCGCTGGATATCACCGCCTGGAAGCTGGCTCCGGCACTGGCCGCCGGTAATAGTGTGATCTTGAAGCCCGCCGAGCAGTCACCGCTGACGGCGCTGCGCCTGGCGCAACTGGCCAAGGAGGCAGGAATCCCGGACGGCGTATTCAACGTACTGCCCGGGCTTGGCCATATCACCGGCCAGGCGCTGGGCCTGCATGCCGGCGTGGACTGCCTGACCTTCACTGGCTCTACGGCCACCGGCAAGCGCTTCCTGGAGTACTCTTCCAGGTCGAACATGAAACAGATCTGGCTGGAGTGCGGGGGCAAGAGTCCCAACCTGGTCTTCGCCGACTGCGATCTTGATGCCGCCGCCAAGACGGCAGTGCAGGGCATCTATTTCAATCAAGGCGAGGTGTGTTCCGCCAACTCGCGAATCCTGGTGCAGCGTGACATCAAGGATGCCTTCGTCGAGCGCTTCGTTGAGGCGGCATCCAGGCTCAAGGTTGGTGATCCGCTTGACCCGACCACGGATGTCGGCTCGCTGATCGACGCCGACCATGCGGGCAAGGTTCGCGGCTACATTTCCTTGGGCCTGGAGGAGGGCGCACGGATGGCTATGGGCGAGATGCCTTCCAAGGAAGATAAGAGCGCCTTCGTGTCACCGACGCTGTTCGAGAACGTGACTCCAAGCATGACCATCGCTCAGGAAGAGATCTTCGGGCCCGTTGCGGCGCTGATCGAGTTCGCCGACGAGGATGAGGCGGTGGCCATTGCCAACGACTCCATTTACGGTCTGGCCGCCTCGGTATGGACCCGCGACCTGTCTCGTGCCCATCGGGTTTCACGACGCCTGCAGGCGGGCACCGTCTCGGTGAATACCGTGGATGCCATCGACTTCACCACGCCCTTCGGCGGCTACAAACAGTCGGGATTCGGACGCGATCTATCCCTGCATGCCCTGGACAAGTTCACCCAGCTCAAGACGACTTGGATCCGTCTATGACACGCCTGTTTCTGCATCAAGCAATATAGGTCGTCTGTCATTTCCGAACAGATGGCGCGGTGTACCCCGACAATTACAACGAGGGTTGAAATGATGGAATCACAACTATCCGGCAAGGCGGATACGTCGATCGCCGCCAACAAGAAAGCCAGTGGTGTTCTAGGTCTTAAATCCCTTACCGCCGTTGCAGTGGGTCTGGTCGTCTCCCAAGGCGTCATGGTGCTGATGCTTCAGGGCGTGGGTATTGCCGGTGCGGCCTTCATCGTACCGCTCGCCATCGCCTGGGTTCTGGCGCTGTGCTATGCGGCGTCCTTCTCCGAGTTGTCACTGCTGATACCCCGGGCGGGCAGCTTGAGCGCCTACACAGAAGTGGCCCTGGGTCAATTCCCGGCAATTCTTTCGGTGTTCTCCGGCTATGTGGTAGTGGCCATGTTCGCACTCTCCGCGGAGCTGCTGCTGGTCAACTACTTTCTCGGCGTGCTCTATCCAGCGGTTGAGAGCACCAACTACGTCGCCTTTGGCATTCTTGGCGTGTTCACGCTGCTCAACCTGCTGGGTATCGACATTTTTGCCAAGCTACAGAGTGTCCTGGCCTTTGCCATGGTGGTAGCGCTATTGCTACTTGGAGTAAGCGCTGTCACTGGAGGCTTTGCGCCTCAGACCTTTGAAGCCTCCAAGCTGGCGGAAGGGTTCAACCTCGGTGACGGTGCCTTCACACTGATCGCACTGGCCATCTGGGGTTATGTCGGGGCGGAGTTCGTCTGTCCATTGGTGAATGATTCACGCGATCCGGCACGTAATATTCCGCGCTCCATGTATATAGGCCTGACCGTGATCTTCGTGGTCTTCGCCATCTACTGCCTGGGCGCGCTCTTTTATGTGCCTCGAGACGTTCTGCTCTCCGCCGATCTGCCGCACCTGGAGTATGCCAGCGCCGTCTTCGGCGGCTCTGGTACCTTCCTGCTGGCCGTGGCGGCAATAACCGCGACCTGCAGCACCGTCAACAGCTCCCTCGCCGCAATCCCGCGCATGATGCAGGGCATGGCGGAACAGGGCCAGGCCTTCCCGATGCTGGGCTGGTTGACCCGCTCCACCCAAGTACCTTGGGTCGCGGTGCTGTTCATTGCCGGCGTTACCGGCTTGCCGCTACTGGTATGGGGCAATGATCCAACCACCGTGGGGCTCTTGCTGATCTCTGCCGCCATCGCCTGGCTGCTGGCCTACATCATCGCCCACGTCAACGTGATCGCGCTGCGCGTTCGTTACCCCAACGCCAAGCGTCCCTATCGTTCGCCGTTTTATCCGCTACCCCAACTGGTCGGTATTGCCGGCATGGCCTACGCCATCGTCTACGCTTCACCGGCTCCGGAGCTGACGGTCAAGATCTTCACCAATGCCGGCGTCGTGCTGGGCATCGTCAGTGTCATCGCCGTGGTGTGGATCAAGCTCGTGATGCGCAAGCCGCTGTTCAAGCCCGAACCCCTCGACGAGATCATCAAGCGCTGAGAGCTCAAATCAATCGCGAGACAGCCACATAGACGTTCATCACATTCCGCTCCATTCATGCAGTTGAATAGAGCGGGAAGGAGATTCCCATGAAGACAGGAATCGTGCTGGACGCAGACCCGGTGGGCATTGCGACGTAAGACCGTTGCAAACCAATAAAGAAATAAAGGAGTAGAACAGTGCGCGATCCACGTTATGACATTCTTTTCGAGCCAATGCAGATCGGGCCGGTCACCGCTAAGAACCGGTTCTATCAGGTACCGCATTGCAATGGCGGCGGCTATCGCGATCCTTCGGCTGCCGCTGAAATGCGCGGAATCAAGGCCGAAGGCGGCTGGGGCGTCATCTTCACCGAGCAATGCGAGATGCATCACACCTCGGAAATCACCCCGTTCATCGAGCTGCGGCTGTGGGAAGACAAGGACATCCCGATGCTGCGCAAGATGTCCGAGAGGATGAAGCAGCACGGCGCCTTGGCCGGCATTCAGCTCGCCTATTCCGGCATCAATGGCCCCAATCTGTATAGCAAGGAAGTACCTTTGGCACCGTCGGCCCTGCCGATCCGTACCTTCACCAATGATCCGGTACAGGCTCGTGCCTTGGACAAGAAGGACATTCGCGATCTGCGCCGCTGGTTCGTCAATGCGGCTAAACGCTCGAAAGAGGCAGGGTTCGATCTGATCTGCCTGTACGGTGCCCATGGCTTTGGCATTTTTCAGCACTTCTTGAGCCGTGCCACCAATCAGCGCACGGATGAATATGGCGGCAGCCTGGAGAATCGCTCGCGGTTTTCCCAGGAGGTGATCGCCGACATGCGCGACGCGGTGGGAGACACCATGGGCATTACCCTGCGTGTCAGCCTGGACGAGACCATCGGCCAGCTGGGGTTCTCCAACGCGGAGGTGCGCGATTACATCGAAATGAACAAGGATCTACCGGATCTTTGGGACCTGGCCCAGGGCACCTGGGAAGAGTGCTCCGGTCCGTCCCGTTTCAAGGAAGAGGCCGCTCAGCAGGAGCTGGTGCGCGGCATTCACGAGCTCACCGACAAGCCCATCGTCGGTGTTGGCCGCTTTACCAGCCCGGATGTCATGGTCAAGCAGATCAAATCCGGTGTTCTCGACTTCATCGGCTGCGCGCGCCCGTCGATTGCCGACCCGTTTCTGCCAAAAAAGGTCGAGGAAGGCAGGATCGAGGATATCCGCGAATGCATCGGCTGCAACATCTGCATTACCGGCGACATGACCATGTCGATCAGCCGCTGCACCCAGAACCCTACCTTCATGGAGGAGTGGCGCAAGGGCTGGCATCCCGAGAAGATGAATCCCAAGGGTGATAGCGACAACGTGCTGATCGTCGGCTCGGGTCCCGCTGGGTTGGAGGCGGCCTGGGCACTCTGTCGTCGTGGCTATCAGGTAGCGGTGGCGGAGTCGCGCACTGAAATCGGCGGTCGCGTGATCCGGGAGTGCAAGTTGCCCGGACTCAGCGCCTGGGGCCGAGTCGTGGATTATCGCCAGTACCAGCTTTCCCAGCGTCCGGATGTCGATATCTATCTGGACAGCAAGCTGAGTGCGGACGACATCATGGAGTTCGGCTTCGAGAACGTGGCGATTGCCACCGGCGCTACCTGGCGCCGGGACGGGGTGGCTCGACAGCACGTCGTGCCCATGCCGATTTCACCGGATGCCAAGATCTACACGCCGGACGATCTGATGGATGGCACGATCCCTCAGGGCAAGGTCGTGGTGTTCGACGATGATCACTATTACATGGGCGGTGTCTTGGCGGAGCTACTGGCGAAAAATGGCGCGGACGTCACGCTGATCACCCCGGCGGCCTATGTATCGGACTGGACCAACAACACCCTGGAGCAGATCGCCATCCACCCCCGGCTGGTCGAGGCCGGTGTCGATATCGTGCTCAATCGCGGCATTACAGAAATCGCCGCTGACCACGTTATCAGCAACTGCGTCTATACCAACCGGACCCAGACCTTTGCCGCGGATGCGGTAGTCCTGGTCACTGCTCAAAAAGCAGACGACGAGTTGTTCAACGCGCTGAAAGCCAGGGAGCCGGAGTGGACGGACGCGGGAATCAAAACGGTGAAGCTCATCGGTGATGCCAATGCGCCGGGCCCGATTGCCTGGGCGACTTACGCCGGACACCGCTATGCCCGGGAACTGGATGCTGACGATCTTGGCGATGACCTGCCTTTCCGCAGAGAAATCACGGCTCTGGCAGTGGATTGAAACGAATGGAGACGTGCGGTTGCTTGCGTAATAGGTAAATCGCCAGCTCGTCGTTAGATTCAAGTTCACCGCTAAGCATCATTGCAGCGGCTTCGGTAACGGACGCTGCATTTTTGTCGTACATTTAGTGTTCCTATATTCACAAAGACTGAGCAAGATGGAGCAGCGGCGCGACAAGGCTCGGTGCGAAGGCGACGCACACAAGCCTGAACCATGGTACGCAAGACGAAAGCGTTCTCTTCTTGCTGTAGCCGCTTTCGGCGCATTGGCGGGGCTTGCCTTCTTCTATCTGCACAACGGTCGAATCGAAGGGGGCGCCTTCGTCAGCCTTTTGACATTGGCTTTCGGCGTGGGGCTGGTCACGCTGATCTGGCATCGCATCACCCATATCACGATCCTCGGCAGCGAAATCAAGCTGCAGCGCCTGACGAAAGAGGCGGAAACCCTGGTAGGCGAGCTCGATGCCGGCAAGGCCGATCTTTATCGAACGGCGCTACGCCTGATGCAGCAGTCTAGCCAGGTTCAGGAGGATGAGGGTAGAGCGCTCAGCGAACGTAGTGCAACGCTCATCGAATTACTTGGCAGCGTCGAAAAGGCACGGTTGCTGGAGGTATTGAACGAGGAAGCCCTGTCAGCCACGGATAGGGTCATCGACGAGCTGACACGTAATCTGTCGCATCAAGCGGATTTGCCTATGGATAACTATACGAAAACCTCGTCTTCAAGGGCTCAAGCGGTGATCGAGCAGTTCAACGAGGGGCACTCAATGAATGAACCTCAAGGAATATGGGGAGCAAAAGACGCTGATTCGAGCCCTGATCTAACAAAAAGCGTCGATAGCCTGAAGATTCTGCTGCGCTATCGACGTAAGATCGAAGGTGCACATCAAAAGGACAATGAATAGCGATTATTCAGTGACCTGTACATACAAGGATGAAACCGAGAATCCGATATGAATAATGAACCGACTACGCTCAGAGCGTTGCAAGGGCTCCCTGCTCAACCGGCGAGTCTCAAGGACTCTGCATTGATCCTTATCGACTGCCAGAACACCTATCGTGAAGGCGTGTTGCAGCTGACAGGCGTCGAAGAGGCTTTGCAAGAAGCCAGAAAGCTGCAGGACCAAGCGCGCAGGGTCGGTGCTCCGGTCATTCATATCCGCCATGATGCGGGCGAAGGTTCACCATTCGACATCAACGGTGACAGTGGCGCCATCGCCGATATCGTTGCTCCCCAGGAAGGGGAGCTGATAGTTACAAAAAACTATCCGAACTCTTTTTTTCAGACCGATCTGGATGAGCACTTGAATTCATTGGGTGTCACCAACCTTGTCTTGGCTGGATTCATGACCCACATGTGTGTTCTCGCGACTGCCCAGGGTGGATTCAATCTGGGTTATGCACCGACGGTGGTTGCCAATACCACCGCATCAAGATCTCTGGAGACGGCGGGTGGAAAGCATCTCTCCGCTGAAGATGTGCATGACGCCGCCTTGGCCTCGATGAAGGATTTATATGCGGTGGTAATTGAAAGTGCTGAGGGTTTGTCTTGAGCGGTCCATGACTTCGAGTGATACGATTAGCGGCTAAGGCGGCTGGTCACTTGAAAAACGTTGCCACGAGGCGCGATAAGCAGAAAATGAAAAAAGCCATGTCTAGGAATTCCTAAAGATGGCTTTAATATCAGTAATCTATGGTCGGAGCGACAGGATTCGAACCTGCGACCTCTGCAACCCCATTCCGTTTATGCCATATTTAAGTAGGAACTAACAGAAACAAGAATAGCCAATAAAATAAATAAAAACATTGCATTACATGTTGATTAGTTGTTTCTCATTGTTCCCCATCATGCCCTATTGTATCCTATAGCTGTCACCTATTTGTCACCTAGAGGCGGACTACCATGTCAGACCCTACCAAGATGAAGCTGACTGCCAGGGCATTGGAGCAACTGACCAAGACCCCGCCAGCAGACGATATATGGGATACCGAACTGGCAGGCTTCCATGTTCGCCCTGGCAAGCGGGGCCTGACCTTCCGCCTCTACTACCGCACCAAGACCGGCCAGCGCCGCATGATGACTATTGGGCGCTATGGTGCGCTCACGGCTACCCAGGCCAGAAAGGATGCCGCCGAAGCCCTGGCTGTCGTGGCCCAAGGTGGCGATCCCCGCGCCGTGCTGGAAGAGGCCAAGGCCGAAGCCCAGCGCCAGCAACAACAGACACTTAGGGCTTACCTGGCTGGTCCCTATACCGCTTTTCAGAATCGCCGCAAAGACGGAAAGGGAACGCTACGCAGGATCGAGAAGGACTTTGCCGATTGGCTAGACAAGCCGATGAGCAGCCTTTCCCTTGCCGATGTGGAGCGCTGGCAGGCCGAGCAGGAAGGAAAAGGCAGGCCCTTGGCCTTTGGCAGCCTCAAGCGATCCTATGACGCGCTACATGCCTTACTGGTGCACGCTGCCGAGCGCAAGGCAATCCCTATCAACCCATTGGCTGGCGTCAAGCTGCAAAAGCCCGCCATGAGTGATGAGGCCATGACCGAGCAGGCAGCCAGCCGCCGTTACCTGGAAGAGAAGGAAGTGAAGGCGCTATTCGCTGGCCTGGACGCCTACCAGGAGAAGAGGCGGGAGCAGCGGCGCCAGAGCCGCGCCCATGGCAAGGCGTATTTACCCAGCCTCGATGAAGTAGCGTTCGTGGATCACGTCAAGCCCTGGATACTGACCATGTATTACACCGGCTTTCGGCCTGGCGATATAACTGGCCTTCGCTGGGAGCACGTCAATCTGACCTTTGCCACGATCCGTAAAGTAATCGAGAAGACCGCACATCATCACCCGGAGCCCCAGACCTTCCCGCTATCTGGTCCCGCCGTGGACATACTCAAGACATGGCACCAGCAGCAGGGTGAGCCTAAGGCTGGCCTCGTCTTCCCTTCAACGTGCAATGGTAAGCGAATGGATCGAACGGCCATGCAAAAGCCGTGGGCGACAGTGCGCCAACTGGCTGGCCTGCCCAATGACCTGCTGCTGTATTCACTGCGCCACCACTTCGCCAGCCAGTTGGTGATGGCAGGCACCGACCTTCTGACCGTCTCCAAGCTGATGGCCCATAGCGATATCCAGACGACCATCCAGCACTACGCCCACCTGCGCCCCGACCATACTCGCGATGCGGTAGAGGCGTTTGCCAGGAAGGTGCCGGAACAAGACACCCAAAGATATTCGTCGAATCGAAGTCATGGAAGTCATGAAGTCATGCAAGGGCTGGCGCCGAGAGAGCAAGCCTGACCCCATTGGCTGGCTAGGGCCGATCACCCGAAAGCGTGGCAACTCCACCACGCCCGCCAGCCAACCCTTCAAATGGAGTGCGTCAGGAGTAGCGCAAATGGCACCCCATATTGTCCAGCTACCCAAGTGGTTCAACGAAAAGCGCTACACATGCAAGCCACCAAATGAAGCGGCGTTGCGAGAGGCAGCCCTGGCGGTCCTGGATCGCGTCCCTTTTTACCAAGCCGTCATGGGGCGGGGTTTTGATGCCGAGCGCCTTGATGAAGGAAAGCGTAAAAAGGCGCTCAGCATCCTGGAAGAGTGGTCCGCCAACCCCTACCAGCGCCCCGATGAGTGTAGCCGAATGACTCTATATGCTTGCCTGACCTCCACTATACGGATGGCAGATAGCAGTGACGTAGTAGAGGTATTTACCGCCGTTTTAGAGCGGGAAGACGCCAGGAATGATGAGGCCAGTCAAGAACAAGAGGCCTACCAGAGGAGGGAGTTGGAAACACTTCTGAAAGATTCTCTCGGCCAGCTTAAGCAGACCGCAGTTCATCCGAGCGAGGTCAGGCAAAAGTTGATAATGGCGCTTAGCTTGCCAGAAATGGAGGAAGAACAAATAGACCCTTCCGGGCCAGCATGGATAGGTAAGCTGCTTGATTACTACGTCGCGGCCTATATGGACTTGATGCTATGGGCTGCTCTGGAAGGTATCCACCTTGGAAAAAGCATTCACGGAAAAGTAAGTGCTTTGCAACAGGTACTTTGCCTAGGCAACAGCGATCCACGCCAAGTGGTAAGGCTACTGAAAGACTTTCAGGATGAAAAACTTCTCCCCTACCTGGTCAGGATTGAGGAAGGAGGCATCATCGAAGCCATAGTGAAGAACCAGAAAAGGCGAAAAACCTGAGCAAAAATGTATTTTGCCATTCTTGCATGAACCCCTCGTGAGCACCCCCCACTATTGAAGGCGTCAACCCACGACGAGGATCGCCCTCAATGCTCACCAAGACTCAAGACCCCAGCAACATCCTAGCCAACGCCCTGGCCCGCTATCGCGATGGCTTCGATCCAGCATTCATCGAACTGACCGAGCAAGCTGTATTCCCTGGCCTTATACCGGCCCAGCCCACCACAGGACGGAAAAGCCGCTCAACTGGTGTGCTACTTGGCCGACCAGCACCGCGTTTCGTGAAACGTGGCCGCTCTGTCAAATATCGCCTGAGAGACATCCTCGATTGGCTGGCGGAAGCCCCCGACTATGGAAGCACCGCCGAAGTAGCGACCAAGGGGAGGGATGCCTGATGCTTGATTTTGAGATTGAAGCTATCAGAACGGCCAGGAAAGCCATTCGAAAGAGCAGAGATACTGCCACCGCCATGCGTCCCCTTGTGAAAGCGCTACAGAGGGCCACCCCTCGATTGGAAGGCGGTATCCCCCAGCGAGCGCTAACAAATGAAGAAAGGTCCGGGTTACTTCTGGCTTTAACTCTGCTCGTTGAGGACGCTAGAAGTGAGGCGGATAACGCCGATTCAGACCTATGCATTATGCTTGTGCGCTTAGGGGAGGTGTGGTGATGGATCAAGTGACAGAACCCCCCGAGACGGCGGCAACCGCTCTCGGGGGTATAACACAACAGCATTCCACAAACGTTATAGCAACTGACCCCGTGGCGCAAGCCGTTACGGTGCTACGCTGCGACCCTTCGCTGGTTCTGGCCAAGACCTGGACGGCAGACGGCACCATCGCCCCCTATGGCCAGGTTAGAACCTTCTCGATTGCCAGCCAGGGGGTTGAGGGAATAGCCGCGCTATCGACATTGCTGACCCAACTGGAAGGCGACCCTCGCGCCTGCATCATCCGTGGCGGGTTGAAGCCTGATGCCATCCCGGAAGAAGGTGGCAGATACCGCCGCACGAAAGAAAACTTCGCGGATGCCCCCCGCCAGTGGCTGGCGCTGGATATTGACGACTTCACGCCGCTAGGTGCCGATCCGCTGGATCAGCCCCAGGAAGCCATCGAAGAATTTCTACAGGCTCATCTACCCGAGTGGGGGACGGCCAGCTTCCACTGGCAACTGACCGGCTCCGCTGGCCGCCCCGATGCTCAAGGCAAGCTCAAGGCACGCGCCTGGTTCTGGCTGGAAGCGCCCCGTACCAGCGGGCAACTCAAGGCATGGGCCAAGCACCGATGGCCCAAGCCCAGCAAGCCACCTTTCGATATCGCCCTGTTCAGCGCCACGCAAATCCATTACACAGCTGCGCCGATTTTCGAGGCAGGCGTAAGCGATCCCGTGGCGGTGCGCTCAGGCTTCAAGGAGGGGACGAGGGAAGCCGTGAGCGTCCCCCTGGTGGAAGAACCTACCTACCAACGGGGGCAGCCGGTAGCGCCTGCCAGTGGTGGTGAGATGACACCCTACGTTCGCCGCTCCCTGGACGGCATCTACAACGACATCACCGAAGCCATGGAGGGGGAGCGTAACCGAGTGTTGTACCGGAAGGCATATCGCGCATTCAGCTTCGTACATACTGGGCAAGCGGAGGAAGGCGAAGTGAGGCAAGGACTGAAAGCGGCAGCCCTGGCGGCTGGGCTCGATGAAGAGGAGGCAGGGGCTACGCTGGCCAGTGCATGGAGCGCCAGCCAGAAGGCGCCGGATGATGTGGCCCCATCGGCGGGTGATGGCTTCGAGGCCGAGTGTTCAACAGAGGGGGGCATAGGAGGTGTACTGACCCTGCGCGATGCAGAAGATTCCCAAGAAGCTCCCAGGAAGGCAACGGAGGGTGGGGGTAGGCCACCCTTTGGCTATACGCTTGTCGGCGACCTGGTGGGCCGCCTGAAGCCGATAGCGTGGCTGGTGAAAGGCTTCCTGGAGGCGGACAGCTTGGGGCTGATCTACGGACCCCCGAAGTCTGGCAAATCCTTCCTGGCCATCGACTGGGCATGTTGTGTCGCTACCGGCACTCCCTGGAACGGCCACGAGGTTAAGCAGGGTGCAGTATTCTACCTGGCTGGCGAGGGACACACCGGCCTAGCCCGGCGATTCGCCGCGTGGGAACAGGCCAAAGGCGTCTCGCTGAAGGGCGCGCCGCTGGCAGTATCAAACAAGGCCGCGCCCCTCACCGACCGCAACGCAGCTGGCCAGGTGCTACGCGCTATTGAAGAAATGGCACAGGATACCAACCGCGCGCCGGCCATCGTCGTCGTGGACACCCTGGCCCGCAACTTCGGTGCTGACGAGAACAGCACGGAAGACATGGGCCGATTTGTCCAGCATCTAGATGAAATCCGAGCCAACTGGCGTTGCACCGCCTTGGTCGTCCATCACACCGGCAAGGACGAAGGGAGAGGAGCAAGGGGAAACTCCTCACTCCCTGGAGCCATCGACGCCGGCTATCTGGTCAAGAGGGACGCGACCGGTAGCGTGACCCTCACCCCTACCGAGATGAAGGATGCAGACCTGCCGCCCCCCATCTACTTCACTTTGGAGAGCGTCAAACTACCTTTGGTGGACGAGGATGGGGGCGACGTGTTCGGAGCCTGCCTCGTTCCGGAGGACGCCCCTGCTATGCCGACCAGGGGGAGGAAGCCCGGCAAGAACCAGACTACCGCTCTGGCCAAGCTAACCGAACTAAGCCAAGAGCGTGAAGCGGAAGCGCTCCGGGCGGGGGCTCCTCCTGCCCCGGTATGGGTGGACATAGAGGAGTGGCGGCAGGCTTGTCGAGAGACAGTAGATCGTCGCCGCTGGCCAGGGGTGCTGAGTTCACTGGAAGAGGCAGGTTCTATCCAAGTCGTCGGCCAACACGTCCGCTACGGCGGCCTCCCCTCAACGCCAGCCGGTGGGGGAATAAACAAGAGTGCCGCTCATGTTGGTGTTGCCTCCACTTCCTCCCCGGGTGCCGGTTGTCCTATCCGGCCGGCCCCTCTAGGGGGACCGGACAGGACAGGACACCCGCCAGAAGCACCAACCGGACAAACCGGCTGTAAACCGGCTGTAAACCGGACACTAAACCGGACATTCCGGCAGCCACAGCCAGGCGTGCGCCGAAAAACAAAACCGGACATTGAGCCAGATGTATTTTCACCCCCTCCTGGTCGGCAAAGGAAGGCTCCTCCTGGAGAAAGAAGAGATGATTCAGGAGAATACGACTACCTACTCTGAGGAAGGGGAGCCGGTGGACGCTACTCAGCACAAGCCTCCCCTCGCGTGCGCGAGTGTCCGACCAGTGGTGGGGAGAAAGCTGGCTGGCTTTGGCATCAAGTCGAAACAGATACGAATTGATTTCCTGACCAAGAAGGGCTACCTGCTGGCTGACTTCCAAGATGCCTTTAAGCGTTATCTTTCTCTACACCCCCCTGTCCCACCCGAAACAACGAAACAAATCAATAAAAACAATAGCTTATCCTCATATCCATCCGAAACACACCACCCTGATGTTTCGGATAGAATATCGTCTAAGTCATTGATAAATAAGTCTTGTTTCGGTGTTTCGGGTAGAGCTACCCCTCCTAGAGAAAGAAGAGATGATTCTGGAAAATACGGCTACCTACTGTGAGGCAGGCGCTGCCGTTGCCAGAGGCGTTACGTCCTTTTGGTGAAGGGGGAGGGAGGAGAGCCCCTCTCCCTGCCAGCATGGGCGGCATCCTCCCCTCGCGTGCGCGAGTGTCCGACCAGTGGTGGGGGCATTACTGGACTGGCACGACCACCAGCGTGCTGGCGCTAGGGTCTCTCTGGCGAACTTCACCAGGGCCATACTCGACTAACTTACCGTCTTTCAGGATCACGACATAATCAGTACGGTCCCAGGACCAGCCACTAATCAGACGATTGGTATACTGCAATGCTTCGTACTCCCCGTCTCGCTTGAAGCCATCCGGCTGCCCGAGTTGGGAAACAACCTCCGCCTTGGTCATGCCCTCTCGAAGGTTCTGTGCCTTCTCTCCAGTGGCGCACCCCTGTAACGCCATGGCCAAGATAAAAACAACGTAAAGCAATCTCTTCATGCCCCTGCACTCCTCAAGAAATTATTATTTTTCAAAGCTGAGATGATCCCCCCGCCAGTGGTGGGGGCATTCAGCCTCTGCCACCTTACCCGCCCCTAATCAATGCTGCTTTCACGCTGCGTCAACTCGCGCACCGCTGCGAGATGCATATCGACGCTGCCTTGCACCCGCATATCTACCTGCGACCTGTCACCGAACAGCTCTCTGTCGTACCGAGACGCCAGCCACTGTCGGATGCTCGCGGCAGCGCTGGCCGCCTTTGGATCGAGTTCACCTGCCTCGACACGCTCCGCCGATAGCATCATCAAATCGGCCAGATTGGCAGCGAGCGCCCGCCGAGCGAAGGCGATAGAGTCGCCATGCTCTCGGGTTATCCAATCATGGAAGGTACTGATGGGGACATCATGCTCAGTGGCTAGAGCACGAATGCTATCCCCGCAAGCTATCCGATTGATGCAATCCTGCGCGAAGCCTGGATCGTCTTGCAGCGCCTGCCAGCGGGTCTTGCGTGCTTGCTTCATTGGGCTACCGGCCATCGCTGTTCTCCTCTATTCATCGACTAGCGCCATTATACCCTGTCACTACTGGCTGGCCGACCAGTAGTAGATAAACGCAGCAAGGTGGGACGAGAAATATCAGAATTTTCTACAAAATATAATTTTTGCGCGTGCATCCAGGCCAGTATTTGGCGGGGGGAAGGGACCCATGGGCCGGGGGGTCGAAAGCCGGTTCCAGCCAGGAGAGGTAGGAGTCCCATCTTGGCCCGCCTTGCAGAGGAAAGCGGGCGGGCGTCATCCGCAGCCTGTCACCTATATGTCACCTAGAGCTAAACACAACAAAAAACCGCCACCCGGCATGATCCGTAAGTGGCGGTTTTTAATAATCTTTCTGGTCGGAGCGACAGGATTCGAACCTGCGACCTCTGCAACCCCATTGCAGCGCGCTACCAAGCTGCGCCACGCTCCGATTCCTGTTGTTGAATTCCCGCCTCCCAATAAATCAGCGTGTGCTGATATGGCTGGCATGGAACGAGGCATATACTAGCGATTTCCTTGCCAAATGCAAGCCTGGAATCGGCTTTCGTTTCAATCGCTTGTCACTGATGTAGCGTCTTTTTGAAAAGGACGGCGCTCGCAATGCCCCGCTTTCATTGTACTATTTCGCGACTTGAATACAGACGGGAGAGATCGATGCCTTTGATCATCGGCATGAGCGTATTGCTTGGATGCCAGTTTCTCGGCGAGTTGTTGTCCAAGGGCCTGACGATTCCGGTGCCCGGGCCGGTGCTGGGCATGGTGATCCTGTTGGTCGGGCTGCTGATCAACGGCCATGTCCCGGATGCGTTGCGTAAGACCGGCGAGGGGTTGCTGCGTTATCTGACACTGCTGTTCGTGCCTGCTGGCGTTGGGCTGATGGTGCACTTCGAATTGATTCGCGCCGATTTCTGGACCTTGGTGATCACCTTGGTGCTGTCGACTGCGATTACCCTGGCAGTAACTGCGAAAGTTCTCGATTGGCTGGCCAGGCGCTATACAGGAGGGGGCAAGCGATGAATCTGGTTGCTATCGATCAGCTCTGGGTTTATCTGTCTGGCAACCCGTTGTTGTCATTGCTGGCGACTCTCGTTGCTTTCGTGCTGGCGACACACATCAATCGCTGGTTGGGTGGCTCGCCGTTCGCGCACCCGGTACTCGTGGCGATTGCGCTGCTAATTGGTTTTCTGCTGCTCTCGGGGATCGAATACAGCACCTATTTTCAGGGTGCGCAGTTCATTCACTTTCTGCTGGGGCCGGCGACCGTAGCCTTGGCGATCCCGCTGTTCGATCATCGCGAACGCGTGCGGCGCATGCTGCTGCCGATATTGGCGGCCTGTGTGACCGGCATTGGCGTCGCTGTTGCTTCGACACTGGGTATTGGACTGCTGCTGGGGGCGCAGCGTGAAACCCTGCTGTCCTTGGCACCGCGTTCTGTCACCTCGCCCATTGCCATGGGGATCGCTGAACAGATCGGTGGTATTCCTTCATTGGCCGCAGGATTGGTGCTACTGACAGGCTCCGTCGGGTGCGCCTTAGGGCCGCTGATCTTTCGTGTGCTCGGAATCAAGGACCCTAGCGTTCAAGGCTTTACCATGGGACTGACGGCCCATGGCTTCGGTACGGCACAGAGTTTTGCATCGCTAGGCGCAATGGCGGGAGCATTTGCCGGTCTGGCCATGGGCCTGACCGGCATGCTGACCGCTTTCCTGCTGCCCCTGATCGTTAGGTTGTTCGGTTTGTGAAAAGAGTCTATCAGCCTATTTCGTCCCATAAGCATTCACGAAAATCCTGGGAGAGCTCGGTGACCTTGTTCATGCGATTCATCGTCGCCTGGGTGATATCGTCGGCAACTTCCTGGTAGTGAGCCACCATGGCGGAGGGATCCCGCAGTAAATCCTGGTTCATCGCGCCATGGGCCAGTTTTTCAGTTGAGACAGCCATGATCTTGAAGAACTCAGCTTCTTGTTGCATGGCGCTTCCCAGCATATTCAACCAGACCAGTTGTAGCCGAGTGGTCGTATTCACCGTCTCCATCCACTGCTGCATCCACCAGGCAGGGGAAGTGGTTGTGTCGGCGTTTGCCAGCGGAAAGGGTAGGGTATCGACATTTATCAGCGGGAAAGGGAAGCGATTGAAGTTGGACGTTGCCATGGGACCCTCCGAGTAGCTTGCATCTGGGTTTGCAATGCTACGCCTTGGTGATTGTACTGACCTACGCTCAGTGTAGTCTCTCACGGCAGTTATGATTATCGATTCATATATTATCTGGATATAACTTGATCCGAATCATCTTCAAGCGTTGAATCGAGTCAGGCGCACAACAGCCCGCTAGCTGACCTACGGGTAGGGTGCGGGCCTATCTGTCAGGTGGGAGGCATCATGTGGGACGTCGTCAAATCGGTGTTGGCAGCATTCTTTGGCGTGCAGCAGGATCAACGACGCCGCAAGGACTTTGAGCAGGGCAAGCCGGGGGCGTTCATTCTGATGGGCATCGTGTTGGCCTTGGTCATGGTCGTCATCGTGTTTCTGGTGGCTAGCATGGCGGCTCGTTGAATCCGTAAGCGTTTAATTTTGTGACATATCATTTCTCGCAAATCTCAAAGCTCTTCTATACTCGTCAAGAACCCGCTAATTTATTCATTGAATAGTCGCTCCAATGTATTAAAACAACTAAGGAGGGATGGATGCGCAAGATGTTCGTTCTCGCCACTCTGATGGCGAGCATCAGTGATCTTTTCCAACCATCCTATGCTGCGGGGTGGAACATGCCGGTGGGCGTCACGCAGGTCAGTCGTGATGTCTATGATTTGCATATGATCATCTTCTGGATTTGCGTGATCATTGGCGTGATCGTGTTCGGCGTGATGTTCTATTCCCTGTTTCGTTACCGACGATCCAAGGGCGCCGAGGCTGCGCACTTTCATGAGCATACCACCGTCGAAGTGATATGGACGGCCATCCCGTTTCTCATCCTCGTCGCCATGGCGATCCCCGCCACTGCCACCCTCAAGAATATGTACGACGCCTCCGAGGCGGATTACGACGTAATGATCACAGGCCATCAGTGGCGTTGGCAGTATGACTATATGGGAGAGGACGTGATGTTCTTCTCCAACCTAGATACCCCCCGCGAGCAGATTGCCGGCACGGCGGACAAGGGCGAGCACTATCTTCTTGAAGTCGATCAGCCGCTGGTGCTGCCGGTGGATCGCAAGGTTCGGCTATTGACGACCTCGGCGGATGTCATTCATTCCTGGTGGGTGCCGGATCTGGCCGTCAAGAAGGATGCCGTGCCCGGGTTCGTCAATGAATCCTGGACGCGCATCGAGGAGCCCGGCATCTACCGCGGTCAGTGCACCGAGCTGTGTGGCAAGGACCATGCGTTCATGCCGATCGTGATACAGGCCATGGAGCAGGAGCAATTCGATACCTGGCTTGCCGAGCGTAAGCAGGAAGCCGCTGCGGAGGCGAGTGGCGTCGATCGTGAATGGGCGCTGGAGGAGTTGGTCGAGCGGGGCGAAAAGGTCTACGGCAGTATCTGTACGTCTTGTCACCAGGCGGAAGGCCAGGGCATGCCGCCGACCTTCCCGGCCCTGGCAGGCAATCAGGCGTTGATGGATGACCTCGATCGGCACATCGACGTGGTCGTCAATGGCGTGTCCGGCTCTGCGATGGCGGCCTTCAGTGGCACGCTCAGTCCGGTGGATATCGCCGCGGTAATCACCTACGAGCGCAATGCCTGGGGTAACGAGACCGGTGATGTGGTTCAACCGGCGGATATCCAGGCGCTTGTTGCCCCCTAGCAGGCATGAGTACGCAAGCTGACGTACGAGGAGAATGATCGATGGCTCCCAAATCACCCCCCAAGGCAACCCTCGAGCACAGCCAAAGCGCCGCAGGCAGCGCAACGGCGCATGGGGCGCAGGAAGAAGAGCATCACTACCGTGGCGGGCCACTGCGCTGGTTGTTGACCACCAATCACAAGGAGATCGGTACGCTGTATCTGATCTTCTCGCTGTCGATGTTTATGATCGGCGGCGTCATGGCCCTGGTAGTGCGTCTGGAGCTTTTTCAGCCGGGGCTGCAATTGGTACAGCCCGAATTCTTCAACCAGATGACCACCATGCACGGTCTGATCATGGTCTTTGGGGCCGTCATGCCGGGTTTCGTGGGCCTGGCCAACTGGATGGTGCCGCTGCAGATTGGAGCGCCGGACATGGCGCTACCGCGGCTCAACAACTTCAGTTTCTGGCTGCTGCCTATCGCCTTCACCTTGCTGTTGTCGACCCTGTTGATGCCTGGTGGCGGTCCGAACTTCGGCTGGACATTCTATGCGCCGCTGTCCACCACCTATGCGCCGCCGTCGACCACCTTCTTCATCTTCGCGCTGCACATGGCGGGAATCAGTTCGATCCTCGGGGCGATCAACATCATCGCGACGATTCTCAATCTGCGTGCTCCGGGCATGCGCCTGATGGATATGACTCTGTTCGTCTGGACCTGGTTGATCACCGCCTTCCTGCTGATCGCGGTCATGCCGGTGCTGGCCGGTGTCATCACCATGATGTTGCTGGATATCAACTTCGGCACCAGTTTCTTCAACGCCGCTGGCGGTGGCGATCCGGTGTTGTTCCAGCATCTCTTCTGGTTCTTCGGGCATCCCGAGGTGTACATCATGATCCTGCCGGCCTTCGGTATCGTCTCGGTGATCATTCCCACCTTTGCCCGCAAGCGTCTATTCGGCTATGCCTCCATGGTCTACGCCACCGCATCCATCGCCATTCTGTCGTTTCTGGTCTGGGCGCATCATATGTTCGCGGTGGGGCTGCCCCTGGTGGCCGAGCTATTCTTCATGTACACCACCATGCTCATCGCGGTGCCCACCGGGGTGAAGGTGTTCAACTGGATCACCACGCTGTTTCGCGGTTCGATCACCTTCGAGACACCGATGCTCTTTGCCTTGGCGTTCGTCGTGCTGTTCAGCATCGGGGGATTCTCGGGGTTGATGCTGGCGATCGCTCCTGCGGATTTTCAGTATCACGACACCTATTTCGTGGTTGCACACTTCCATTATGTGCTGGTGCCCGGGGCGGTGTTCTCGATCATGGCGGCGGTGTATTACTGGCTGCCCAAATGGACCGGTCATTACCCGGACGAACGCATTGGCCGTTGGCATTTCTGGCTATCGGTGATTGGCGTCAATTTACTGTTCTTCCCCATGCACTTCGCAGGGCTGGCGGGCATGCCGCGCAGGATTCCGGATTACGCCCTGCAATTTGCCGACTTCAATATGGCGTCGAGCATCGGAGGATTCCTGTTCGGGTTTTCTCAGCTGCTGTTCATCTGGGTCATCGTTAAATGCGTTCGCGGTGGTGTGAAGGCGCCGGCAAACGCCTGGGATGGAGCTACCGATCTGGAATGGACCGTGCCCAGCCCGGCACCGCTGCATACTTTTGAGACGCCGCCGGATCTACGTGGGTTCAAGTTTCATTGAGTTGAGTAGCGGGCTGGCATTGCCGGGGAGAGCGTAATATGACACCAGTACAGCGCACGGTGACGAAGACCTTGTTTGCGTTGGTGATGATGGTGGGGTTCACCGTGGCTCTGGTGCCGCTGTACGACGTGTTCTGCAATATCACCGGTCTCAATGGCAAGGCGGCAAGTCAGCCCCGTGCGATCGTCAGTGGTGAGGTCGATGAATCGCGCTATGTCACCGTGCAGTTCATTACCCGCACCGGCAGCGGACTGCCTTGGCGGCTGACGGCGTTGGATCGTCAGGTGCGGGTACATCCCGGTCAGGCCTACGAAGTACGCTTCGCTTTTGTCAATCATGGCAAGGTCGCTCGGCGTGGCCGAGCCGTACCCAGCGTCAGCCCTTCGGAAGCCTCCTTGCACCTGCGCAAGATCACCTGTTTCTGTTTTCAGGAGCAGCGCCTTCAGGCTGGCGAGCGACTCGAGTTGCCCTTGATGTTTCAACTTTCCAAGGATTTGCCAGAGAACGTTCATACCGTGACGCTGGCCTACACCCTGTATCCCGCGGCGGAAGACCAACTGTCCTTCAGCGAGATCGCACCTACCCAAGGAGGTGACGCATGAGCGGTGGCAGCTATTACGTACCTGCAAGCAGCAAGTGGCCCATTCTTGCCGGCCTGGCGGTAGGCCTGTTCATGGTTGGCACGGGCATCCTGCTGGTGTTCGACACCGGTATGGTGCTGATCCCCATCGGGATAGCGGCGATCGTTGCGGTCATGGCGCTGTGGTTCCGCGATGTGATCAAGGAATCCCGTGAAGGGCTCTACGATGCGCAGATGGACCGTTCCTTTCGCTGGGGCATGGCCTGGTTCATCTTCTCGGAAGTCATGTTCTTTCTCGCCTTCTTCGGTGCGTTGTTCTACGTGCGGGTCTTTGCGCTGCCGTGGCTCGATGGTGATGGAGCGAAAGGCGTCAGCGCCTTGCTGTGGCCGGATTTCGTGGCCAGTTGGCCTTTGATGAGTCCGCCGGATACGGACGTGGTCGGCCCCCAGGCGGTCGTCAGTCCCTGGCAATTACCGCTGGTCAATACGCTCTTCCTGGTGTCGTCCAGTATCACCCTGACGCTCTCCCACGAGGCGCTGAAGGAAGGGTATCGCGATACCGCGCGCAATTGCCTGTTGGGCACGGTGGTGCTGGGCGTGCTGTTCCTGCTCGTGCAGGGCTTCGAATACTACGAAGCCTATCATCATCTCGGCATTACCCTGGAGGCCGGAATCTATGGTTCGACCTTCTTTCTGCTCACGGGCTTTCACGGCGCCCACGTCACCATTGGGGCCATCATCCTCAGCGTGATGCTATGGCGACTCCAGAAAGGACATTTTTCCGCGCACAATCACTTCGGCTTCGAGGCTGCTGCCTGGTATTGGCACTTCGTCGATGTGGTATGGATCGGGTTGTTCATCTTCGTCTACGTGTTTTGAGCGGGTCAGTTTGAACAGGGTCAGTTTGAATGAGCTCAGCCATGGCCAAGTTCGCCGACATAAAAACCATACAGCAACAAGGCGATGAGTAGCGTTGCCAGGCTGACGCGGATCTTGAGAGAGGTCAGCAGTCGCTTGGACTGGCTGTCATCCTTGATGAGGTAGCCAGCCCCCATCAGCAAACTGGTGAGCATGGCCAGAAAGACAGCGGCGATCAGTACTTTGAGCATGAGGCACTCCCTGTGATGAGCACTTTCAGTTCAAACAAGCTTGCCTCCGGCGTCAAGAAAAAGTCGCTGTGGTGGCTGGGGTGGAGTCTCGTGATCGTACTCGGCCTGATGTTGGGAGCCTGGCAATGGCAACGCGCCGAGGAAAAACGGCTCTATCTGGAGCGCCTCGAGGCGGCACCCACGTTGACCATGCCAGAGCAATCGCCTCCACTAGGCGCCGAGGTGCTCGTCAAAGGCCGCTTTCTGGCAGAACAGACGCGCTTTCTGGACAACCGGATACTCGACGGGCGTGTAGGCGTCGCGGTGCTCACCCCTCTGATCGATGACGCTGGGCGTTACTGGTTGATCGAGCGGGGGTTCGTCCCTTCGGGACCGGAACGACTCGATCCGGTGATCGAGACCCCGGCGGGGCAGGTAGAGATCAGCGGTCGTTGGCAGGCGCAAGGAGAAGACGAGGCATTGCTGTTCGGTCCGAACCAGGAAGGCAAGCGGGTGCAGCGTATCGACCCTTCTGTATGGGCAGGTAGCCTGGCGTTTGCTCATGCCGGCTGGCTGCATCAGCAAACCGGGGAAGGGCATTTCGCCTCGTGGTGGGTGCCGACGGTAATGCCGCCCAGTCGCCATGTGGGTTACGCCTTCCAGTGGTGGGGGCTTGCTCTGGCCGCAGCGGCCATCATGTGGTTGGGCCGGCCGCGAAGTGTGCCGCGTCATCCGATTCTGGAGGAGAAACCGCGATGAAATCTCTGACGTCCAACCAATGGCAAAAACTGAAGTTAGTGGCGCTGATCGGATTGTTTTCGGCACCCGTTGTGACCGCCTGGGCCATGGTGGAATGGCGGTTGGGCGTTCCCGATGAGCGTGTCGCGCATGGGCAATTGATGCCGGAATTACCCGTGCTGGCGCAGTGGCCGCTGCAGCACGCCCCTTTGGCGCCTGGGGGAGAAGATCGAGATGACTGGGTAGTGGCCTACGATTGCCGGAGCGGCTGCGACGAGGTTGCCGACCGGCTGTGGCGCCTGCATCGTGCCTTGGGGCGTGAGGCGCCCCGAGTATCCCGTCTGCGCCTTGGTGGCCAGGCGGATCCGCTACCGGGCGAACAGGTAAGGCAGTGGCGAACGCGGCCCGAGTGGAGTGATGGCGAGTCGATATGGTTGATCGATTTCGAGGGGCGAGTCGTGTTGCGTTATCACCAGGAGGATGATGCCGCAGAAATTCTCAAGGACGTGCGTCGCCTGCTGCGAATGAACCCGGAGATCGAGCGCATTACGGGGAAGCAGGCCGCGCGCTCGAGTGAGCAGAGCACGGAAGGCGTCATGTAATGGTGGAGGGGCACATGACGATGGATAGGGCGGTAGATATGACAATAAAAAGACGTGTTCGTCTGGCCAGAGTTCTATGCCTTGGCGGTGTCACCTTAACGCTTTTCGTGGTGATGCTGGGGGCCTGGACACGCCTGGTCGACGCGGGGCTTGGCTGTCCCGATTGGCCCGGCTGCTATGGCAAGCTGGTGGTGCCGGATAACGCGACGGCGCTCGCCCATTCACCCCATGTGCCGCTGGATACCGGCAAGGCTTGGGCCGAGATGATTCATCGCTACATGGCCGGCAGCCTCGGGCTGCTGGTGATTGCCCTGGTTCTGCTGGGCTGGCGTCTGCGGCGTGTGGCAGGCTATCCATGGCACATCGGACTTGTGTTGCTGAGCGCCATCCTGGTTCAGGGCGCTTTTGGTGCCTTCACCGTCACGCTCAAGCTTTGGCCGCAGATCGTGACGCTGCATTTATTGGGGGGCTTGAGTATCGCCTTGCTTTTTCTGTGGCTGTATCTGCGTCTTGGGCAAGTCGACGGCCAGGCCTGGCGCGGTTATCAGCGCTTCCGGCCAGGGAAGCTATGGTTACTGGTCGTCGGCCTATTGCTTATGCAACTGGCGCTGGGCGGGTGGACATCGAGCAACTACGCCGGAATCGCCTGTCAAGGCTTTCCCACCTGCAATGGTCAATGGTGGCCCGCGATGGATTGGAGAGAAGGCTTCAACCTGACTCAAACCATTGGTCCTAATTATTTATACGGACAATTGCACAGTGAAGCGCGCACCACCATTCATGTCGCGCATCGATTGGGGGCATTGGCGTTGGGTGGAGCGCTGCTGCTGCTGACCTGGTGTTATTGGCAACAGCGCCGGTTACGCCCTTACTTGCTGGCGCTGTTAGCAAGCTATGGCTTTCAGGTTGTCCTAGGCATCGCAAATGTTCTCTTGTGGCTACCGCTGGGCCTGGCGTTGGCGCATACCGCCGGGGCGGTGCTGCTGGTACTGGTCATGGCCCTGACGCTATGGCG
Organism: Halomonas sp. GXIMD04776; assembly: GCF_049808615.1. NCBI lineage: Bacteria > Pseudomonadati > Pseudomonadota > Gammaproteobacteria > Oceanospirillales > Halomonadaceae > Halomonas > Halomonas sp. GXIMD04776. The sequence goes on along the minus strand of NZ_JBNCAN010000004.1, from coordinate 100,302 downwards.
CCTGTCCAATCTTCCCGAGATGGTCGGGAACAGAGTACGCCTTGGATTGAAAGAAGAGGAATGGGCCCATGGGTAGTGCACTGATTGCTCGAGCGGAGCAACCCATCCGTTCATGGCAGTGGCAGGATCTCGTGACGCTGGGTAAGCCCCGGGTCGTTCTGGTCATGTTGGCCTGTGCCCTGGTAGGCATGGCCCTGGCGGTTCCGGGACTTCCTCCCCTTGGCGCGATGATTTTCGGTCTGGTAGGAATCGGCCTGGCGGCCTCCGGCGCCGCTGCGTTCAATCATGTGCTCGACCGACGTCTGGACGCCATGATGCTGCGTACTTCGCGTCGTCCGGTGGCGTCCCGGCGTTTGCCCACTCCGCTGGCGCTTGCCTGGGCGTGCTTGCTATCGATGTGTGGCATCGGGCTGTTGATGTGGCAGGTCAACATGATGACCGCCTGGCTGACCCTGGCGTCATTGATCGGGTATGCGCTGATCTATACGGCATTTCTCAAGCGCGCCACTCCTCAGAACATCACCATCGGCGGTCTGGCGGGAGCCGCCCCCCCGTTACTGGGCTGGACGGCGGTGAGTGGGGAAGTGCATCCGGATGCCTTGTTGCTGGTGCTTATCGTCTTCGCCTGGACACCGCCGCATTTCTGGGCGCTGGCCATTCACAAACGCGATGAATACGCTCGCGCCAAGGTGCCCATGTTGCCGGTCACCCATGGTGAGGCATTCACGCGGCTACAGATATGGCTCTATGGATGGCTCACCGTGGCCATCACGCTGCTCCCCTTTGCCACCGGCATGGCGGGGCCCGTCTATCTGGTCGGTGTCACTGTGCTGAATCTGCGCTTCATGCTCTGGAACTGGCGTGTCTGGCGCGGCCATGATCCAAAAGCACCGATCGCCGCTTTCTGGTTCTCGATTCGTTATATTCTGGGGCTTTTTGCGCTGCTCTTGCTGGATCACTATGCCGGGTTGCTGGGGTGATTCTGGGAGCTGTATGCAGACGCCTCCGAGGGTCCTGACCTCGGTGGCGTTTGTATTTAGCGTTCTAGACAGTTGCGTAGGAAAGGCAGAGATGGGAGTTACCACAAGGTGCTGACCAACACATACGCCAGGCCGGTGACTACCACGGTGCCGATGAGATTGAGCAGGAAGCCGGCGCGGATCATGGACTGAATCTTCATATGGCCGGTGGCAAAGACGATCGCATTGGGAGGCGTTGCCACGGGCATCATGAAGGCGCAGCTTGCAGCGATGGCCGCCGGCACGGTGATCAGTATCGGGGATACGTCCATGGACAAGGCGAGCGCGCCGAGTAAGGGCAGAAAGGCGGCGGCAGTTGCGGTGTTAGAGGTCAGCTCGGTAAGGAAGATGATGACCAGTACGACGATTCCGATCAGCAGGATCAATGGCAGTGCCTCGAACAGCGAGAGTTGATTGGCGATCCACTCCGCCAGCCCGGAACTCTTGATCACACTGGCCAATGCAAGACCACCACCGAAGAGCAGCAGCACTCCCCAGGGCAGCTCTTTGGCCTCGTCCCAGTTGAGCAGCCGCTTACCGGGGCTAGTGCCGCTGGGGAGCAGGAACAGCAGCAGGCCGGCAGCGATGGCAATATTGGTGTCCGATAGCCAAGTGACGCCGAGATCATTGATCACCGGCCGGAGGATCCAGGACAGGGCGGCAAGGAGGAAGACGACGCCGACGCGATTTTCGGCGCTGGACATGCGGCCAAGCTTGCGCAGCTCATCTCGAATCATGCCGGCGCTGTCCTGATTGTTGCCTAGAGAAAAGCCACCTCGGGTCAGCCACCACCAGGCCGCCAGCATCATCACCACGCTGACGGGAACGCCTACCAGCATCCATTGGGCAAAACCGATATCGATACCCCGATCATCCGCCAGATAGCCTACCAGCAAGGCATTGGGCGGGGTGCCAATTAGCGTTGCGATACCCCCGATACTGGCCGAATAGGCAATCGCCAAGAGCAGCGCGGTGGCGTAACGATTGAGCTCCTTGGGATCGCTGTCTTCCAGCAAGGAGATCACCGACATGCCGATCGGCAACATCATGATGCTGGTTGCGGTATTGGAGACCCACATGCTGAGAAAACCGGTCGCGATCATGAAACCGGCGATCTGACGGCGCGGCTGAGAACCTACGACCTGAAGCACCTTCAAAGCGATACGCCGGTGCAGATCCCAGCGTTGCATCCCGATACCAAGCAGAAAGCCGCCCAGGAACAGGAAAACGATTGGATTGGCATAACTCGGTGCTGCTGCTTCAAGCTCGCCTATGCCAAGGGCTGGCACCAGGACCAACGGCAGTAGCGCCGTGGCAGGAATGGGAATGGCTTCGGTGGCCCACCAGGTGGCCATCAACAAGGCAAGACCAACGCAGGCCCAGGCCGGTCCCGACATGCCCGACGGCGCAGGAATAAGCAAGACCATGAGGACCCAGAGTGGGCCCAGCCAAAGACCGATGCGCGCGGCATTGGAAGGATGCGTGTTCGACTCGTCAGGTGTCTGCGTCGATGGGGACATGGCTTACCTCGAAGCTATGCGGAACAAGGAGAACAAAAAGCGAAGTGACTCTACTACACCCTAGCCCAACTCGGAATCAATGACTAAGCGGTTGGGGCGATCGATGCGTGCCCGTATACTGTTCCATTGAAATCTGTTGCTGGGGTCGGCATGAGTGAAATCATCGCTTGGGGATTGTTGGGCATCGCGATAATCGTGATCATCGGATTGGCCGGGTATGCACTGACGCTATGGCGTGAGGTCAAGCGGCGCCGAACGTTTCGCGAGGAAGAGGTTCGCCGTGCCAATGATAATTGTCTCGAGAGTCTTGATGTAATCGCACGGGCGATGCTGGCCGAGCAGGTCGATTTGATCGAGGGTAGCCTGCGCTGCAAGGTACTGCTCGAGATCATCGACCCGGCATTGCTCGAGCGGCCCACCTTCAAGCCTTTTGATGACGTGCATCAGCGCACTGCTCATCTTCACACCCACTCGGCGCGTCGTGAGTTGACTCCGCGCGAACGCTTCAAAGAGGACCGGGAACGCATCGGGGTTGAAGAAGCGCTACACGACGATATTCAGGCAGCGGCGGCGGCGGTCATCGATTTCAAGCAGCAATGGCCGGCGAGTATGCGTTAGAGATCTCACTGTCGAGCATCGTTCATTGGATTTGTGGTGGGTTTCTCCCTTGTCATCTTGCATAATCGTCGAGAATTCTGCAGCCTTGTAATTTGCTAATTCAAGGTGTGGCTTGAAAAGAATTATCTGTCCAAGCCAAGTTGATGCTCGCGACATGGCAGAATGTGTATCGTTGATAAACTTTGCAACGATATCGGGAAAGCACTGGCCCGAAAGGCATAAATGTGCTTTCTTTTGCGTGGGAAAGTTTGAGTGACCGTCACTCTGCCTCCTATTGGGGCTCCAGGATAGACCCACTAAGTAACATCTTGTTACGTCTAGCGTTGTGCGAATGAAGGAGTGTTACATGAAGAAATCAACAACTGGCTTGCTACTAGGTTCTGCTTTGGTGGTCGGTCTGTCAGGTTGCGCCAGCTCCGGCGGGCAATCCTCGCAGTCCTCCATGAGCAGTGACAGTGATCAGAAAGCGTGGTATCAGACCCCGTTCGTTTGTGGTTTGGCGGGCGGTTTGATCGGTGGCGGCATTGGTTATGCCACCAGTGGCGAATCGGATGAAGATGATGGCGCAGCCATCGGTGGCGTCGCAGGCGCAACCGCTGGTGCATTGCTGTGTAGCGATTACTCCAGCGCTACGGGTGACAGCGATGGTGATGGCGTTCCCGATGATCGCGACCAGTGCCCCAATACGCCTGCAGGTGTAGCGGTAGATGCCAATGGCTGTCCGCTTGATACCGATGGCGATGGCGTGCCCGATTATCAGGATGAGTGCCCGGGAACGCCGGCAGGTGTTGAAGTCAACGCTTCCGGATGCCCGCTCGACTCCGATGGCGACGGTGTGCCGGACTACATGGACCAGTGCCCCAACACCCCGGCCGGTGCTCAGGTCAACGCGCTTGGTTGTGAAGCCGACGTGGTCCTGCGTGACGTCAACTTCGAATTCGACTCCGCAACGTTGACCTCCAACGCTGAGCAGATCCTCAACGGTGTCGCCGATAAGCTGCGTGGCAACGAGAACGTTCGCGTTCGTGTCGAAGGTCACACTGACTCTATCGGTTCCGATTCCTACAACAAGGATCTATCCCAGCGTCGTGCGGATTCAGTGAAGTCCTATCTGGCGTCTCAGGGCATTGCCGAAAGCCGCATGCAGGCGATCGGCTATGGCGAAGAGCAGCCGGTTGCCAGCAATGAAACCAAGCAAGGTCGCGCCGAGAACCGTCGCGTCGAGCTGGGTGAGTGGCAGCAGTAAGCATCGGAAAATCGCTACCGAATTTAAACGGTAGTCAGCGAAAGGGGCGCCTCGGGGCGCCCCTTTTTTCTGCCTCGAGTTTATGATTCAACGCAGCACCTTGCGTGGATCGATGGGTTTACCCCCGTGACGCACATCGAACAATAAATCATAGCGCTGTGTCGCGCCGCTATAGCCGACCGTGCACACCGGAGTGCCGGCCTTGATCTGGTCGCCATCATTGACCTTGAGGACATCGCACAGGGCATAGACCGTCTGTAAGTTGTCCGCATGATGAACGATCACGACTCGGCCAAGCTGACGCATGCTACTGGCGAAACTTACCCGACCATCGGCCACTACCTGAGCCTGATTGCCGGCGCGGGTGCTTAGTAACATCGGCTGCAAGGTGCCATGCTTGTCGGGACCGAAGTGGCGCACGATACGGTAATCGTTGAGAGGCCAAGACCAGTTTTTAGAACGGCTCGGAAGCGGTTTCGGGGCAGGGCGGCGCGCTGGCTTCGATGCCTTGCGGGGAGCGGACTTGGAAACGGCAGCGGTACTTCTCATCCTGCGACCACTGCCGCTCAAGGGAACCTGTAACAATTGTCCGACGCGCAGCGATGCAGGGTTCGTGGAGCGATTGGCTGTTTGTATGCGTCCAACCGTGGTGCCGAAGCGTCGAGCGATGCTCGAATAGGTATCGCCTGGCCTTACCTGATAGCGATAAGGGCCACCGGAGGGGGCGCGCTCGTTTTTGCTGGGCACCAGAATGCGCTGCCCCACGGCAAGGCGCCGGGCATCGACACCAGGATTGAAGCGCTGCAAACGTACCAAGGGCACATCGGCGCGGCGCGCGATGGCCCCCAATGTGTCGCCGCGCTGAATGGTGATCCAGTTGCCCGCCAAAGGGGCGCCACGCCAGGTCGTCGATGGTGATGAGGCGCAGCCATTCAGTAGGATGAGCGCCAGCACTATCAGCGCAGCGAGGCAAGTAGGTGGTCTTTTTCCTGCCACAAGGCATTGAGCCATGTCTGGAAGCGTTCCTTGTACTGCGGATCCCGATGGTAATCACCACCGTGCATCCAGTTAGGCAATTCGATACAGCGTGCGTAAAGCACGGCCGGGGCCTCGCGGCCACATAAAAAGTCCCAGAAGTTGGGAGATTCCCGGGTATAGGCCAAGGTGACATCGAGAATACCGCTCAGGCGTTTCCCCAGTAGGCTCACTACCTGGGCGGTGCCTCCAGCCTTGGGCTTGAGTAGACGCTTATAGGGGCTGGCTTGAGCGTCATGCTTGACCACCGTGAATCGAGTTCCCTCGACGAAGTTGTAGATCGCCATGGGCATCTGTTGGGCACGCTCGCATAGCCGTTCGGTGGCCTCACGATCGCGCCGGGCAAGGCGTGGATTGCGTTCCAGGCGATCACGCTTGTAGCGTCGCATGAAAGGGAACTCCAGCGCCCACCAGGCGAGCCCGATGACCGGTACCCAGATCAGCTCGCGCTTCAAGAAAAAACGCGGCATGGGAATGCGCCGATGTAGGGCCAGTTGCAGCATGAAGATATCGGTCCAACTGCGATGATTGACGATGACCAGCCACCACTGTTGTGGCGATAAACCTTCGGGTAGATGAATCTCCAAACGCGGCTTGAGCCAACGCTTCATCCACCACAGATTGGTGCCGATCCATGCCAATGCAATATGGTTGAGCCCCTCGAGCACATACCTGCGCAGCCGTCGAGTCGGGGTGATCAGCTTCAATAGCGCCAGCAGGTACAAAGGTATCGCCCAGATGAGTGTGCTGAGCACCAGCAGCAGCATGCTCACGAGCCCCTTCAGGGTCGACATGCCATTCTCCTTCAATGACTTGGGGGTATGCTACTGGATGGCATTGATGCTGCCCAGCCCAGGATGGTCTTCTGTCGACCCTCCTGGGCCGGCGCTTACTGTTGTAGATCGGGCAAATTCTCGTAAAACTTTAGCGCCTCGGGATTGGCCAAGGCATCCTTGTTCTTCACCGGGCGGCCATGCACCACGTTGCGCACCGCCAGTTCGACGATCTTGCCGGATAGGGTACGCGGGATATCCTCGACCTGAATGATCTTTGCCGGTACATGGCGTGGGCTGGTATTGGCGCGGACGGTGCGCTTGATCTCGTCGCGGAGTGCATCGTCCAGGGTCATGCCTTCGCGCAGTCTCATGAACAGCACCACGCGCACGTCATCGTTCCATTCCTGGCCGATACACAATGATTCCAGCACGCCCTCGACCTTCTCCACCTGGCGATAGATCTCGGCGGTGCCAATGCGAATGCCTCCCGGGTTGAGCACGGCATCGGAACGGCCGTGGATGATCAGGCCGTCCTCAGGCGTGATCTCGGCGTAATCGCCATGGGCCCAGATACCCGGGTAGGTATCGAAGTAGGCATCCCGGTAGCGCTCGCCCTGTGGATCATTCCAGAAACCGATGGGCATCGAGGGGAAGGGTCGCTTACATACCAATTCCCCCTTATCCTCGCGCAGTGGGTGGCCTTCATCGTCGAAGACATCGACCGCCATGCCCAGGCCACGGCATTGCAGTTGGCCACGATAGACGGGGCGAATCGGGCAGCCCAGCGCGAAACAGGAAACGATATCGGTGCCGCCGGAGATCGAAGCCAACAGCACGTCCTGCTTGATCTCTCGATAGACATAATCGAAGGACTCGTGGGCCAGGGCGGAGCCGGTGGAGAGCACTGCTCGCAGCGCACTCAGGTCGTGCTGCTGGCCCGGTGCAAGTCCTTCCTTCTCGCAGGCGGCGATATACTTGGCGCTGGTGCCGAATACCGTGATCCCTTCGCGCTCCGCGAGCTCCCAGAGCACACTGGGCTCGGGTGAGAAGGGCGAGCCATCGAACAGCACCAGGGTCGCGCCACAGGCCAGCCCGGATACCAGCCAGTTCCACATCATCCAGCCGCAGGTGGTGTAATAGAACAGCACGTCGTCGCTGCGTAGATCGGTGTGCAGACGATGCTCCTTCAGATGCTGGAGCAAGGTGCCGCCCGCGGAGTGGATGATGCACTTGGGGGCGCCGGTGGTGCCGGAGGAGTAGACGATATACAGGGGATGATCGAAGGATTCGGGTTCGAAATCGATCTCATGAGCGTCGTTGTCGAGATACTCGTTCCAGGCCACGGCTTTACCGATATCGCTGATATCGGGATCGTCATCGAGGAAGGGAAAGACCACGACCTGGGTCAACGACTCGATGGCATCACTGATCTGAGCGACGCGCTCCCGGGTGTCGATGGACTTGCCGTTCCAGGTGTAGCCATCCGTGGCGATCAGCACCTTGGGCTGAATCTGACCGAAGCGATCGAGTACGCCGCTGAACCCGAAGTCCGGTGAACAGGACGACCAGACGGCACCGATGCTGGCTGTCGCCAGCATGCCTATGACGGCATGCTCGCTATTGGGAACGAATCCCGCGACGCGATCACCCTCGGTGACGCCGCTGGCTTTCAGGGCATGGGCCAATCGAGCGACTTGCGTATAAAGCTCGGCATGGCTCAATACCCGACGACGCCCGCGCTCGTCGCAGGCGACCAGCGCGGGATGATCATCACGGCGTTGCAACAAGTTGGCGGCAAAGTTCAGTCGGGCCTCGGGAAACCAGCGGGCGCCCGGCATGGCGTCAGGACGGGCGAGCACATTCTCGCCGCGGCGGTCGGCAACGACATTGCTGTCTTCCCAGACGAGCGACCAGAATTCTTCAAGATGATCGATGCTCCAGGCATGCAGGTCGGCATAGTCCTTGAGCGAAAGGCCGTAGTCATGATTGATGCGTTGCATCAAGGCGTGCATTTGAGTCGCCTCGATTTGAGCTCGAGAAGGTTCCCAAAGTGGTTGCGACATGCCGTTCCCTCCTTTTTATGTCCTGGTCATCATGGTTCAAGAATATCTGCCGACAGCGTATCACGACAGTTGTAAGCCGTTGTTTAGACGTTCGACATAGGTGAGTCGCTCCGCGGGGAGGATGAGAAGGCTGGTGAAAAAATAACCGTCGACTGCCAGGCAGGCAATAACCGTTATCGCGATCCACTTTGCAGCGCTCTTGCACAGTCTTGTTCACAGTTTCTGTGCACAACTCGACTCATGCCTTAGGGTCGGTTCAATTTGGGGTGGCGGATCGTAAGGCGTTATAATTGCAAAGGTTTTCGTTAACCTCTCGACCAGTTGGGCGCTGACCGCGCTTATCGATCTCGGCCGTAGATCACGTATTTCTCGACGATAATGATAGGAGACCCGCTCTTGCGCAGCTTGCCGGCGACGTTGCCGATACTGTTCGTGTGTGAAATCAGTTTTCTGCTGGGTCATGGTCTGATCATGACCTTGTTGGGTGTGCGCATGTCACTCGAGGGGTTCCCCTCGCAGATGGCCGGTCTGTTGATGTCCAGTTTCTCGATGGGGTTCGTGCTGGGAAGTTACTTTCTCGAGAAGCGTATCCGTTCAGTGGGTCATATTCGTGTCTTTGCCGCCTGTGCCGGCACGCTCGCCGTCACAGCGATGTTGCACGGCCTGTGGATCAATGCCTGGGCCTGGCTGGCTTGGCGTGTGGCGGGGGGTGCCGCCACCGCAGGCATGTTGATGGTAATGGAGTCCTGGGTGTCGGGGGAGTCGACCAATCAGAATCGCGGTAAGGTGCTTGGTTGGTACATGGTGATTTCCACCTTGTCCCTGGCCGGGGGGCAATGGATGTTGAATCTCGCCGATCCAGGCACGGCGGTGCTGTTTTCAGTGACCGGTATCCTGTTTGCCCTATCCTTGGTGCCCTTGTCGATTTATCGCATCCATGGCCCTTCCCAAGGCAGTCATGATGTTGCCCATAAGATAAAGCTACGTGAGCTGTTAACACGCGCTCCGGTAGGCTTGGTAGGGGCTTTTACGGCAGGTCTGATGGCGCAGGCGTTCTTCGCCATGACGCCTTATTACGGCCAGGAGATTGGCCTGAGCACCCGGCAAACGGCGCAGTTCATGGCGATCACTACCTTGGTGGCGCTGGTCGCGCAGTGGACACTGGGACGCGTGTCGGATCGGTTTGATCGGCGTAAGGTGATCCTCGGCATGGCGATGGTCATGGCGATCACAGGGACCGTCATATCCTTGGCGGCAGGCTATAGCTATGTGGCCTTGGTCATAGTGGCGTGCTTGCATACTGCGATGTTGCACACGCTCTATTCGATCAGTCTAGCCCATACTCACGATTGGCTGGAGCCGGCAGAGATCATCGCGGCCAATGCCAAGCTGATGATCTGGTACGGCATCGGTTCGGTCATCGGTCCATTCAGCGCCTCGCTGCTGATGAAGGTTGTGGGCCCGGAGGGGTTGTGGCTGTTTCTCGGTGCGGCTGCCCTGTCCCTGGCGATGTTCGTCACGGTGCGCTTGCACGGCCGTCAAGGATTGAAGCCCGAGGTGGAACAGGCGCCTCTGGCGCCCATGCCGCTGATGGAAACCTCGCACTACATCAATGAGCTGGAAGAGGCGCGTCACGAATTGCAGCAGCTCGAGTTCGATTTCGAGCCGGGCGCGCATTTCGGTGAGGCAGAGGATCGCCTGACATTGAACACCGCCGCATCTTAACTTCGCGACTGCTTGAATGTCAGAAATCGTTTCAGGCGATTTCACAGCGCGTGTGGTGTGGAAGCAGTAGCTCAGCGGCGCGCTCATGAGTGCCTGCCAGGCTTTTCTGGACCAACGCGATGCCACCGGTCGAGATACGATGTTCATCACCTCCAGCAAAGGGCAGGCGCTGAGCACAGGCAGGATAAAAGCGATAATTGAGCAAGGGTGAAACAGGAAAGACGTTCTGCATTGGATCGATGCTTCCCAGTAGGCCTGCCCGTTGCATGCTGCGATCCAGGGAGTTCAGGTCACTGCCCAGGCGATCGCAGTCAAAGCCTGCATGGTGGAGTCTGGGGCCCATGATCGCCAGCCAGGCGGCCAGGGGATGTTCCGCTTCCAGTCCCTGATAGGTTGCCCAGTCCGGCATGGGCCAGGGACGCCCTCGACAGAGAAGGTTCTGGCCACGGTAATCCTGGGGTTGAGTTCGGTCGACGAGCGCCTGAAGTCGCTGGCGATGCTCACGCGTCAGCGCACCGGTCTGGAATTCGCCCAGTAACAACCAGGCACCATCGTCCGGTGGGGCGAGGAGAGTGACCAGCAGGCCACGATCGACGATGGCAAAGCGGCCGGTGGGTCGATATCCAAAACGCATCAATGTGCTCTGTACGGCTTCGGCACAGAAGGCACCGATATTGAGCGTCAGTATGGCCAGGTACTCGGCGTCGTCACCGCGCGCCCAAGGATGCTCGCCGCCCAGCTCCGGATGCAAATGGATATAGTCGAGCCACAACTGCTGTAAGAATTCTTCACGTTGCATGGTTGGCAACCTTCCCTGCGCCGGCGCTCTATTGACCCTCGCAAAAGTATAGGCGTTAGGATCGATGCTTATTCAACGGCCCGGACACGTTGAGTAGAAAATTCCAGGCAGAGCTATTATTTCGCCATAAACAATGACGCCGACCCAAAGGCCGGCGTCATTGTGAAGGGGTGCAGGGGGAGTCAGGCCTAGCTCACCGTGGAACCAGACAGCAGGGCGTTATCGCGCACATACTGATCAAATTCGGTATAGCCGCCGATATGCGTTTGATCGACAAAGATTTGCGGTACGGTATCCACCGGTTTGCCGATGGTCTTTTCCATATCCGCCTTGGTGATGCCCTCTTCATGGATATCGATATAACGATAGCTGAAATCATTCCGTTGACTGGCAAGGTTGTCAGCCAGTTCCTTGGCACGTACGCAGAAAGGACAGCCAGGACGACCAAAAATCACAGTAAGCATAGAGACTCCCGTTAGAAAATTGAAATGAGCTAGTAAAAGATTGGCGCCATTGTTTCTCATGCTGGCAAATAACGCCAATAGAGTGTTGCTACACGTATTATTGCGTGCCGCTATCGACTTGTGCCTTTTCCCTACGCTTTCAGGCGCGTATTCCTCAGGAAACGGATATGCGATTCTCGTCGGCATTGATCAATAAGGTCTTGAGAGGCTTGTAGAGGTCCGGTGCCGCCGCCAGGATATGTTCGCCATAGAGTTCTTGGGGGATGTTGTCTGGACAAGGATAAAGATGGCCGGTCCGTGCGCCGGCTTCCTGGGCAATCAGGAAACCCGCTGCAAAATCCCAGGGCGATACACTCTCGTAATAGGCGTCCAGACGGCCGCAGGCAACATTGCATAAATCCAGTGCAGCGGAGCCACAACGACGCATGTCCTGACAGGCATCCATGACGGCAGCGAGACGCCTCATCAATGGCGTGCGGCCCTCTCGGCGATAGGGAAAGCCGGTAGCGATCACGCTGTGTTCGAGTCGTGTGGCCAGGCTGGATCTCAAGCGTTCGCCATTGAGTCGTGCGCCGCCCCCACGTAAAGCGGTAAAGGTCTCATTTAGAAAGGGCGCATGCACAACACCAACCTGCACCTTGCCACTGTGAGCCCAGGCGATGGATACCGCTACATGGGGCAGCCCGCGGGCGAAGTTGACCGTGCCGTCGATGGGGTCGATCACCCATAGGTCGCTCTCTTGCTCCAGAACGTCCCGCTCCGGTGCGAGCTCCTCAGTCAGTCTGGCTTCGCCGGGAAAGTGCGCGTCCAGTCGGTCTGCGATGAAGCGATCGACGGCGATATCCACATCGGTGACCAGCTCGGTGCCGTGTTTGTAGTGCTGATCGAAATTCTGTTTCTGCCGTGCCTCGAGAATCATGCGCCCGGCCTGTTCGGCGATCTCTACTGTAGTGGCGAGTCGCTGCGAGAGTTGCATCTGGCCTCCTGCCATCAGGAATGAAAAAACGTCTCTTCAGTTTACCACCGGCGTCTTTTGCGATCCTGCGCGAGTCAACGCCTGACCGGACGCTTTTGTAGCTTGCGTTGCAGGGTCCGGCGATGCATGCCCAATGCCCGGGCGGTCGCGGAAATATTGCCGTCGTGCTCCTGTAATACTTTCTGTATATGTTCCCAGGTGACGCGATTGACGGAGGGCGGATTGTCAGAGATATCGATGTCCGGGTCACCACAGTCACGGTTGAAGGCGGCCAGAATTTCGTCTGCATCGGCAGGCTTGCATAGATAATTGATCGCACCGAGCTTGATGGCCTCGACTGCGGTCACGATGCTCGAGTATCCCGTGAGCACCACCACACGGCATGCCGGCGCTATCGTCAGAAGCTCCGGTAACAGCTTGAGGCCAGAAGAGTGTTCGAGTTTGAGATCGAGCGTCGCCAGTTGTGGCGGGGAACGGCGCGCCAATGACAATGCCTGATCGGCATCGCTGGCAACGGTCACGTCGAAGCCACGGCGGCTGAGTGCCCGCTGCATGACATAACAGAACATCTCGTCGTCATCGATGATCAACAGTTGTTCCGGGGTGTCGCTGGCCATTGTCTGATGAACCTCTATTTGCTTTCTAAACAGCCTGACCCGCGATGGCGCGAGGCAGCTTCACTTCGGTCAGGGTGCCACCTTCCTCATGATTGTACAGGCTCACTCCGCCGCCGAAGCGGTTAATGGTGGCATGAGTGAGAAATAATCCGATTCCCATCCCTTTGCTCTTGGTCGAAACGAACGTATCGCCGAGCTGGTCGGCGATCGACATCGAGACACCAGGGCCGTGATCGCGAATATCGACGATCACTTCTTCCTGATTCCAGTCGAGACAGATCAAGATGTTGTCCGGGTTGGCATCCGCCGCATTGTTGAGCAGATTCATCAATGCCTGTTCCAGGGTTGCGTCTACGGCCAGCTCCGGCGAACCACGCCTGCCCAGAATCTCGATACGATGGGTAACGTCCGGACGCAATACCAGCCAACGCTGAACCAATTGCTGTAACCATTCTTCGGCATTGCGTAGCTCGGGTTCCGCCAGGCGTCGACGATCCGCGTTCGCTACCAGATGTTGCAAGCGGGACTTGCAGGTATCCACCTGTTGGCGTAACAGGTCGATATCGCTTTCCAGGCCCGGGTTGCTTGCCGCATCGTGGCGCATCTCGTTGAGCAATACCGCCATGGTCGAGAGTGGGGTGCCGAGTTCGTGGGCGGTGCCCGCAGCCTGAGTCGCCACCGCCAGCACCTGTTCGTTGCGCAGTACCGCTTCGCGGGTACGCGACAAGGCCATGTCGCGACGGCGCAGCGCCAGCGCCATCTTATAGATGAAGAAGGTCACGAGCCCGGCGGATAGACCAAAATTGAGCCACATGCCCAACACGTGCAAGCTGATGTCCGGACTCAATAAGCCGTGGCTCATTTGCGGCACGCGATCATAGAAAAGCATCAGGAAGGTATAGCAGGCCATGGCTGCACTGGCGACAATCCAGGCATACAGCCAAGGCAAGGTCGCTGCAGCAATGGTCACCGGTATCAGATAATAGCTGATGAAGGGATTGGTGGCGCCGCCAGTGTAGTAGAACAGCATGGCGAGTCCGGCGATCTCGACGAGCAGGTGCAGAAGATATTCGATGTTGGTGACGGCGCGAGGCCGGCCCAAGCGCCACCAGGTGACGATATTGATCAGCCCCATGGCGACGATGACGCTGATCGCTGGTATGACGCGCAGCTCGAAACCAAGCACCTCGATACCAAAGATGATCGCCCCTAGAAAGCCAGTCCAGCTGATACCGCGAATTAGCGTCAGGCGTACCAGATTGCGATTGGGCGTCGACAACGGCAGAGGAAGGGGGGACTGCATGACGGCTCCGTCAGAGAGAGTGACGCCATGATAACCGATCGTACCCTTGGCCCGCAGGTTGTATTACCCAAGAGGCCTCTACTCGTCCCCAGTCGCCATGCCCGGAAAACGATCCCGGCGATAGTCTTTGCCCCGGTTGGCGCGAATGCGAAAGAAATCCCTTGAGTTCGTGACTTCGATATTGCCAAACGTAAAAGACGTGTCGCCCCAGGTTGGGAAGCCTCGCACCGAGCTGCCTTTCTCGATGTAGAGCTGGCCGATAAAGCCACCATGGGTCCAGCCATCCGGAAAGCGACCTATCAGGCCAGCTACGGTAGCCTTCTTGACATGCATCAACTGAACCGAATTGCCATAGGAGTTGGCGTCGTACCAGCCAATGCCACACCAGGCGACATCGACCATGTCATAGCACCACAGGCTGAAATCCACGCTGTCTTGATACACGCCACCGCCAATGGCGAACTGCACTTCGTCGCCGCTCGAGACATCCTTGCCAACTCGAGGAAAAACCTCAATATGAGTGCTATCCATGACTCGGGCAATGCCGTACATATTGCCATTGATCACGATAACGCTGCGCCCGTTATCTTCGATATGGGGCGGTGCCGGGGAGGCCAGCGTAATGGTGGAGCGCTCCCGGCCATGCTTGTCGTCGTTGTCGGTATGCGCCACATAGCGACCGGTCCATGCTTCCAGTGCATCATTCTTGTCGGATAGCCCACAATCGTTGCAATATACCAGTCTGTGATGAACACGACTGTTGGAGCCGATGTCCTCCACGGCATCTGCTCCCTTGCCGACTTTCTGCACCCCCCACAGCAGCGCACCCGAGACGTACAGCGAGTCGAACAGGGTATGCCGCACATTATCGCCGTACACGACGCCATGGGTCATGTTGCGTCCTTCAGGCCAGCGGCGACCGGTCACGCCTTGGATCGACAACTTGCCGCTGAACACACAGCCTCGGACGCCGGCAATCTCGACACCGGGCCCTGGATTATGAATGGAGCGATCGATGATCAAGGTGGCTCTCAGGCGCAGGTCGCTTGTGGCGAAGTGCTTTTGCTCGGGATCGGAAGGGCGAAATTTAATGGTATCGGTGACGCGAAAGGTACCGACGAACTTGGCTTCGAGCACAATATGATCGGCGGCATAGGCAAGAAACTCGTTGACGGCCTGGGTGTCATCCGTTCTGCCATCGCCGACGGCGCCAAAGTCGTAGGGAGTCAACATGATAAAGCTCGCTGCTGATCAATCAGGATGATGAACGCCTTCTTTCTAGCTCACTGGCCGCGTGCTGAGCGTCAGCCTCAGACGAATGAGACGCCATCACTTGATTATCTTGCTCGGTATCGATCACCTTCCAGCCGATAACCTCGTCATCGTCATCGAATTCCTTCACCACCGCATAGCGATCGCTCATGGGGTTCTCCCGACCAATGACAGGACATATTGAAAACAGCTTGCCATGTTTTGCTGCGGAGGTCCTGGTTTTTAGATCAACGTTCAGGTCAAAGCGACATGGTCGTCGACGGTCATTTGTGAAGTGTTTGCATTAATCGCTTCGATAGTCACTGGCAATAGCGACGCAACGCTACACTAGCGCGGCCGCAGTGATTACAATCTCCTGCCAGAACACACCTCCTTCGGCCTTGGATCCGTTACAGCGCCGAGTACAAATTAGCGATACCGCTCAATGTCAGATAGTCAGATAGCCCAGCAGGCCGATCTTCGCAGAACCTTTGCCATCATCAGTCACCCGGATGCCGGCAAGACCACCATTACCGAGAAGCTCCTGCTGTTTGGTAATGCCATTCAGTTGGCCGGCTCGGTGAAGGGGAAGCGCAACGAGCGCCACGCCACCTCCGACTGGATGAAGATGGAGCAGGAACGGGGTATTTCCGTGACGACCTCGGTCATGCAGTTTCCCTATGGCGGGCGCATCGTCAATCTGCTCGATACGCCAGGGCATGAGGACTTCTCTGAAGATACCTACCGCACCCTGACCGCGGTGGACTCCGCGCTGATGGTCATCGATGGGGCCAAGGGGGTCGAGGAGCGCACCATCAAGTTGATGGAGGTGTGCCGCCTGCGTACCACGCCGATACTGACCTTTATCAACAAGATGGACCGCGATATTCGCGATCCGGTCGAGGTCATGGATGAAGTCGAAACGGTACTCAACATTCAGTGCGCACCCATGACCTGGCCCATCGGCATGGGGCGTCACTTTCGTGGGGTCTATCATCTCTACAACGATGTCGTCCATCTCTACAAGCAGGGGCAGGGCAGTCGCATTCCCGAGGACGTTCGTATCGAAGGCCTCGATAATCCGCAGGTAGATGAAACCCTGGGGACAGAGCAGGCCGAGGAACTGCGCATGGAGGTCGAGCTGGTGCGCGGGGCCTCCCATGAGTTTGATCTGGAAGCCTATCGTCGTGGCGAGTTGACCCCGGTGTACTTTGGTACCGCCATGGGCAATTTTGGCGTGCGCGAGATGCTCGATGGCTTCGTCGAGTACGCCCCGGCGCCGCAGCCCAGGGAGACCGATACGCGTAACGTCAGCGCCCATGACGAGCGTTTTTCCGGTTTCGTTTTCAAGATCCAGGCCAACATGAATCCCAAGCACCGCGACCGGGTGGCCTTTCTGCGGGTCTGCTCCGGCAAGTACGACAAGAACATGAAGATGCGTCATGTGCGCATCGGCAAGGACGTCAAGATCGCCGATGCCCTGACCTTCATGGCTTCGGATCGCGCTCAGGTCGAGGAGGCCTGGCCCGGCGACATCATCGGTCTGCACAACCACGGCACCATTCAGATTGGTGATACGTTCACCATGGGCGAGGAGATGCGCTTCACCGGCATTCCGCACTTCGCGCCGGAGCTTTTCAAGCGTGTCCGATTGCGCGATCCGCTGAAGATGAAGGCATTGCAGAAAGGATTGCAGCAGCTTTCCGAAGAGGGGGCGACCCAAGTATTCATGCCGCTGGACAATAACGATCTGATCGTGGGTGCGGTGGGGTCGCTGCAGTTCGATGTGGTCGCCCATCGGCTCAAGGAAGAATACAAGGTCGACTGCATTTACGAGGCGGTCAATGTGCAGACTGCACGCTGGGTGTACTGCGATGACGCCAAGAAACTCGACGAATTCAAACGCAAGGTCAGCACCAATCTTGCTCTTGATGGTGGCGGCTATTTGACCTATCTGGCGCCGACTCGTGTCAATTTACAGATGACTCAGGAGCGCTGGCCGGAAGTGCGCTTCAATGCCACTAGAGAACACTAGGAACGAGGATATTGCGGCCATGGCATCGAAATTTCTCAAGGAGTTTCGCGAATTCGCGGTCAAGGGCAACGTGGTCGACATGGCGGTGGGCATCATCATCGGGGCTGCCTTCACGTCCATCGTCAATAGCCTGGTCAAGGACATCTTTACGCCGGTGATTGGACTGATCACCGGCGATATCAATTTCAGTAACCAGTTCATCGTGCTGCGCCCTGGCAGCGGAGAGGGGCCTTACTATACCTTGGAGCAGGCTCAGGCGGCGGGTGCAGCCACGCTCAATTACGGCCTTTTCTTCAATGCCCTGCTCTCGTTCTTGATCGTCGCCATGGCGGTGTTCATTCTGGTGCGCAATATCAACCGGTTGAAGAATCTTGCCTACCCGCCGGAAACCTCCGCCCCGACGGTCAAGAGCTGCCCCTACTGTATCAGCAAGATTTCCCTGGAGGCCACACGCTGTCCTGCCTGTACATCGAAGCTCGACGAAGATTCACACACCAATTAGCAACAGGATCCCGAATGCTGATCGATGCTCATTGCCACCTGGATTTCGCCGACTTCGACGACGATCGCGAGGCCATGTTTGCGCGAGCCCGGGAGGCCGGGGTCGGACGTTTCGTGGTGCCCGGCACGACCCGGGCACGCTGGCCGGCGGTGATCGAGCTTGCCCAACGCGACGACGTCAGTCTGAACCTGGGGCTGCATCCCTACTTCATGGTTGAGCATGGCGATGAGGATGTTGCAGCGTTGGCGTCGATGCTCGACAAGCATCCCGAAATCGTGGCGGTGGGCGAGTGCGGCATCGATGCGCGCTTCAAGGACAGTCTGAACGCTCAGTGGCGTCTCTTCGATGCCCAGCTCAAGCTGGCCAAGCAGCGCCATCTTCCCGTGGTGGTGCACTGCGTTCAGGCCAACGACAAGGTCGCCAAGCGCCTGGGTCAACTGAACTTGCCCGAGGGTGGCTTGATTCATGCCTTTTCCGGTAGCCCGGAGCAGGCCAGAAAGTTTCTCGATCTGGGATTCGTGGTCGGTCTTGGCGGGGCGGCGACCTTCGAGCGTGCCAAGCGTCTACAGCGCGCGGTTGCCTCACTGCCCGACGATGGCTATGTGCTGGAAACCGACAGTCCGGATATGCCGCTGGCCGGGTTTCAGGGGCAACGTAACGAACCTGCTCGGCTGGCGCAGGTGTGTGAACGTGTTGCCCAGCTAAGAGGCGAATCCATCGAACAGATCGCATCGAACAGTACGTCTACCGCACAACGTCTGTTCAATATCGATGTGGAGTGAGAGCCGGTGATGGATGCTGGATTCAGCGCTGTTCGGCGAACTCCTCGGGGTCGAGACGTTCGATGGCATAGGGGAGTTTGAGACGCTTTAGGTGTTGCCCGGTAACCTCGAGGGACTCTTCGTTGGCGCGGGTATTCAAGACCGCGAGTATCTCGGCTTGTCCGTAGGCATCAAGCGCGGCACTCACCACCTCGCCGTGCTGCTTACCCGAATGATCGCTCACTGGACTACCGATCTCCGGCACTTTGTCGCCGTCAAGTTGAGCGCGAATCAGGCGTTTCTTGACCTGGCCACGAAAATGCGCCCGCGCAACGACCTCCTGACCGGTGTAGCACCCTTTCTTGAAGCTGATGCCGGCCAGCGCCTCCCAATTGATCATCTGCGGCAGATAAGTGTCCTGTTGAGAGGCGTTCAACCAGGCGAGCCCCGCCTTGATGTCCTGGAGTTGCCACACGGCATTGCCGACCGGCGTTGCCGAACGTGCCAGTGACTCCCAGAGGGTGCCGGCGTCCGCTTGAGGCAGACACAGTACGAAACGGGGACGGGGTCCTGGATGATGCAGCACGACTCGTTCGTCTTGAATGGTTTGATGCCAGACAGTGGGGGGAAGCATGTCCAGACGCGCTTTCAGCAAGGCAGGAGCGTCCCGACCCAACAGGCCGAGCAGCGCCAGATCCTCCCGAGGGCGGATATCAGCCTTATAAAACACCGCGAACTTGCTCAAATGCGCTTTGAGTGGTTCAACCAGTCCCTGGTCGAGTAGCAGCCAGTAGCGTTCTTCAGTGACACGTAGTAATTGCGCGTTCGCTAACATGCGTCCCTTGACCGAACAGAAAGCGGTCAGAGGGGCGAAATCACCATTCACTAGCTCGAGCTGAGCACTGGTCTGGCCCTGCAGGAAACGCTTGGCATCGACACCGTCGATTTCCAGGATACCTAGGTGAGCCAGGGGCATCAGTGCTGTGCTCTCTTGCACCTGGCGTGCCTGATCGGGGTCGCCGAAATCGATCTGGCGCTCACTGAGGCGGCGCGCACCAAGCGTCTGTAAATGAGCAGTCCAATCGGTCATGGAGGCTCCATTGCGATGCGAATTTAGGATATTGATATTGGGCTTACCGGCCGGAATTGCAAGGCGATATGGGGCTTGGACGCCTTTCGGCAGGATGACGGGGGCCCTGGTCAAAAATAGAACGACATACTCGCTGCCAGTTCTCTTGCATCGTCATCGCCTTCCCTGATGATTCTTGACGTGTGGGTACTACTTTCCATCGATCAAGACTCTATACTGCATACTGCAAGCAAGAGACGTCACCCGCGACATGGAGATTTTTGTGAGTTCTATATCGTTGAGCTTTGAAAAAAATCGAAAGTGTTGAGCAGCTCAACCGCGTTACTACCGCACTAATGACCCTGGACGGTGTCGAGAGTGCAGAGGTTGGACGTCACGGTGCCGATGTGGAAGGCAAAGTGCGCCGTGAGGCCTTGATCGCCGCAGTGGAAAAGCTCGGCATCAAGGCGTACTGAACACCAAGCCATCAAGGAGAATGTCTTGACTATTGTGGTTACAAGTGCGGACCTTGACGGGCTGCGTCACCGCGCAGAGATCGAGTCCTTCGAAGAGCTGCTGGTCGACGCCCCGGTCATCGTTGGCGGTGAGGGCAGTGCGCCGGATCCGCATGACTATCTCGATCTGGCGCTGGGCGCCTGTAAAGCGATCACTGCACGCATGTACGCTCGACGCAAGGAATGGCCCCTGGAAAAGGTCAATGTCACGGTCAAGCGCGACGACAGCCAGGAACGCCACGGACTCTATCGTCTCGATATCGAAATGGAGTTTCATGGCATCGAGGATGCCGAGCAGCGCAACCGCCTTTTGGAGATTTCGGACCGTTGTCCGATCCATCGCATAGTGACGACCTCCGAGGTGCAGATCACCACGACAATCGGTGCCGGCGCTTGAACTTTACCCTCCTTGGAACCATCTCAAGTGCATGAGTAAATCCTTTCGTATTCAATCCAATTACCAGCCGGCGGGCGACCAGCCGGCTGCCATTGACGGACTGGTCAAAGGCATTGAAGCAGGGCTGGCGCATCAAACTCTGCTAGGGGTGACCGGTTCCGGCAAAACCTTCACCATGGCCAATGTGGTCGAGAATCTACAGCGCCCGACCATCGTCATGGCGCCCAACAAGACCCTGGCCGCGCAGCTCTATGGCGAGTTCAAGTCGTTCCTGCCGGACAATGCCGTAGAGTATTTCGTCTCCTACTACGACTATTATCAGCCCGAGGCCTATGTGCCATCCTCGGATACCTTCATCGAGAAGGATGCCTCGATCAACGATCATATCGAGCAGATGCGTCTGTCCGCGACCAAGGCGCTTCTGGAACGGCGCGATGCGCTGATCGTCGCCTCGGTCTCGGCGATCTACGGCCTCGGCGATCCGGATCAATATCTGAAGATGCGTCTGCACTTCAACCGTGGCGAACTGATCGATCAGCGCTCCTTCCTGCGTCGTCTCGCGGAGTTGCAGTACACGCGCAATGACATGGATTTCCGGCGCGGTACCTATCGGGTGCGCGGCGATGTCATCGACATCTTTCCGGCGGACTCCGAGGAGGAGGCGGTACGCGTCGAGCTCTTCGACGACGAGATCGATACCATCAGCTTGTTCGACCCGCTGACCGGGGAGGCGCGAGGCAAGGTGCCGCGCATGACGATCTATCCCAAGAGTCACTACGTGACGCCCCGGGAGACGATTCTCGGCGCCATTGACTCGATCAAGGAGGAGCTTGCCGGGCGCCTCGATTGGCTGCGCAAGCACGACAAGCTGGTCGAAGCACAGCGCCTGGAGCAGCGCACTCTCTATGATATCGAGATGATGCTGGAGCTGGGGTACTGCAATGGCATCGAGAACTATTCGCGCTATCTGTCTGGGCGCAACCCCGGCGAGCCGCCACCCACGTTCTTCGACTACCTGCCGCCGGATGCCTTGCTGTTCATCGATGAATCCCACGTCAGCGTGCCTCAGGTGGGCGGCATGTACAAAGGTGACCGATCGCGCAAGGAAACCCTGGTGGAGTACGGCTTCCGCCTGCCCTCGGCGCTGGATAACCGCCCCATGACCTTTGAGGAGTGGGAACGGGTCTGTCCACAAACGGTATTCGTCTCGGCGACGCCGGGCAAGTACGAAGCAGAGCACGCCGGCCAGGTGGTCGAGCAGGTGGTGAGGCCGACCGGCCTGGTCGATCCGGAGGTCGAGGTGCGCCCGGCCTCGACCCAGGTCGATGATCTGCTTTCAGAGATTCGGCTGCGTACCGATGTGGGCGAACGGGTGCTGGTCACCACCTTGACCAAGCGTATGGCGGAGGACCTGACCGAATACCTGGACGAGCACGACATTCGCGTGCGCTATCTGCACTCGGACATCGACACCGTGGAGCGAGTCGAGATCATCCGTGACCTGCGTCTGGGCAAGTTCGATGTGCTGGTAGGTATCAACCTCTTGCGTGAAGGATTGGACATTCCCGAAGTCTCTCTGGTAGCGATCCTCGATGCGGACAAGGAGGGGTTCCTGCGCGCCGAGCGTTCACTGATCCAGACCATTGGGCGCGCCGCGCGTAATGCCAAAGGCAAGGCAATCCTGTATGGCGACCGAGTGACCGACTCCATGCGTCGTGCCATCGACGAGACCGAACGACGTCGGGCCAAGCAAATTGCCCACAACGAAGAACATGGCATCACACCCAGGACGGTGACCAAGTCCGTCGCCGACATCATGGAAGGCGCTCAGACCCCGGGCAAGAAGGGCAGCCGTCGCAAGAGCGAGCGTCAGGTGGCAGAAAAAACGGCCATCTACGATCCAAGCTCTCTAGGGCCTCAGGAGCTCGTCAAGGAAATCGCGAGGATCGAGGATGCCATGCACGAGGCAGCGCAGAATCTCGAATTCGAGACGGCTGCTCAGTTGCGGGATCAGTTGCACCCCTTGAAGGAGCAGCAACTGCTCCTGGGAGCGGTCTGAGAGATGCCGGAAGGGCCGGAAATACGTCGCACTGCCGATGCTCTGCAGAAGCAGATCGGCGGCAAACGCCTGGATGAGGTTTGGTTTGCTTTTCCCGAACTTGCCAGTCAGGCGGCATCGCTGCGGGGTCGCGAAGTGACGGCGGTGGACAGCTGGGGCAAGGCGTTGCTGATCCGATTCGACGACGATCGAGTGCTTTACTCGCATAATCAGTTGTACGGCGTGTGGAAGTATCATGACGAGGAACGCGAGCCGGATACGAACCGCACATTGCGCGCACGTCTGACGGCTCAAGGTCGTTCGGCAAGTCTGTACAGTGCCTCGGACATCTCTCTGTGGCAGGCCAATCGGCTTGACGAGCATCCCTTTCTGTCCCGCCTGGGGCCGGATTTACTGACCCACGATGTGAGCGTCGAATCAGCCTCGCAACGCCTTGGCGAGAAACGCTTCAAACGCCGAGCGCTCGGCGGTCTGCTTCTGGATCAGTCCCTGTTTGCAGGCATTGGCAACTACCTGCGCTCGGAAATCCTGTTCTTCGCCGGGCTTTCCTATCGCCGCCGCCCCGATGACCTGACGACCCACCAGCGCGATCACCTGGCGAAGACATTATTGACGGTGGTTGATAGAGCCTATCGACAGGCAGGGGTCACCAATTGTGATGACTGGGCGCGAAAGGCACGCGAGCGGGGAGAAACGCGCCGACATTGGCGTTTTGCCGTGTTCGATCGCGACGGGTTGCCCTGCCACGTCTGCAGCACCCTCATTGACCGCACCTTGGTAGCTTCGCGACGCCTTTATTTCTGCCCAGCGTGTCAAGCAGAGTAGCGACATCGCGTTTATACCGTTATCTTTTAAAGCACCACACAAACTTCTATCTCTTGACACTCACTGCACATGCATGTGTGCACTGGTTTCAGCCTCGCATTTAAAAAGCGTTTATTTGGAACTTTTGGTTAGTGACTGCATCAATTTTTGGTCTTTGTTTTTTTTGAACAGTTTTATCGACCAAAAAATATATAAAAATAGACGGTTTTTTCTGAGTAGACTGCTTCAGGCCGAGAAGTGGATGCCGTGAAGGCGCTTTACAGTTTGCAACGAAGCTGCCAATAATGACGTCGAACAGTCGCTTGAAAGCGGCAGTTTTTCCTAAAGATAACAAAGAGATGGGAAAAATATGAAAAACATGATGCGCAAGTCGCTGTTGGCGTTGGCTGTCGGGGCAGGGATGTCCAGTCTGGCCGCTCAGGCGGAGATCACCATTGGCCTGGCCGGCCCGGTCACCGGTCCTTTGGCCCAGTACGGAGATATGCAGTTCATCGGTGCCGAGATGGCCATCGAGCAAATCAATGGGCAGGGCGGTGTCAACGGCGAGCAGCTCAAAGGCGTCAAGTATGACGATGCCTGCGATCCCAAACAGGCAGTGGCGGTGGCCAACCAGATCGTCAATGACGGTGTGCAATTCGTGGTCGGCCATCTCTGTTCCAGCGCTACCCAGCCCGCCTCGGACATCTATGCCGAGGAAGGCATCCTGATGATCACCGCGGCCTCGACCAGTCCGGCGATCACCGAAGCGGGTTACGAGACCGTGTTCCGCACCATCGGACTCGACAGCATGCAAGGACCAGTGGCCGGCCAGTACATCGCCGAGCAGGTCAAGCCCAAGAACATGGCGATCATTCACGATAAGCAGCAATACGGTGAGGGCATCGCCACCGGCGTGCGTGATACCGTCGAGGAGGCAGGTGTCAACGTCGTGGTGTTCGAGGGCATCACTGCCGGCGACAAGGACTTCTCATCACTGATTTCCAAGCTCAAGCGCGAAAACGTCGATTTCGTCTACTATGGCGGCTATCACCCGGAGCTGGGGCTTCTGCTGCGCCAATCCCGCGAGCTAGGCTTCGATGCTCAGTTCATGGGACCAGAGGGTGTGGGTAATCCGGATATTTCCAAGATCGCCGGTGAGGCTTCTGAAGGGCTACTGGTTACCCTGCCTCAAGCCTTCGAAACCAATCCGGACAACGCCGATCTGGTCAAAGCCTTCGAAGCCAAGAATCAGGACCCGTCAGGTCCCTTCGTCATGCCTGCCTATACCGCCGTCTATCTGATGGCCGAGGGAATGAAAGGAACCGAATCGACCGATCCCTACGAAGTGGCGGATTACCTGCACGAAAACACCTTTGACACACCGATCGGTGAGGTGAAATACGACGAGAAGGGTGATCTTGAGGAGTTCGACTTCGTCGTCTACACCTGGCACGCCGACGGCACCAAGACTGAAGCCAAGTGATTCCATGAGCTTCGGCAGATAACGATAATCGCAACGACCCCTTCGCCCGGCCGGTCACAAGCTGGCCGGGCGATTTACGCAGGTAATTCCTGATGGATGCGACCCTCTACTTCCTGCAGCAGGTCATCAATGGCCTGACTATCGGCAGCACCTACGCGTTGATCGCCATCGGCTACACCATGGTCTATGGCATCATCGGCATGATCAATTTCGCCCATGGCGAAATCTACATGATTGGCACCTATATCGCTTTCATCGTCATCACCGGCCTGGCGATGATGGGCGTCGATAGCACCCTGTTTCTGATCGTGGCGGCGCTGCTGGTGGCCATGATCGTCGCCAGCGCTCATGGCTTTGCGGTGGAGCGAGTCGCCTACCGACCGGTACGCGGCTCGAAACGGCTAATCGCATTGATTTCCGCCATCGGCATGTCGATCTTCCTGCAGAATTACATGCGCTTGGCACAAGGTTCCCGGGACAAGGCGATTCCCAATCTGCTGCCGGGGGGATGGGAGTTCGGCGGTGAGGGCTTTGTCGTCAACCTTTCCTATATGCAGGTGATCATTTTTGTTGTCACCTTGGTCAGCATGGGAGTTCTGGCATTGTTCATCTCCCGCTCGCGTCTGGGTCGTGCCTGCCGTGCTTGCTCCCAGGACCGGGGTATGGCCAATCTTCTAGGCATCAACACCGATCTAGTGATCTCCATGACCTTCGTCATCGGCGCCGCGCTGGCTGCGGTGGCGGGATTGCTGTTGGGGATGTACTACGGCGTGGTCAATCCTTATATCGGTTTTCTGGCGGGATTAAAGGCATTCACCGCCGCAGTACTTGGCGGCATCGGCAGCATTCCCGGCGCCATGCTGGGCGGTCTGATTCTGGGCATCGCCGAGGCCCTCACCGGAGGTTATCTTTCCAGCGAATACAAGGATGTGGTGGCGTTTGGTCTGCTGATCCTGATTTTGCTCTTCCGCCCCTGGGGCATCCTCGGTAAGCCGGAAGTGGAGAAGATCTGATGGCGAGTCAATTAATGCATGCCGGCTTCTCCGCGGGGCTGACGCTGCTTCTCGGCGCCTCGGTATTGGGCGTGGAGCTGCGCTCAGAGGGTGTGAACACCATCGTTGCCGTCGAAGGGCCCATGACCTGGTTATGGTTAGGGTTGGCCGTGGTCGTGGTGTTCTTCCACCAGTTGTTCCGTCCGCGTATCGAGGCCATACGTCATCAGACCTGGATGGGATCGCGTTTTTCCTTACCGCCGCTGCTCAAGAATCATGCCCAGCGGCGCCTGATCATTGCATTGGTCATCGGCGCGTTGCTGCTGTTTCCCTTTCTGGCAGAGCGCAGTGCGATAGATTTGGCCACCTTGACGCTGATCTACGTGATGCTGGGGTTGGGGCTCAATGTCGTGGTCGGACTGGCAGGGCTTCTCGATCTGGGCTACGTCGGCTTTTACGCAGTCGGCGCCTACACCTACGCCTTGCTCAACAGCTATCTGGGGTTTTCCTTCTGGGAGGCGTTGCCCATCGCCGGGGGAATGACCGCGCTGTTCGGTTATTTGTTGGGCTTCCCGGTATTGCGGCTGCGGGGCGACTACCTGGCGATCGTGACTCTGGGATTTGGCGAGATCATCCGCATCCTGCTCAATAACTGGACCGACTTGACCGGGGGGCCTAACGGCATTTCGCGAATCCCCAAGCCGACGCTGTTCAATCTGGAGTTCTCGCGTCGCGCGGATGAAGGTTACATTCCTTTTCATGAATTCTTCGGTATTCCCTACGACCCCAGCTACAAGGTGATGTATTTGTACATTCTAGCCTTGCTGCTTTCTCTGGTGACCGTCTATGTCATCTATCGTTTGATGCGCATGCCCATCGGTCGTGCCTGGGAGGCGCTACGCGAGGACGACATCGCCTGTCGATCGCTGGGCCTCAACCCCACCGGCATCAAACTTTCCGCCTTCACCATCGGCGCCAGCTTCGCCGGTTTTGCCGGCTCCTTCTTTGCAGCGCGGCAGGGCTTCATCAGCCCGGAGTCGTTTACCTTCATCGAGTCCGCCATCGTGCTGGCGATTGTTGTGCTAGGGGGGATGGGCTCTCAGTTGGGGGTGATCCTGGCCGCGATTGCCATGACGCTGCTGCCCGAGATAGCGCGGGAGTTCAATGAATATCGCATGCTACTGTTCGGCTTGATCATGGTGATGATGATGGTGTGGCGCCCGCAAGGGTTGCTACCGCTCAAGCGTCCGCAGATGGAGTTGAAACGTGGCTGAATCCGAATTGCTCAGCGTACGCGATCTTTCCATGCGCTTTGGCGGGTTGTTGGCGGTGGACAGGGTCAGCATGGAAGTTCGTCCAGGAGAGGTCGTCTCGCTGATTGGCCCCAACGGTGCCGGTAAGACCACGGTCTTCAATTGTATCAGCGGCTTTTATCGTCCTACCAGCGGTGAGGTGTTGTTCGAGGGACGTCCCATGCAGCGTCTGCCGGGCTTCAAGATTGCCCGGGCCGGCATGGTCCGCACCTTCCAGAACGTGCGGCTGTTCAAGGAAATGACGGTCATCGAGAATCTGCTGGTCGCCCAGCACATGCAGGCCGAACGTAACCTGCTCAAGGGATTGTTGCTTACCGCGGGATATCGCCGCCGTGAGCAGGAGCTGATGGACCGTGCCGCCCATTGGCTCGAGCGGGTAGGATTAATCGACTTCGCCAATCGGGAAGCCGGTAACCTGGCCTACGGGCAGCAACGACGCCTGGAAATCGCACGCTGCATGGTCACCCGGCCACGGCTATTGATGCTCGACGAGCCGGCGGCAGGACTCAACCCCAACGAGACCCGTGATCTGGATCACATGATCGTCCAGCTCAAGGAAGAAGAGGGTATTACGGTGCTGCTGATCGAGCACGACATGAGCCTGGTCATGGGCATCTCCGATCGCATCTACGTGGTCAATCAGGGCATGCCATTAGCGGACGGTACGCCGGAGCAGGTGCGGCGTAATCCCGAGGTGATCAAGGCCTACCTGGGGGAGGAGTGAATATGACCCTGGAGATGCTGGAAATCGACAACCTGACGACCCACTACGGGCCCATCCAGGCGCTGGAGGATGTCTCTCTCGAGGTACGCCAGGGCGAGATCGTCACGCTGGTAGGCTCCAATGGCGCAGGCAAGACCACCTTGTTGATGTCGGTCTGCGGTGATCCTGTTCCAACCTCGGGCGCGATCCGTTTCGAGGGACAGGAAATCCAGGGATGGCCAACCTCGAAGATCATGCGTTCGGGATTGGCCGTCGTTCCGGAAGGGCGGCGGATCTTCACCGGCATGACGGTGGAAGAGAATCTGGCCATGGGCGGTTACTATCGTAGCAAGAGCGAGATCGCGGAGAGCATCGAGCACGTGCTGACGTTGTTTCCTCGACTCAAGGAGCGTTTCAACCAGCGCGGCGGCACCATGTCCGGAGGGGAACAGCAAATGCTGGCCATCGCTCGCGCCTTGATGAGCCGGCCCCGGCTACTGCTGCTTGACGAGCCTTCCCTGGGGCTGGCACCGATCATCATCGCACAGATCTTCGAGATCATTGCCAAGCTGCGCGAGGAGGGCACCACGATCTTTCTGGTCGAGCAGAACGCCCATAAGGCTCTGTCGATCGCCGATCGCGGCTACGTACTGGAGCATGGCCGGGTAGTGCTGGCCGACACCGGCAAGGCGCTATTGGCCAATGATGAGGTGCGTCGCGCCTACTTGGGCGGCTAAGCGCTGCGATTGGCCATGCGTTGGGCAGGATGGGCTTTTAAACTTATACCGTTACCTTTCATTTATCATTACACTCATCAAACTGCGTCAATCGGTTCAGGTAGGATACAATTCGTCCACTGAACCGTGCTTTATGCCAGGAGTCTCAAGCCCATGACCGTGATTCGCCAGGACGACGTGATTCAAAGCGTCGCCGACGCCCTGCAATATATTTCCTACTACCATCCCAAGGATTTCATCGATGCCATGCACCAGGCATATCAGCGCGAGGAAAATCCAGCAGCGCGGGATGCCATCGCTCAGATTCTGATCAATTCGCGCATGTGTGCGACCGGGCATAGGCCGATCTGTCAGGACACCGGCATCGTCACGGTCTTCGTTCATATCGGTATGAATGTGCGCTGGGAAGGCGACATGAGCCTGGACGACATGATCAATGAAGGCGTGCGCCGCGCCTATCAGTACCCGGATAACGTGTTGCGTGCCTCGATTCTCGCTGATCCGGATGGCAAGCGTCAAAACACAGGCGATAACACACCGGCCATCATTCATCACAAGCTGGTGCCGGGAGATGCGGTCGAAATTCATGTGGCCGCCAAGGGGGGCGGCAGCGAAGCCAAATCGAAGTTCGCCATGCTCAACCCGTCGGACAGCGTGGTGGATTGGGTGCTTGAGCAATTGCCCAAGATGGGGGCGGGCTGGTGTCCGCCCGGTATGCTAGGTATCGGTATCGGTGGCACTGCCGAAAAGGCCATGGCACTTGCCAAGGAAGCGCTGCTTGATCCCATCGATATCCAGGAACTGCAGGCGCGGGGCGCTTCCAATCGTGCCGAAGAGCTGCGTCTCGAGCTGTTTGACAAGGTCAACAAGAGCGGTATCGGTGCCCAAGGCTTGGGTGGACTGACGACCGTGCTGGACATCAAGATCAAGGACTATCCAACCCACGCCGCCAACAAACCGGTGGCGATCATTCCCAACTGCGCGGCCACACGCCATGTTCATTTCACTCTCGATGGCAGTGGCGCCGCCGAATTGCCGGCACCCAGGATCGAGGACTGGCCGGAAATCGCCTGGGAGGTGAGCGACAATGTGCGTCGAGTCAACCTAGACGAGATTACCGCCGAAGACATACAGAGCTGGCAACCCGGTGACACCGTGCTGCTCTCCGGCAAGCTGCTGACTGGTCGCGACGCCGCTCACAAGCGCATGGTGGATATGCTTACCAAGGATGAGCCGCTACCGGTGGATATGCGGGGGCGCTTCATCTATTACGTCGGCCCTGTCGATCCCGTAGGGAACGAGGTGGTCGGGCCCGCTGGACCGACCACGGCCACGCGAATGGACAAGTTCACTCGCACCATGCTCGAACAAACCGGGTTGCTGGGCATGGTGGGCAAGGCCGAGCGCGGGCCGACAGCGATCGAGGCGATCCGCGACAATAAAGCAGTCTATCTGATGGCCGTAGGGGGGGCGGCTTATCTGGTCGCCCAGGCAATCAAGAAGGCGCGGGTGGTCGGCTTCGAGGATCTGGGCATGGAGGCGATCTACGAGTTCGAGATCGAGGATATGCCGGTCACCGTGGCGGTGGATAGCCGCGGCGAATCGGTCCATCAGACCGGGCCTGCGAAATGGAAAGAGATCATTGCTGCACAAGCCTGATAGGATGATGTGACTCATTGTTGCGGCCCCATACGAACTGGGGCCGCGCTGCATTGGCTTTTTGCTACTGTGAAATCGCTATAGGGAGAGGCGATGACCTCTTGGCTGCTGGGTCTGGGAATTTTTCTCGTGCATGTGATGGGGGCAGTGTCGGCGGTGCTGGCACTGATGTCGAGCCGTACCTCTCAAGGAGCGATCGCCTGGATCGTCACCTTGATAACCTTTCCCTATGCGGCGTTGCCGGCTTACTGGATGTTCGGTCGGCCTCGCTTCTACGGCTATGTGTCGGCGCGGGGTGAACGCGACACCGCCTTGCGGCGTATCCTGGCACGCTATCGACCATTGGTTGATCCTTACCTGGTCGATGCCCGAGAAGGCAACGTGCGTGCCATGGAACATCTGGCACAGATGCCCTTGACCACCGGTAACCGTGCAGAGCTCTTGATTGACGGTGCGGCCACGTTCGATAGTTTGTTTGCAGGGATCGATGCAGCCCAATCCTATATTCTGATCCAGTTTTTCATCATTCGTCAGGACCGTCTGGGACTGGAACTCAAACGTCGCCTGGAAAAGCAGATCGAACGCGGCGTTCGCGTCTATTTTCTGTATGACGAAGTGGGGTGCCGTCGGCTGGGAGAGGGGTATCTGAACGACCTGCGCACTGCCGGGGCCGAGGTCAGCGCCTTCAATTCGTCCCGGGGTGTACGCCATCGGTTCCAGCTCAATTTCCGCAATCACCGTAAGGTTGTGGTAGTCGATGGCAAGCTTGGCTGGACTGGGGGGTTCAACGTAGGGGTCGAATATCTCGGTGAAGATCCTCGCCATGGTCCCTGGCGCGATACGCATCTCAAGCTTTCAGGGCCTAGCGTGCTGGGGCTGCAGGAAGCCTTCTGGGAAGACTGGCATTGGGCTACGGGCAATGTCATCTCTCTCGACTGGCAACCTCGCGTCGTCTGCGAGGAGTGTCATGACGTGGTGATCGTTCCCTCGGGGCCGGCGGATAATCAGGAAACCGCAAGTCTTCTTGTGCAGAACGCCATCCACAATGCCCAGTATCGGTTCTGGGTGACCAGTCCCTACTTCGTGCCGGACCAGGGAGTGCAGGATGCCCTGCGTCTGGCGGCCTTGCGGGGCGTCGATGTGCGCGTGATGATTCCCGAACGCCCCGACCATCTCCTGGTATTCTTGTCTGCTTTCTCGTTCTTACCGGACATGTTGCAGATCGGGGTCAAGATATACCGTTATCAACCTGGATTTCTACATCAAAAAGTCATGCTTATCGACGATGGCAGTGCATCGGTCGGTACGGTCAATCTGGATAATCGGTCTTTCCGTCTGAACTTCGAAATCACTGCTTTTATTCCTGATCGCTATTTTGCTGGTGAAGTGAAAGAGATGCTTGAGCACGACTTTGCCAATTGCCGGCAAGTAACCCTGGATGAGCTTAAGCAGCGTCCACTGTGGCGTAAGATCGTTTCCCGTGCCGCATATCTGTTGTCGCCAGTCCTTTAATCTTGGCGAACTGCATGGTGAATCAGCTAATTTTTAATTAAGCTATTGTTAAACTACTGGCTTTACCGGTCTAATCATCGATACCGGCTGTACTGTCAACTTTGAACTAGGAGTCGCGGTGAACCTTGAAACCAAGTGGCTGGAAGACTTTGTCGCCCTGGCCAGCACCCGCAGCTTTTCCGCCTCGGCTCGCCAACGCCATGTCACACAACCGGCTTTTAGTCGACGTATTCGCGCCCTTGAACAAGCGGTCGGTACCGTTCTGGTTGATCGCTCGACAACCCCTATCGGATTGACGCCGGAAGGGCAGCTGTTTCTGGTCACGGCACGCAATCTGGTCGAGCAACTCAACGAAAGCCTGGGGCATTTACGCGGTCTTTCGATTGCTAATGAAGCCCTGGACGTGGTGGCCGCTCATTCATTGGCGCTTGATTTCTATCCACGCTGGATTTCTCGTTTGCAAAAGGGGGTGGGGGAGCTACCTACGCGTTTGGTAGCAATGAATGTCGGCGACGCCATCCATGTCCTTCGGGAAGGTAACTGCGATCTTATGCTGGGGTATCACGATCCTTACGCCACCATGCAGCTTGATGGTGAAATTTTTCCCTCCTTCTCTATTGGCAATGCCAAGATGATCCCGGTCTGTCTGCCCGATGAAACGGGGCAGCCGCTTTTTCCTTTGGCGGGAAACGAGCCGATTCCCTATCTCGCCTACACCCAAGGCGCTTTTCTTGGGCGTAGTGTGCGCATACTGCTGAAAAATGACCCCCTACGTTTGCGCCTGAAGACGATCTACGAAACCGCCATGGCGGAAGGACTCAAGGGAATGGCACTACAGGGCGTGGGTATGGCCTGGATTCCTGACTTCTGCATCCGCACAGAGCTCGATACAGGACGATTCGTCCGCGCTGGAGGTGAAGAGTGGGACATCCCCTTGGAAGTACGACTCTATCGTTGTTCGCTGGTCCATAAACCTGGAGCCGAGAAGTTGTGGAATCAGATGATGACGCTACCCCGGGACTTACTGCAGGCGTGATTTTGCATTCTGATCGGTGAGCGTCAAGGAATGAGTCCGCCTGCGGGCAGCCCCAAAAAATTCTGAATGATGAAGAAGTGATCCTCGAACAGGGTGTCGGGTTCAAGATCCGCCAGTGCGACCCAGCGCGCGCTTTCTCCCCCTTTGACAGGTTTCAAGCGAGGCAACTGTTGATCGGGGCGTAAAGCGAAATAGAAGGCTTCGGCCAGGGTGCGACCACGCCAACTGCGATGAGGTTCATCGAACAACCGCTGACCACGTAGAGATCCCTTGAGAACGGGTTCCGGTACCTTCAGGCGCACTCGCTCACGCAATTCCCGTAGGCAGGCATCGAGCAAACGCTCATGAGGATTGATGAAACCACCGGGCAATGCGAGCAGTCCCTGACCCGGTGCCGCGGTGCGTTTGACCAACAGCACATGACCCGATTGGACGACCACCGCATTCACGGTGACGAAAATAGGCGGATAGGGCGCCTGAGCCCAGGCATTGCGATACTGTTCGAGAAGACGCTGTTCTTCGAGCAGCTGGCGATAGCAGACGGTGTCGTGAAAGGCTTTCAGGGCACGATGCACCCCCGGTGGGAGATCGTGTGCCGCGCCAGTGGAAAGATAGTCCGACGCCGAGGCGCTGGAGCGAAACAAGCGCTCACGAATCTGGCTGGCAGAAATCCCCTCCACCAAGGGGACGCTGACGGACTCCCATTGCGGAAACAGGCTTAGATAATAGCTCGATTGCCCACGACTGGCGCCGATAAGACCGATCCGAGGCAGCTTTCCCTGAGCAGGGCGGGCAATATCGCGGACCTTGCGTTGTACATCACGAACCCAGACGTCGTCGTTGTAGAGAGCGTCTAGCAATGGGGCAATTTCGAGACGCTGATTCTCCTGGGCGTCGAAGCAACTGCGTAGCATGTCGCGCCGCTCCTCGAAACGCCAGGGATTACGCAACGACCGGGCCTGCCAGGCGGAGCCACTGAGCACGATGACCTGGCGCGCGCGTTTGAGCGCCTCGTGCATGACGGCCAGATGGCCCAGATGGGGAGGTTGAAAACGGCCGATGAAGACCAGGCAGTCGAAGTCGTAGTGAGGCATTAGGTCGGATCCGGCGCAATCGCCATTGCTGTTACCTTGGCGAGTCATTTATGGCGGTCAATTTGATGGGGCATTATGGTCGGGGACAGTGTGGGCTACAAGGCGATAGACACGAGAGAGTGCATGAGTCGTTATACGAGTTTGGCAGTGTTTTTACTGGGCGCCGTCGCGCTCGTTGTGCCCTTGGGATATTTCATCGGCCCCACGCTGTTACTGACAGGCAGCCTCTTGTTGCCGATCCGGCCCTCGAGGCTGACACTTGGCCGGCAAGAATGGGCGATCATTGGGACGTTGCTGTTCTATGCTGGCGTGAGCACGCTAGGAGTCTGGTGGGGTGAACAGTCATCAATGAAGCTATCTGGCCCACTGTCTGTTCTTTTCGCCGTTCCCGCCTTGCTGTTACTGCTGGCTTTTCCACCCCCTGCGGCAGCCATGTGGAGTGGCGTGGCGTTAGGTAGCGTGTTCACCGGAATCTGGGCAGGCTGGCAGAAACTCGTGATGGGTGCCAGACGTGCCCAAGGGTTCGTCGACTCGATTCAATTCGGCGATTTGAGTCTGTTGCTGGGGTTTTTCTGCCTCACCGGTCTGGGCTGGGCATTGAGCAGAGACACCCGCATCAGAAGGCAGGCATGGTGCGTACTGTTGGTGCTTGGTGCGATCTCTGGAGTGCTGGGTTCTTTTCTTTCCGGTAGCCGCGGTGGGTGGGTGAGTTTTCCTTTCATGCTTGGAGTATTGTATCTGGGCTACGGGCATCACTTGTCCAAGCGCTGGCTGGCAGGGCTGGCAATCATTTTCTTGGTCGGCCCGGTGATTGCCTATTCGATTCCCCAGTTGGGGGTGCAGGAGCGTGTGCAGCGTATATTCAGCAGTTACACGGAATTCGTGGAAGAAGGAGATCCGACGAACTCGGTGGGCGCGCGCATAGAAATGTGGCGCAGCGCACTCATCCTGATCCCCGAGCGGCCATTGCTGGGTTGGGGGGAATCGGGATATTCACAGGCGCGAGACACCTTGATCGACGAAGGCGCAATCCACCCTTATCTGAAGAAGTTCGATCACGTCCACAACGACTTACTGGATGCCTGGCTCAAGCAAGGAATGGGGGGGCTGATAGCGTTACTAGCCCTTTATCTGGTGCCGTTGTATCTGTTTGCAAAGCGTCTACACAGCCAAGACCTTCGATTGCGCGCTTTTGCCATTGCTGGAACGGCATTACCGGTAGCCTATATGGGGTTCGGCTTGACGCAGACCTTACTCGCCTTCGATAGCGGTATCGTCATGTATGCGTTCTGGCTGGTAGTGCTGTGGGCTGTCTTGTGTCATCGGGAGCGACAATGCAACCCAAAAGAACCTTAGCGTATTATCCATCTCTTCATCGCCTTATATATACTCAACAGGGTTGATAAAGTGTCGGACTCAAGGAAGGGGTAACCATGATAAAAAATGAGATCGTCAGTTGGTTTCGCATCGTACGCAATGCAATTCAGCTCTGGTTGCAGCATAACGCCTTCAGCTATGCAGGATCCCTGGCTTTCTACACCCTGTTTTCCCTGGCGCCCACGATCATCATCGCGGTCACGGTCATCGGCCTGGTACTTGGCGAGGAAGCTGCTCAAGGCCAGATCGTCTCCCAGCTATCCGACGTCATGGGGCCTGGCGCGGCGAGCGCGATCGAGAACGCCGTTTCTCAATCACGCATCGAGACCTCCGGCATCATTCCGACGCTATTGGGAATCGGTGCATTGTTGGTGGGGGCCACGACAGTCTTCGCCCAGATGCAGTTTTCGCTCAATACCATCTGGGGCGTGATACCGCGGCCAGATCGCAGCGGTATCCTGCAGTTTCTCAAGAGCCGCTTTCTCTCACTTGCCGTGGTATTGGCCATTGGTTTCGTACTGCTTGTTTCGTTGGTTGCCGGGGTGGCGATACAGGCAGTATTCCAATTTGCCAGCGGCTGGCTGCCCTGGGTCAAAGGCTTGTTGGGTGGGACGGAACAACTCCTCTCATTGATGGCGGTCACACTGTTCTTCGCGACAATATTCAAGGTGTTACCCGATGTCGTGCTTAGTTGGCGTGATGTATTGGTAGGTGCGATCATTACCGCAGTGCTGTTTTCCATTGGGCGCTTCGGCATCTCCGCGTACTTGGCCTACACCGCTACCGCCTCGACCTATGGCGCCGCGGGCTCCCTGGTACTGATCCTGCTTTGGGTCTACTACTCATCGCTGATCTTGCTCTTCGGAGCAGCGCTGACGCGTACCCATCTCGAAGAACGAGGCAAACCTATCATTCCACGTAACATGGCGGTACGGGTCAAGCGGGAAATGCTGGCCCGGGATCAGTCCTAGTAAAGCGAACGGCAAAACAAATGGTAGAGCAGCTTAGTCGTTGCGTGGAGAAAAACGCTCTTCGGCTAGACGATCGGCGATCGGCGCGGGACTGCATTGTTCACGACTTGCGCGATCGAATATCTCGTCCAGTGTGCGCTCGATACCTGCGATGTGCTCCATGACGAGGTCGTGACGATAATCCTCGCGGCGCTGCCAGGCCACCTCGATGAGACCGCCCGCGTTGGCAACATAATCCGGTGTATAGAGAATCCCTCGCTGGTGCAGCCGATCCGCCATTTCGGGTGTGGCAAGCTGGTTATTGGCGGCACCGACGACGATGCTTGCCTTCAAGCGCTCACAAACCCGCTTGTCGAGTACGGCACCCATGGCGCAAGGAGCAAAAATATCCACCTCCGCATCAAAGATATCAAGCGGAGATGCCATATCGGCATGTAGTTCGTTGGCTAGATGCTTTACGGCTTGCGTGTCGACATCCGCAAGTATCAGATGTGCACCCGCATCGTGCAGATGGCGAGCAAGATGTTCACCAACGTGGCCAACACCCTGAATCGCGACACGCAACCCGGTCAGATCGTCACGCTCAAGGCCATGTCGTACCGCACAGCGCAGTGCATTGAAGACCCCCCAGGCAGTAAACGGTGATGGATCACCGGAGGCATTGCCATGGCGTCGTAACCCCGAGACGTGCTCGGTCACACCGGCGATGATCTGCATGTCCTGTTCGCCGCTTCCCGAATCTTCTGCAGTGATGTAACGCCCGCCCTGAGAGGCGATCAATCTGCCCATTGCCTCGAGTAAGGCAGGTGTCTTGTGACGTTTGGGGTCGGCGATGATCACGGCCTTGCCGCCGCCCAGAGGCAGGTCGGCTATCGCTGATTTGTAGGTCATCCCGCGCGAGAGTCGCAGCGCATCTGCCAGCGCGCGCTCTTCGGTCGGGTAAGCGTGGATGCGGAGTCCCCCCAACGCCGGGCCGCGGCAGGTATTGTGAATGGCAATAATTGCCTGCAGACCACTGGCACGGTCGTTACCGTAGATGATCTGCTCATGATGATCGAAATCCGGATGGGCGAAGAGAGTCATTGTCATTTCCCCCTGTTGGCTGTTTTTTTGCTGCTTTCAGCCTAAGACAAACCAGGAAGAATTTCTCGATTTTGGATGCCACCCACGATAATGCTAGAAAGGGCACATTCGACAGCGCAAGGAGCAAGTGTCATGGACCATCATTGCATCAAGGCAACCGTCAACGGTCGGGTTCAGGGAGTGGGCTATCGTCATGCGGTCAGCAAACGAGCGCGAGAGGCCAATGTGGCCGGTCACGTCAGCAACCTGGCCGATGGCAGCGTGGAGGTGATAGCGTGCGGCGAGCAGGAGAAGATCGATCGTCTCATCGAATGGCTATGGCACGGGCCACCCGCAGCGCAGGTGACCCATGTGCAGATCGAGGAAATTGCCTGGTGTGAGTATACGAACTTCACGACCGGTTGACTTCTTTCCGAAAAGTCGGCGAGCGAAGCTCAGCTCTAAGCCCGCTCCCTGCGGGCTAACGCATTTCCCACATCCATGTGGGTCACAAAGCAAAAATCAGTCGACAAATCGGCCGGACTGCCGATTTGGACAGCTCCGCTGCTCGAAGAGCGAGCAACATGGATGTTGCGAGTCCAAAAACGGAGTTTACGAGTTGTAAATGAGTATTTTGAGCTGATTTTCAACAAAGTATGAGCAAACGCAGCCACTTTTCAACTCAATACATCGACGATCCACGCTACCACCTGCTCGCCCTGAGCAGTAAGGCATACATCCACTGCCGGAGTTTCCGACCAGCGCTCGCCCAGGAAGGGGCGGCCCTCCGGAGCGAAGATGGTCTGGCCCTCGGCAAAACCATCGGTCACGACAGTAAGATGTCCGCGGGCGGTGGTGAACAAATCGGGCCGCATCAGCCAGGCGAGGGCGCAGCTATCATGCGGGCAGCAGCCATCGATACCCAGGAATTGACGATAGAAGTCGCTGTAGAAGCCATAGCTGCCTGCGAGCACCTCGCCAAGCCGCCCCTGGCCAGCGGCGATTCTGTCCATGTCCGCGGGGCTCAACACACAACGATGCGTGGCATCCAGACCCACCAGGGTCAGCGGCCAACCCGCCGTCAGCACTCGGGAAGCGGCATGAGGATCGTTGAACATGTTGGCCTCGGCCACCGGCGTGACATTGCCCCCTTCCTTGATCGACCCGCCCATGACCACCACCTGCTTGACCTTGCCGGTGATCGTCGGATCGAGTTGCAGTGCCGCTGCCAGATTACCCAAGGGGCCTACCGCGACCAGCGTAATTTCTCCGGGACGAGCATTGACCTGCTCGACGATGAACTCGGCAGCGCTTGATGTTTGAGCTTTTCCCTGAATTTGCGGAAGCTCGATATTACCGAGTCCATTGGCACCATGAATATGAGCCGGGGCGGGGTGCTTGGCCTTGACCAAAGGGGCGGCAGCGCCCTGAGCAACGGGAATCTGCTGCCCGGCGAGTTCCGACAGCAATAGCGCGTTGGAGGTCGCCGTATCGATATCGACATTGCCGTAGGTCGTGGTCAGTCCCAGCAGTTCGATGTCAGGATGGGCAAGCGCGATGGCGATCGCCTGGGCATCGTCAACGCCGGGATCGGTATCGAAAATGATGGGTGTGGTCATGAATCCTTCCTTGTAGATGAACCTATGAGGTGAAAGGCGGCTTGAACGACCGCGTGCATCGTCACGAGCGTTGAGTATGTGCGCTCAAGACGTATGCAGTTCGAGTGTCGGCCAATTACGCGTCACATTCTCGACCTCGCTAAGAACGGGGATGCTGGGGGCGGCACCTTCGCGCTGCACGCACAGTGCCGCAGCAGCGCTTGCCCCGCGCAATGCATCCTCCACCTCGGCTTGACGTTGCCGAGCTGCCATGAAATAGCCGATGAAGGTATCACCGGCGCCGGTGGTATCAAGGGCATCCACCTGATACGCATCCAGATGAAGGCGGGTATCGACGTGCTGATAGCATACCCCCTCGCGGCCCAGTGTCAGGACTATCTCCACCGTCGGTAAACGCCTGCGAAGCTCATCGAGCAGATGCTCACTCGGCGTCTGCTCGGGAAGATCAACCAGGCCAGCGGCTTCGCCACGATTGAGAAACAAGAGCTGACAGAGTTCTAGCGGCAGTCGAAGCACGTTGGCCGACATGGGCGCCGGATTGAAGGCTACCAGCAAGCCTCGCTCCGTCGCCAGTGTCATGAGTCTACTCAGGGCATTGCACTCGTTTTGCAGGAGCAGCCAATCGCCGGTGACCGGAGCCGCCAGCAATTCGTCTTGCCGAGCGTCGGTAAAGGCGTGATTGGCACCGGGATAGAGAATAATGGCATTCTCGCCATGATCGTCCACCTGGATCAGGGCGTGGCCGCTGGCGTCCGAGGTCAGCTCGATACCGCGGGTATCGACGCCGGCGCTCGAGAGTGTTTCGAGTACCCAGCGATCGCCTTGGCCGAGACGCCCCCAATGCGCCACATGCCCCCCGGCCCGGGCGATCGCCAGCGACTGATTGGCGCCCTTGCCGCCAAGCACTTGCCGATAATCTCGACTGGACAGGGTTTCACCGGGGCGAACCAGATGGGGTACCCGATAGACGTGATCGATATTGATCGAGCCATAGTTGTAAAGCATAAACCTTCCTGTAGGGCGAGCCGTTCATCGAGTGAGTAGAGCACTCCTGCGTCATTCATGCCTTGAACGAGCGGAGATTGTCTGCGGTCAGGCGCACGACGTTGGCCCGGGCTTCCGGCGTTATCCAGGCATTGTGTGGTGTCACGATGAGATTGAGCGGCTCACTCGAGGCATCGATCAGTGAATGCCCTTCCCGGGGGGGCTCATTGGGCAGCACATCCACACCAAGCCCGCCTAGACGATTTTCTCTCAACGCCTGAAGTGCCGCTTTCTCATCGATGATGCCACCCCGCGCGCAATTGATCAGCAGTGCATCCGGTTTCATCCGGGCCAACAAATCCGCGTTGACGAGATGATGGGTATCATTCGTCAAGGGACAATGCAGGCTGAGCACATCGATCTCGGGAGCAAGATCGGCCAGCGCCGGCCGCTCATCCTGAGTGTCGTTACCGGGACGGGCGGCGAAGATCACCTCCATGCCGAACGCTCTAGACAGACGCGCTACTGCCTGTCCCAGCTCACCGCTGCCAACGATCGCCAGGCGTTTGCCAGCCAACTCCAGGGTGCGATGATCGAGCAGACAGAAGAAAGGGCTCCGACTCCAGCGACCATCGATCACATCGCGCTGATACAGGGGCAAGCGATTAGCCAGGCATAGCATCAGCATCAAAGTGTGCTGCGCTACGCTGGCGGTGCCGTAGGCGGTCACGTTTTTGATCTGGATACCCTGACGCTTCGCAGCGTCCATGTCGATGTTGTTGGTGCCGGTCGCCAGTACACAGATCAGTTTCAAATGGGGCAGAGATGCCAGCAGATCGCCGGATAGCACGACCTTGTTGACGATAGCTACGTCCGCATCCTGCAAACGTTCCAGACATTCCTGAGGCGTCGTGCGATCGTGAATCTCGAGAGTATCGACCTCATCGCGTAGCGGGGTCAGGTCGATGTCATCGCCCAGGGTGGCGGCATCCAGAATGACAGCCTTCATCGATGGCTCCTTGCTTTTGTGTTTGAGGCCTTGCCCCTCGGGGGCTGCTACACGCTATAATATGCGGCTTTCGAAGGCATCTTGGAAAGCGTGCCGCTAGACCGCATATCCTCCGTTACCGCCGGTTATCGATGCGGTCGTTTTGTCTCTGAGAGTTAAAAACCATGCCTATTTATGAATATCAGTGCAAAGCCTGTGATCAGCGACTGGAAAAATTACAGAAAATCAGTGCCGCACCACTGACCCAATGCCCTCATTGCGAGCAACAGACACTATCCCGATTGATCTCTGCCGCAGGCTTTCGCCTCGCCGGCGGAGGCTGGTATGAAACCGACTTCAAATCCGGAGGCAAGAAGAACCTGGCCGGCGATAAAAGCGACACACCGGCGACGTCCGAGCCCAAGGCAGCCGACAATAAGTCTCAGGATAGCAAGCCCCAAAACAGCAAATCTGAGCACAGCACGAAGACCGCCTGATCCAACATCGACTTGGCGCCGCCTCCTGAGGGTGGTGGCGCTTCACCCGTCAAAGCAACAGAACAGGATTTTCCATGCGCAGCCACTATTGCGGCCAATTGAACGAGTCCCTGATCGATCAGGAGGTCACGCTCTGCGGTTGGGTTCATCGCCGCCGTGACCATGGGGGCGTGATCTTTCTCGACCTGCGCGATCGCGACGGTATCGCCCAGGTCGTGATCGATCCCGACACTCCGGATGCGTTTGCTACTGCCGACCGGGCGCGTAATGAATTCGTCCTGCGCATCAAGGGGCGCGTTCGCTCGCGTCCAGAAGGAACGCAGAACCCCAACATGCCCACCGGCATGATCGAGGTGCTGGCCAAGCAGGTCGAGGTGCTCAACAGCGCCGCCACACCGCCGTTTCAGCTTGATGAGCACGGCAAGGTCGGTGAGGAGGTGCGCCTGAAGCATCGCTATATCGATCTGCGCCGTCCAGAGATGATCGACAAGTTACGTCTGCGCTCGCGTATCTCGCACAGCGTGCGGGCCTATCTGGAAGGTCAGGGCTTCCTGGATATCGAGACGCCGATTCTGACCCGGGCCACCCCGGAAGGGGCACGGGATTATCTTGTGCCCAGCCGTACCCATGAAGGGCATTTCTTCGCACTGCCCCAGTCGCCGCAGCTCTTCAAGCAGCTGTTGATGGTGTCCGGATTCGATCGTTATTACCAGATCGCCAAGTGCTTCCGTGACGAGGATCTGCGCGCCGATCGTCAGCCGGAATTCACCCAGATCGATCTCGAGGCCTCCTTCGTCGACGAGAACGACATCATGGTCATCACCGAACGCATGATTCGCCAGTTGTTCTCTGACGTACTCGAGGTGGAGCTACCAGAGTTCCCGCGTATGCCCTATGCCGAGGCCATGCGTCGTTACGGCTCCGACAAGCCGGATTTACGCATCCCCCTTGAGCTCATCGATGTCGACGATCTGATGAAAGGTGTCGACTTCAAGGTCTTCTCCGGACCGGCCAATGCAGACGATGGCCGCGTAGCGGCTCTCAAGGTCAGTGACGGCGCCAGGCTCACGCGCAAGGAAATCGACGAATACACCAAATTCGTCGGCATTTACGGCGCCAAGGGATTGGCCTGGATCAAAGTCAATGAACGTGCCAAGGGGCTCGAGGGATTGCAGTCACCCATCGTCAAGTTCATGGAAGGCATCGTGGAATCCCTGCTAGACCGAGTCGGAGCGCAGGATGGCGACATCATCTTCTTCGGTGCCGACAGGATCAATGTCGTCAACGAGGCGATCGGCGCATTACGCGTCAAGCTGGGCGAGGATCTAAATCTCTACACCCAGGAATGGACCCCTCTCTGGGTCGTCGATTTCCCGATGTTCGAAGCGGATGACAACGGTCGCCTGTCGGCGCTTCACCATCCGTTTACCGCACCGTCCTGTTCTGGCGATGAGCTCAAGGCAAACCCGGCCAAGGCGCTGTCCCGGGCCTACGACATGGTGCTCAACGGCACCGAGCTGGGTGGTGGATCGATCCGTATTCACGATCAGGCCATGCAACGCAAGGTATTTGAGGTTCTGGGCATCGGTGAGCAAGAAGCCGAGGAAAAGTTCGGTTTCCTGCTCGATGCACTGCAGTATGGCGCCCCGCCTCATGGTGGGCTCGCCTTTGGTCTCGATCGTCTGGTCATGCTGATGACCGGTGCGCGCACCATCCGCGAAGTCATCGCCTTTCCCAAGACTCAGAGTGCCGCCTGCCTGATGACCGACGCACCGGGAGAGGTGACCTCGGAGCAGCTCAAGGATCTGCATATCCGACTGCGTCAGAAGGCCAAGACGACCAACGACAAATAGCGTCTTTTGGCACGGCGATGATGTGCTTATGACAATAACCGGCGCGCCGATTCATGGGTGGCGCCGGTTTCGTTTCTTGAGCATTGAGATTTCCAAGGAGGCCGCATATGGCTGGTCATAGTAAATGGGCGAACATCAAGCATCGCAAGGCCGCCCAGGATGCCAAGAAGGGCAAGATCTTCACCAAGCTGATCCGCGAATTGTCGGTAGCCGCTCAGCAGGGTGGTGGCGAGCCCAATGACAATCCGCGACTCCGTGCGGCGATGGACAAGGCGCTTGCCAATAACATGACCAAGGACACCATCCAGCGAGCCATCGATCGGGGCGTCGGTAATAACGATGCCGACAATATGGAGGAGCTCAGCTACGAAGGCTACGGTCCCGAAGGCGTCGCGATACTCGTCGAATGTCTGACGGACAATCGCAACCGCACTGCTTCCGATGTCCGCCACGCCTTCAATAAGCAGGACGGCAATCTGGGCACCTCCGGCTCAGTGGCTTTCTTGTTCAATAAGCAAGGACGTATGAGTTTTCCTCCGGAGAGTGATGAAGAGGCCATCATCGAAGTTTCGCTGGAGGCCGGCGCCGAGGATGTCGTCACGCAGGACGATGGCGTCATCGAGGTGATTTCAACCCCTCAAGATTTCTCCGCGGTCAAGGATGCACTGATCGCGGCCGGCCTGACGCCTGATACTGCCGACATCGGCAAATATCCGGAGACGTATTCATCGATTGCCGATATCGAGGTGGCGAAGAAGGTCGTCAAGCTGATCGACATGCTCGAGGACCTGGACGACGTACAAAACGTCTACACCAACGCGGATTTCGATGACAATATTCTTGAACAGATCGAATGAATATCCCGAATTGAGAGCCTCTTCATGATCCTGCTCGGCATCGATCCCGGCTCGCGCGTCACCGGCTATGGTGTTCTGGATATTTCCTCCAC
This sequence comes from Halomonas sp. GXIMD04776, assembly GCF_049808615.1. Lineage (NCBI taxonomy): Bacteria > Pseudomonadati > Pseudomonadota > Gammaproteobacteria > Oceanospirillales > Halomonadaceae > Halomonas > Halomonas sp. GXIMD04776. The sequence goes on along the minus strand of NZ_JBNCAN010000004.1, from coordinate 55,919 downwards.
GCGGCCACGCTATGTGGCCAGCGGCTGTATCCGCATCAAAGCTGATGATCTGGCCCAGAAGCTCGCGCAGGTGTATGCCGGTGTGGCGGAGTTGATTGCACTGCATCGCCCGGTAGAATTCGCCATCGAACAGGTATTCATGGCACGCAACGCGGATTCGGCTCTCAAGCTGGGCCAGGCCCGGGGTACCGCCATCGTGTGTGCCGCCAATCATGGCATTCCCGTGTTCGAGTATGGGCCACGCCAGGTCAAACAAGCCGTGACCGGTACCGGTGCCGCGGACAAGACCCAGGTACAGCACATGATCACGGCGATACTGACACTAAGCGCCACGCCCCAGGCCGATGCGGCGGATGCGTTGGCCATTGCGTTGACTCACGCTCATGCGCGCGGCGGCCTGGTACAGCAGGGTAGTTATGGCGGCCGGCGGGGGAGAGGGCAGCGCTGGCGTGATTATCGCCCTGAATGAAGTGTAAATCAGGACGCTGGTCAGTCGCGGGGCCTATCAGTATAGTGACACCCCTGTCATTTGAAGGATCGTGAAGGCATGATTGGACGCCTACGGGGCACTCTGTTGGAAAAGCAGCCACCCTGGCTGGTGGTCGATGTCGGTGGCGTCGGCTACGAACTCGAAGCGTCGATGAATACCCTCGTCGCCTTGCCGGGCATTGGCGAGGATGTGCAGCTTTACACCCATCTTACCGTGCGCGAGGATGCCCATCTGCTCTACGGATTCCTCCGCGAGCCGGAGCGGGCGCTTTTTCGTGCGCTGATCAAGGTCAATGGTGTCGGCCCGAAATTGGCTCTGGGAATTCTGTCCGGTATGGAACAGGATCAATTCGTACGCTGCGTCATGGATGATGATGTCAAGGCACTGACGCGCCTCCCGGGGGTCGGCAAGAAGACCGCGGAGCGCCTGATCGTCGAGATGCGCGATCGTTTCCCTCATTGGAGCAGCGAGCAACTGGCGGGGTTGGACGACACTCAGCAAATGCCGACACCGATGCGCTCCAGCGATCCCTTCGCCGATGCCGAAGCCGCATTGATCACCCTGGGCTACAAGCCGACGGAAGCAGCACGCATGCTGTCCGGATTGGACACAAAGCAGCCTACCGAGGCGCTGATCAAGGCCGCGCTCACACGTAAGCTGGCGGGGTAGACAAGCACCATGATCGATAATGATCGCCTCATCGCCGCCCAGCCCCAGCAGGGCGAGGTGCGCGTGGACCATGCCATTCGTCCCCGGCGGCTGGCGGACTACATCGGCCAGCCCCGGGTGCGCGAGCAGCTCGACATCTTCATCACCGCGGCACGCGGTCGTGGTGATAGCCTCGATCATACGCTGGTGTTCGGCCCGCCGGGGCTGGGCAAGACGACACTGGCCAATATCATCGCCGAAGAAATGGGGGTCGACATCAAATCGACCTCCGGTCCGGTGCTCGAACGTGCCGGCGATCTGGCGGCGATGCTGACCAACCTGCAAGCCGGCGACGTACTCTTCATCGACGAGATCCATCGCCTGCCGGCAGCGGTGGAAGAAGTGCTGTATCCCGCCATGGAAGATTTCCAACTGGATATCGTCATCGGCGAGGGGCCTGCGGCCCGCTCGATCAAGCTCGATCTGCCGGAGTTCACCCTGGTGGGGGCGACGACCCGGGCAGGACTTCTCACATCACCGCTGCGCGATCGTTTCGGCATCGTGCAGCGGCTGGAGTTCTACGATATCGACGAACTCACCGAGATCGTTACCCGGTCGGCACGCTTGCTCGGTATCGAGGCCGAGCCTGGCGGTGCCGCCGAGGTCGCGCGACGCGCACGGGGGACGCCGCGCATCGCCAATCGGTTGTTGCGGCGTGTGCGCGATTACGCCCAGGTGCGTAGCGATGGACGTTTGACCGCGGCCATCGCGGATTCGGCACTCAACATGCTGCATGTGGATCGCCATGGTCTCGATCACATGGATCGCCGCCTGTTACTGACCATGATCGAGAAGTTCGATGGTGGCCCCGTGGGCGTGGATTCTCTTGCGGCGGCCATCAGCGAAGAGCGTGATACCATCGAGGACGTACTCGAACCCTATCTGATCCAACAGGGGTTCATGCTGCGCACTGCCCGGGGGCGCATGGTCACGCGTCAGGCATTTCTGCACTTCGGTATCCCATCCACCGAAGCGATTCCCGAGACGCATCCCGATGCCGCTCTTGATGACAACCTGGGGCTCAAACAATGAGTGCCTTCACGTTTCCGGTGCGTGTCTACATCGAGGATACCGATGCCGGGGGTATCGTCTATTACGTCAATTATCTCAAATACATGGAACGAGCCCGCAGTGAATGGCTCAGGCAGCATGGCCTGACACAGCAAGGCTTGTTCGACACCGGCATTCAACTGGTGGTACATCGCCTGGAATGCCGCTATGCCAAGCCTGCTCGGCTGGATGATGAACTGGACGTCAGTGTCGAGGTCGTCGACCGTTCGGCCTGCCGACTCAGCTTTCATCAGCAAGTCACCGCTCGAGGGGAACCCTTGTGCGATGCAAGCGTCGATATCGCCTGTGTGGAATCGACACGACTTAGACCCGTACGTTGGCCGCCGGCTTTGGCCACGGTCCTACGCGAATAAATCTATACCATTAGTCAGTGAGGACACCCGTGAACGACTCAATGTCCGTTATCCATTTGATGATCAATGCGAGTCTGGTCGTCCAGCTTGTCATGCTGCTGTTGCTGGCCGCCTCCATTGCATCCTGGATCGTGATCTTTCAGCGGGGCATCGTATTGCGCCGCGCCAAGCAGGGGCATCGCGCCTTCGAGGACCGCTTCTGGTCCGGCATCGATCTTAACGAGCTCTATCGCGAAACACCCCCCGAGCAGGAGTCCTTGGGCGCCGAACATATCTTTCGTGCCGGATTTCGTGAATTCAATCGTCTACTGCCCAAGACCAACAGCTCCCAGGCAGTGCTCGACGGCGTTCAGCGTGTCATGCGCGTGGCCTGGTCCCGGGAGGAAGAGCGCCTTAACCTGCATTTGACCTTTCTGGCCACGGTGGCCTCCGCCAGTCCTTATATTGGTTTGTTCGGAACGGTGTGGGGCATCATGGGCTCTTTCCAGAGTCTGTCCATGGCTCAGCAGGCAACACTCTCCACCGTCGCTCCGTGGATCGCCGAAGCGCTGGTTGCCACCGCCATGGGTCTTTTCGCCGCCATCCCCGCTGTTATCTTCTACAACCGACTTTCCGCCCAGTCCAATCGTCTGCTAGGGCAGTACGAGGACTTTGCCGAAGAATTTCACTCCATCCTGCATCGCAATCTGCAGGGCCGCGGTGAAAGCGAAGCGGCCTGAGGCGAACTTAGAGAGAATTGGGGGAAGAGCCAAGCCATGCACGGTCCATTCAACCGCGGTCCAAGCCGCAAGCCCATGGGCGAGATCAATGTCGTACCGTTCATCGACGTGATGCTGGTACTACTAGTGATCTTCATGATCACTGCGCCGATGCTGACTCAAGGGGTGCAGGTCGATCTGCCGAAAGTGACCTCTGAGCCCATCGATGCGATGGAGGATCGCGAACCGATCATTGTGTCAGTCAATCGAGAAGGTCAATATTTCATCTCACTGGGGGATGAAGAAACGGCGGTCTCCCTGGAGGACATCAGCAACAAGGTTATCGCCATCCTCGGTCGCCGCCCCGAGACTCCCGTGCTGGTACGCGGTGATCGTAATGTCGCCTATGGCCAGGTCGTGACACTGATGGGTACCCTGCAGACTGCTGGAGTGCCGAATGTCGGGCTTATCTCGGAACCGCCCCCAGGCGATAGTTGAGGAGGCGGGATGGCTAGACATGAAAAGCGAGTAGGTTATGGCCTGCCCACGCTACTTGCCATCGGCGTTCACGTAGTGGTGCTGCTGGTGACGGCCATGCGCTGGCCTGCCAGCGAACCCGAGGAAAGCAGCACGTCCATCGTTCAGGCGACCTTGGTCAGCACCGAGACCTCTACCGACCAGGCTCAGCGCGCCGAAGAGGCACGGGCTGCCGCGCAGCGAGCCGAGCAGGCCGAGCAGGAACAAGCTGCCAAGCGTCAGGCCGAACAAGAAGCTAAACAAGAGGTTGCCGAAGAACAAGCAGCGCAAGAACAAGCCGAGGCCCAGGCGGCTCGAGAAGCCGAGCAGCAAGCGCGAGAAGAGGCGCGCCAACAGGCCGAAGCCGAGGCGCAGCGTCGCGCACAGCAGGCGGAGAAAGCCGCGCAACAGCGGGAAGAACAGCGTCAGAAGCAGGCTCAACAGGAAGCCGAACGCAAGGCCGCCGCCGAGGCCGAACGCAAGAGAGAGGAAGAGGCCAAGCGCAAGGCCGCCGCCGAGGCCGAACGCAAGAAAGAGGAAGAGGCCAAGCGCAAGGCCGCCGCCGAGGCCGAACGCAAGAGAGAGGAAGAAGCCAAGCGTAAAGCCGCCGCAGAAGCCAAACGCAAAGCTGAGGAGGCTGCCGCCGCCGCAGAACGTGCCGCCCAATCGTCTCTCGATAACATGATTGCCGGGGAAGCCGAATCCATTGCCAACGCTCGACAGGCGGAAAAAGCGTCCAATAGCTTCATCAACCTGGTCCGAGGTGCAATCGAGCAGGCCTGGATCCTGCCTCCCACGAGTGGCGGGCAGCTACGTGCCACCGTCAGCATTCAGCTATTGCCCACCGGGGAGTTGGCCAACGCTACCATCAGTCAGAGTAGCGGTAACTCGGCTTTCGATCGGTCGGTACTACAAGCCGTGGAACGTGCGTCGCCGTTTCGTGAAATGCGTGATCTGCCTGCCTCGTCGCAGCGACAATTTCGTCAATTCAATTTGGATTTCAACCCTAAGGATGCCCGTCGATGAAACCCATATTCGCCATGCTGACGGCATTGTTGCTAATATTCAGCAGCCTTGCCAACGCCGATCTGACAATCGAGATCACCCAAGGCAGCGATCGTGCCGTGCCCATTGCAGTCGTACCCTTCGCCCAGCAAGGGCAAGCCAACCTGCCCGAGAATGTTGCTGAAATCGTGCGCAATGATCTGGAACACAGCGGTCAGTTCTCACCCTTGGCCAATAGCGCCCTGATCGCCAGGCCAAGCAGTAGCGAAGAGGTCAAGTATCGAGATTGGCGGGCCGTCGACAGCAACTATCTTGTCGTGGGGAAAATTACCCAGGAAGGTGGCGATTATCGTATCCAGTTCGAGCTGATGGACATCTATGGTGAGCGACGCATGCTGGGTGAAGTGGTCACCGTTGGTCGGAATCAACTGCGTTCGGCGGCACATTACATCAGCGACCAAGTCTTCGAGGCGGTGACCGGTATTCGCGGTGCCTTCTCGACCAAGATCGCGTATGTCACTGCTGAAGGTGCCGCCGACGGCCGGCGTTACGGTCTGCATATCGCCGATGCAGACGGGCATAATAGTCAGCAGATACTGACCTCCGATGAGCCCATCATGTCGCCTGCCTGGTCACCGGATGGTAACAAACTTGCCTACACATCATTTGAAACGGGTCGACCGGCCATTTACATCCAGAATCTGGCCAATAGTCAACGGGTGCAAGTAACGTCGTTCGAAGGTATCAATGGTGCGGCGACCTGGTCTCCGGATGGCCGCAAGCTGGCCATGTCACTTTCAAAAGATGGTCAGCCTGAGATCTACATCATGGACATCAGTGCGGGTAGTTTTCAACGCTTGACCAACAATTCGGCCATCGATACCGAGCCGGACTGGTCATCGGATGGTGAACATCTTCTATTCACTTCCGACCGTAGTGGCGGTCCTCAGTTGTATCGTTACGATCTATCCGGCGGAGAAGCCAAAAGAATCACTTATACCGGCAATTACAACTCGAGAGGGCGTTTCTCTCCGGTGGATGACAATATCTTCATGATTCATCGTGCCAGCGATGGTTACCATGTCGCGAAAAAGGATATGGACACGGATCGCCTGACGATCCTGACCGAATCACGTTGGGATGAGTCCCCTAGTGTTGCACCGAACGGGAGCATGATAATCTTCGCTACCCAGGAAGGTAACCGTGGTGTTCTGGGTGTAGTATCCGCGGATGGCAAAGCGTCCTATCGCTTGCCCGCCGCCCAGGGTGATGTGCGCGAACCCGCCTGGTCGCCATTCCTAAATTGAAGAATAAACTTGTCATTCTGGTTTCGAGCAAGGAGTTAATAATGCAATTCAAAACATACCTAAAGAGTCTCGTCGTCGTCATGGCACTCGTTTTCGTGGCGGGTTGTTCAAGTACCGGTGGTACCCAGGACGGCAGCATGGATGGTAGCGCCGGAGGTGCATCGGGGCAGGGAGCCACCACGGGTCAGACCAGTGGTACTGGAATGGGCCGAGGTCAAGGCATGCAGGGGCAGGGCCAAGGCATGCAGGGCCAAGGGCAGGGACGTGTTCCTGATCAGCGCACCATCTATTTCGACTATGATAAAGAAACCATTCGCCCTGAGTTCGAGTCTACACTAAATGCACATGCTCAATATCTGCGCGCCAATCCGAACACCCGTGTGGTGCTTCAGGGGCATGGCGACGAGCGCGGTACACGTGAATACAATCTGGGCTTGGGGGAGCGTCGCGCCAAGGCCGTTGAGCGGTATCTTGCAGTGCAAGGTGTGTCGGACTCCCAAATTGAAATTGTCAGCTACGGCGAAGAACGTCCTGCGGTCGATGGTCACTCCGAGGATGCCTACGCTCAGAATCGCCGCGTAGTCTTCGATTACTGAAGCATTGTCGAACAACAGGCAATGATTCTCTAAGCTTTGGCGGAGTCAATCATGAAACACGGTCTGAAGAGGCTGTGCGGCGCGGGAGCCCTGGTGCTCCCGCTGTCCGTAGGGGCCGCCCCAACGGTGCAGGATCTTTCGGCGGGGTCGAATAATTTCTATCAGAACACCCAGGCGCGGGAATCCTCCCCCGGTGCCAATCTGAGAATACTCAATCAGCTCCAGGAGAATGAACGCCAGATTCAGGAATTGCGCGGTCAGATCGAGGAGTTGCGCTACCAACTCGAACAACAGAAACAGCTTGCCCAGGAGCGCTATCTCGATCTCGAGCAACGTGTGGCACAAGGTGGTGGACAGGCCCCTCCGGCGACCAACGAACCTAGGGCTCAGACGTCATCAGAGAACCCGGGAACCGGCGGTCCCTCGAGAAGCAACCAGGAAAACGGTCAACAAGCTTACCAGGCGGCGTTTCAGAAGGTACAGTCGCGGGAGTTCGACGCCGCCATCGAGGATTTTGAGACATTCGTCAATGAGTATCCGGATTCGCCGTTACGTGCCAATGCCTATTACTGGCTAGGCGAGCTCTATTCCAGCCGCTCCGAGCTCGAACCTGCCGCTCAGTCATTCAATCGTGTCATCGAGGATTACCCACAAAGTAACAAGGTGCCCGATGCTCTATATAAACTGGGATTGCTAAAGGCGCGTCAGGGACAGCCGGACGCCAGCAAGAAACTGCTGGCTCGGGTGCGTCAAGAATATCCGCAAAGTAATGCCGCTAGTATGGCTGCGGACTTTTTGAATCAATCGGGGCTATGAAGACGCCCAGACAACGAATCGAGGAGTCGTGATGACGTGTAAGCTGGATTATCAGGCACCCGCCGACCTGCTAAAGGATAAGGTGGTCCTGGTGACAGGTGCCGGCGATGGTATCGGGCGCGCGGCAGCGCTTGCCTACGCCGGTCATGGTGCGACGGTGATCTTGCTTGGCCGCACCATCGCCAAACTCGAAAAGGTGTATGACGAAATCGAGCAGCAGGGCGGCCCGCAACCAGCGATCTTCCCGCTGAATTTCGAGGGCGCCACGCTCAAGGATTACCACGACATGTCCGAGACCCTCGAGAAGGAGTTCGGTCGGCTCGACGGCATCCTGCACAATGCAGGGTTGTTGGGGCGCATCACCCCTTTCGATCATTATAATCCCGAGTTATGGGAGCAGGTGATGCAGGTCAACATCAATGGCCCGATCTGGATGACCCAGGCGTTACTGCCGCTGCTCAAGGCGTCCTCGGATGCGTCGGTGATCTTTACCTCCTCGAGCGTTGGCCGCAAGGGGCGTGCCTATTGGGGGGCCTATTCGGTCTCGAAGTTCGCGACAGAAGGGTTCGTGGAGGTGCTGGCCGATGAACTCGATAATCTGACCTCGATCCGTGTCAACAGCCTCAATCCGGGCGCTACGCGGACTCAGATGCGCAAGACGGCATTTCCCGCAGAAGATCCTAACAATCTGCGCACCCCAGAGGAGATCATGCCCACCTATCTATGGTTGATGGGGCCGGATAGCCGTGGGCACAATGGCGAGCGCTTCGACGCGCAACCGCCCAGGAAGTGATCTAGCGCCGGTTGGTAATGACTAATGCAAACGCCTCCACTCAGGAGGCGTTTTCGTGGCACGCTCAGCGCGTTGATTCAAGCTTCAGCCTCAAGCAAGGCAGCCACGAGATCGATCGGTCGTTCAAACCATTGATCCGCATTCCAGCTCTGGCGATCTTCATCGTCATCGATGTAGCCATAGCCTACGGCAATTGCGCTCATGCCGGCGGCATGGGCAGCCTGCATATCGCGGATATGATCACCGATGTACCAGCAATCCTTTGCTTCTACATCGAGTTGACGCGCTGCCTCCCACAAAGGGTCCGGTGCCGGCTTCTTGACCGGCAGGTCATCGGCGCAGAGCAGTACGCCAGGCTGTAGTTCAAGCGCCTTGATCAATGGGGCTGCGTAAGCGCGGGGCTTATTGGTGACAATACCCCAGCCACGTGGTGGTTGAGCCCAGTCCTCGAGCAGGCGTTCCAACCCCTGAAACACTCGGCTCTCTATCGCGATACCTTGACCGTAGGCATCCAGAAGATAAGCCCGTGCGGCGGCATGCTCGGGATGGTTCTGTTCCAGGCCCAGGGCGAGGGTGACCAGGGCACTACCGCCATTCGAGACCTGGGGTCGGATCACCTCGAAGGGCAGCGCCTCGAGCCCGTGGTGATCGCGCAGTGCATTGGTCGCTCGCGCCAGATCCGGTGCGGTGTCGATCAGCGTGCCATCCAGATCGAAAAGCAAAGCCCGAGGAACGGCCAGAGAATGTACCCTCACAGCGCCTCCAGGGAACAATGCATCATGTAATTGACGGTGACGTCTCGTGGATTCAAACGATAATGCCGGGTGGCCGGGTTATAGGTCAGGCCGGTCTGTTCCCGCACGCGCAAACCAGTGGCGCGACACCAGCCGGAGAGTTCGGAGGGGCGGATGAACTTGCGATACTCATGGGTGCCCTTGGGCAGTAATCTCAGTACGTATTCAGCCCCCAGGATCGCGAATGCATAGGCCTTGGGATTACGATTGATGGTCGAGAAGAAGACGTGCCCGCCGGGTTTTACCAAGGTAGCGCAGGCGCGTACCACTGCAGCGGGGTCGGGTACGTGTTCGAGCATTTCCAGACAGGCAACCACATCGAACTCGCCCGGATGAGCGCTGGCCATTTCCTCGGCACTTGCCTGGCGATACAACACATTGGTGCCGGATTCCTGCTGATGCAGCCTGGCCACGGCCAGAGGTGCCTCACCCATGTCGATGCCGGTGACCACGGCACCGCGATGTGTCATCGCCTCGCTGAGAATACCGCCACCGCAGCCGACATCGATGACCTGCTTGCCCGCCAGGCCGGCGCGGCTGTCGATAAAATCCAGACGCAGTGGATTGATGTCGTGCAGGGGCTTGAAGTCGCCGTCTCTGTCCCACCATTGGCTGGCCAAGGCATCGAACTTGGCGATTTCGGACTGATCGACATTGCCGCGATGGTCTTCGCGCGCGTGTTGCACTGAATTCATGACGCCTCTCCTGGTTGGCTGGTGTTCACCATGGCCTGTTGATGACCGAGTACCCTGTGCGTGAGTTGATCCATATCGATATCGACGAGTTCACCATTGGTCACCCGGCGTTGACCACCCACCCAGACATGACTGACCTGACGGCTGTTCATGGCATAAACGATGGAGGACGCCGGGTTGTAGACCGGCAAGGTGTTGATGGCCTGCAAATCCACGGCGATGAGATCGGCTGCAAAGCCTTCGCGAAGCTGACCGATGCGATCACCCATTCCAAGGGCGCAAGCGCCATTTCGCGTGGCCATGGCCAGTGCCGCCATGGCGGGCAGGGCAGCGGCATCGCCGCTTACGCCCTTGGCCAGTAACGCAGCGCTCTTGAGCTCATCGAACATGTCCAGATCATTATTGCTGGCAGCGCCGTCGGTGCCCAGGGCCACATTGACACCTGCCTCCTGCAATCGTGCCACCGGACAGAACCCGCTGGCCAGCTTCAGATTGGATTGCGGACAATGAATCACGTGGGTGCCGCTTTCCCGCAGAATGGCCAGATCATCGTCATCGACCTGGGTCATATGCACCGCCTGGAAATGCGGCCCTAGCAGTCCCGCCTCGAATAGCCGTCTCAGTGGGCGTTTGCCGTATTGCCCCAGGCTCTGTTCGACTTCATCGGCGGTTTCGTGCACATGCATTTGAATCGATAGGCCAAGGCGTTCCCGCACCTTTCGTAGTTGCTGCAGGCTGTCGTCGCCTACCGTATAGGGCGCATGAGGCCCGAGGGCCAGGGTGATCGTGGAATGGTGGCGATAACGCTCGAGCAATGCCTCGGTGAGCTCGAGACCAGTACGAAAATCCCTCGCCCAGGGGGTTGGGAAATCGATCAATGGCGTGCACAGCTGCACCCGCATGGCAGCCTGTTCGAGAATCTCGCCGACCGCCTCCGGCGCCAGATACATGTCTGCAAAGGTCGTGGTGCCGGAGCGCAGCATCTCGGCCATCGCCAGCCGCGTGCCATCCGCGACGAAATCCGGGGAGATGTGTTTCGCCTCGGCAGGCCATATGTGCTCATTGAGCCAGGTCATTAAGGGCAGATCATCCGCATAGCCCCGCATCAGACTCATGCCGGCGTGGTTATGCGCGTTGACCAGGCCCGGCAGCAGGGCATGACGCTCGAGACGCAGCGTTTGTTTGGGAGTGACGTGCCTGCGCGCCTCGCCGGTTGGCCAGGGGCCTTGCAAACGGCCATCCTCGAAGGCGATGGCGTGCTCTTCGAGTAACGGCAGCCCCTCGCTCATTGGCAGGATCCAGCGGGCTTCGATCAGTAATTCGACCTCGCGGGGCGCGATGGATGGCATTACGAACCTCCTTCGGTATGATGCGTGGCATTCTACTATTTCTTGCCGCAGTTTGCGGGATCACCCCTCGATATCGTTCGATCTGTTCGGGAGCGGAAATGACGACAACCAGTATCGATCCCATCCGTTGGTGTGATGATGCGCTGGAACTGCTCGATCAGCGCGTCTTGCCCGAGCGCTACGAATGGCTGCGCGTACGCGACGCGGATGAAACCGCCCAGGCCATCACCTCGATGGTAGTGCGCGGCGCTCCGGCGATCGGGATCGCCGCGGCCTACGGTATGGTATTGGCGGCGCAACGATCCCCGGAGTCCGACTGGCCTACGCATCTGGAGGCGGCAATCCAGCGTCTCGCCGACTCTCGCCCAACGGCAGTCAATCTGTTCTGGGCGTTGTCGCGTATGCGTGCCGTGCTCGAGAGGCATCGCCATGAGCCACAGGCGCCGGGAGCCGCCTTGCTCAGGGTGGCACGGGACATCCATGCCCAGGATAAAACCGACAATCTCACCCTGGGCCGGTTAGGCAGCGAGTTGATCGCCCGGGATGGGCAGTGTAGCGTGATGACGCACTGCAATACGGGGGCATTGGCCACGGGCGGCTACGGCACCGCACTGGGAGTGATTCGCGCTGCCTGGGCTCAAGGGCTCATCACTCGCGTGCACGTCAACGAAACCCGGCCCTGGCTACAGGGCGCGCGACTGACCGCCTGGGAGCTTCATCAGGAGGGTATTCCAGCGGTATTGGCGGTGGATTCCGCGGCTTCGCTATTGATGGCTCAGGGTGAGATCGGCTGGCTGATCGTCGGCGCGGATCGCATCGCCGCCAATGGCGATGTCGCCAACAAGATCGGGACCTATGCACTGGCGGTGCAGGCGCGTCATCACGGCGTCAAGGTGATGGTGGTCGCGCCGTCGAGTACCTTCGATCTCGCGCTGGAGAGCGGGGCGGCCATTCCCATCGAAACTCGTGATGCACGAGAGCTCACGCACCAGGGCGAGCGCCGCGTAGCACCGGAAGGCATCGAGATATTCAATCCGGTGTTCGATATCACCCCCGCAACGCTGATCGATGCCATCGTTTGTGAGCATGGCGTGATCAAAACACCAGAACATGGCAGCATTGAACGTTTGCTGGGATGACTTCAGAATTCGCGATCCTTACCCATGGTCAATGGGCGGGTCATTCATTTTATTCATTCATCATGCAGGAGGGACCCCATGATTCGTAAAGCCGTCCTACCCGTTGCCGGGCTCGGCACCCGCTGTTTGCCGGCCTCCAAGGCCATTCCCAAGGAAATGATCACGATCGTCGACAAGCCGGTCATCCAGTACGTGGTCGAAGAAGCGGTCGAGGCAGGCATCAAGGAAATCGTGCTGGTGACACACTCCAGCAAAAGCGCCATCGAAAATCACTTCGACAAGCATTTCGAGCTTGAAACCACGCTCGAAGCCAAGGGCAAGCAGGAGCTGCTCGATGAACTGCGTAACATCATTCCCGATGACGTCAGCATCATCAGTGTGCGCCAACCGGAGGCGCTGGGCCTGGGACACGCCATTCTTTGCGCGCGCCCGGTAATCGGCGACAACGAGCCCTTCGCCGTACTTCTTCCAGACGTCCTGGTAGACGGCGAGGGACTTGCAAGCAACGACCTGGCGGGCATGATCGAGGCCTTCGATGCCGAGGGCAATGCCCAGATCATGGTCGAGAACGTGCCGCGGGACATGGTGCATAAATACGGCATCGTCGCGCTGGAAGGCGATACGCCGGCGCCGGGCAAGAGCGCGCCGATTATCGGCATGGTCGAAAAGCCCGATGTGGAAAAGGCGCCCTCCACCCTGGCCGTGATCGGCCGTTACCTTCTGCCCGGGGCGATATTCCCGCTGCTTGCCGATACGCCTCCCGGCGCCGGCAACGAGATTCAGCTGACCGACGCCATCGATAGACTGCGCAAGGACAGCAATGTCGCCGCTTACCGCATGCAGGGGGCAACCTACGATTGTGGTCATCAGCTTGGCTATCTCGAGGCGACCCTGATCCTGGCCAAGCGCCATCCCAAGTTCGGCAAAGGCTTCAACGAACTGCTTCAGCGCTACGCCAACGAGGGCTGAATTGATGCGTATCATCGTACATGGCAGTGAGCTGGCTGCCGCCGTCGCCTCAGCGGCGTTATCCTCGGTCGGTCATCAGGTAACCTGGTACCCGCATCCCGATACCCCTTGGGAGCAGCTCCGGGAAGCCCAGTGGTTGAGCCGCGAGCCCGTGGTCATGGACCAACTCGAAGAGAGTTGCAGCTCCGGCGCTCTCAAACTCGTCGATACAGTGTCCGCCTTCACGGAGGCGGACGTCGTCTGGCTAGCCTTGGCGCCGGACCAACGCGAGGCCGCCGAACACTTTATCGACGAGATCGCGGAGCACCAGACATCTCCCTTGGTTGTAGTGAACAATTCCATGTTCCCGATCGGTCAGACCGAAGCATTGGAAGGGTTGCTGCGGCATGCCTCACAGGTAGCGGTCATGCTGCCCGACATGATCGAGGAGGGGCGCGCCTGGCAGGTGTTCACACGGCCCTCGCGCTGGTTGCTGGGGTGCGAGAACGATTGGGCGGAACGTCAGGTACGCGAGCTGTTGCGGGCATTCAACCGACGTGCCGAGAACATCCAGCGTATGCCGCGCCGCGCCGCCGAACTGACCAAACTGGCCATCAATGGCATGCTGGCGACCCGTATCAGTTACATGAACGAGGTCGCGGGATTGGCGGATTCACTCGGCGTTGACGTGGAGCATGTGCGCAAAGGCATGGGCGCGGATAGCCGAATCGGCTACGAGTATCTTTACCCGGGCTGCGGTTTTGGAGGGCCCAATTTTTCTCGGGATCTGATGCGGCTCGCCGATGTTCAGGTAGCGACCGGTCGTGAATCGTATCTTCTCGAGCAGGTGCTCGACATCAACGAGCACAAGAAGGAGACGCTGTTTCGTAAGCTGTGGGGGCATTTTCATGGCCAACTGGAAGGGCGCACCGTGGCCATCTGGGGCGCGGCGTTCAAGCCCGGCACGGCGCGTATCGATCATGCTCCGGTGTTGACCTTGTTGCGTGCCTTGTGGGCCCAGGGCGTGCATGTGCGCTTGCATGATCCGGCCGCCTTGCCCGCGGTGCGAGCCGCGGTGGGAGAGCACCCTTTGCTGACACTATGCGCCAACAATCCTTATGATGCCTGCGAAGGGGCCGATGCCCTGATGCTGGTCACCGAATGGAAGCCTTACTGGAATCCGGATTGGCGCCGTCTCAAAGAGATGCTGGGGGCCAAGTTGATTCTGGATGGGCGCAACATCTACGATCCAAGCTACGTCGCTGCGCGAGGGCTGGTTTATCGCGGTATCGGCCGTCGCGCAGACCCCTGATCGGTCGGCACGCTTGCTGACGGGGCTGATTGGATGACCTGTCTGACTGAAACGACTACGCCCCGCGATGCGGGGCGTAGTGCATTCCAATATAGGAGAATGAGCCGAAGAATTCGACCCAGACGACTATCAATTTTAGTTCTCAGCTGTAGTTCTGGGCAACGAAGTCCCAGTTGATCACATTCCACACTGCTTCCAGATACTTCGGGCGTGCATTGCGATAATCGATGTAATACGCATGTTCCCACACATCGATGGTGAGAAGCGGTGTCTTGCCATGAGCAATGGGGGTATCCGCATCGTCGGTGTTGAGGATATCGACACCACCGTCGTCGGTCTTGATCAACCAGGTCCAGCCGGACCCGAAATTGCCCGCGGCCTTGGCATTGAACTCCTCCTTGAACTTGTCGAAAGAGCCAAACTTCGCGTTGATGGCGTCACCCAGGGCACCGGAGGGCTCGCCACCACCATTGGGAGACAGGCAGTGCCAATAGAAGGTGTGGTTCCAGACCTGTGCCGCCTGATTGAACAAGCCGCCTGAGGCGGACTTGATGATCTCTTCGAGAGATTTGTTGGCGTCTTCGGTGCCATCGGTCAGATCATTGAGCTTGGTTACATAAGCCTGGTGATGCTTGCCATAGTGATACTCCAGCGTTTCCGCGGAGATATGCGGTTCCAGTGCATTTTTTTCATATGGCAGGGCAGGTAATTCGAATGCCATTGGTTAGCTCCTTTTTTAATCACCGTGGAATACAGCACTTGATAGAAAACCTTAGGATACCAAGCATCTGCGAACGTGGTGTCGTATCATCTTAGCAGTCCGTTGCCTGCACGCCAATTGCGCTGTTGGTCTGCAGGCTTCCAGGCAGTAAAGCTTCACATAGCTTTTCCTGCTCGGTTGTTTGAACGCTTTGGATAATCGGATAAATAGATAGCTTAGACAGATCATTTGGCTAGATAGTTTAGGAGAGCTCATGAATCGCTCGAATGAGCCGCAACTGACCACGCCGATCGTACCGGAGCCCGACGGCGAGACGGTGACTCGGCATCGCTCACCCTCGCGGCATCGGCGTCGCGCCAAGACGGGCGCTCTGTGGCTGATCTGCCTCGTCCTGTTGGCAGCGTTGGTGACCATGGGTGTCTATTACTGGTTCGACCGTCAAGAGTGGCAAGCCAAACAGCGCAACCTCGATGGCCAGTTGTCCAATCTGCATGCACGCTTCGATAGCCTGGACGATAGTCAGCAAAGCAATGAGCTCGAAACGCAACTCAGCGAGTTGACATCGAAACAGCAATCTCTTGATAAGCGCCAGCAGGAGCTGACAACGCTTTTGCAAACGTTGCAGGAGCGCACCGGTAATGCCGACCCAGAGGCGATGGCGGAGCGACTCGATACTGCCAAGCAGGAGCGTGATACGCTTTCGGCAACGCTCGATGCGATGGGTCGCTCGTTGACCATACTGGAACAGAGCGGAGACAAGGCACGGGCGGCAATCGAAACGCAAATGAAAGACGCGGACGAGGCGCGCGACGATATCGACCAACGCCTGCAAACCCTGGCCGGAACCATTGGTCGACTCGAGAATCAAACCCAGGCATTATCTGAACAAGAGTTCGACAAGACTTTGACAACACTGCAAGATCAGATGGAGGGTGTTGCATCCCGGATCGAGGCGCTGGAAAAGCAGGCACAGCAGCAGCAGACACGCTTCGATGAATTGAATGCCGTCATTGAATCCAATCGATCCAGCCTCAGGGAGTTGCGTCAAGGGCAGCTTGCACTGAGTGCCAGTGTGGAAAATCTCCGCACACGCATAGAATAATCAGCTATAGACAGGAGAAGGAGCAAAGGAAATGCACGGGCCTCATGCAATGATATCGCTCGAACGACCCCATCACCGCGCCGTTTCCATGCCTAGGATTTCACCGCTTTGGCTTCTGGGAGCAGACTGATCGCCTATGGGCACGCCACCTATCAAACAACCACTGATTCTGTTGGTACTGCTGTCCTGTAGCGCCTCGACGCAGGCACTCGACACGGAAATCACCGGTGTGGAGGGGGAGGTCGCCGAGAACGTCACCAATTACCTGGCCGAACTCGATGCCAGCGAATACGATCGCAATCGGCTCGAAGCAGAGATTACGCAGCGTGCAAACGAGGCGCTCAAGGCGTTTGGCTATTATGAGCCGCAGTTCGATATCACCCTGCAACATGAAGAGGTGGAGGGTGAAGATAAGATCGAGCAGGCAACCATCGCCATCAAGCCAGGTCCTCGAGTGAAGATCACCGTCCTCGATGTCGGCCTGCTCAACGATGCCAAGGACGATGAGGCTTTTCAGCAAGCGCTCGATAGCATGTCACTGAAGGAAGGCCAGCCGTTACGCCATGACCGCTACGATAGCCTGCGCAGCAAGCTCTCAACCCTGTCACTGGAACGCGGTTATTTCGACTCACGCTTTGTCGATCACCGCATGGAGGTACGCCCCTGGGAGGAGAGTGCCCGCATCTACCTGACCCTCGATAGCGGCGAACGTCATGTGTTCGGCAACATCGACTATCGTGGCAGCCAGATCAAGGAATCGCGTCTGCGCAACATGCTGAATTTCGAGCCGGGCGATCCTTACCTCGCCGGTGATCTGGCCGAATACAATCAGCGTCTGGGGGAGACCGGCTGGTTTCGAAGTATCGCGGTACGCCCGCGGCTGCAGCAGGGCGCGGATACCATTGCTCAGGCACAACGCAACTGGTGGGAAGCCGTGGACCGCCAGTCTAAGACGTCCCCCACCCCATCTCCGGCGCCCACCCTGCTTGCAGGCGACGCCATCAATGCGGCAGTACGAGCCGGGAGCGAGCGTCCACCTCGGGTGCCCATCGACATTACGCTGATTCCGGCCGATGAGGATCAATTCGAGGTAGGTATCGGCTATGCCACGGATGTGGGGCCGCGCACCCAGTTTTCCTGGGAGCAGCCCTGGCTCAATGAGGACGGCGACAGTCTCAATCATAATCTGTATCTGTCGGGCCCGGAGCAGGAGTTCAGTGGCGAATATCTGATGCCGCTGGAGAATCCGTTGCGTGATCGCTACGAACTTCTCTACGGGCTCAAGAGTCGCGATCTCGAGGATACTCAAAGTACTGAAGCCTCGATAGAGTTCGCCCGTCGGTGGCGCTTCGACAACGATTGGATACAGCGCGTGTTTTTCCGCACCACCTACGAGGATTATACCCAGGCGGATCAGGAGGATCAGGTACTGCTCTATTATCCGGGCGTCAGCTGGACGCGCACTCGGACTCGCAACCCGCGTTTTCCCACCTGGGGGGATCGCCAGCGCCTCACGTTGGAAGTATCCGATGAGATATGGGGCTCTGGTGCATCATTCGTGCGAACCACCTTCGATACACAATGGATTCGTATGTGGGGAAACAATACGCGTTTTGTGGGACGCGCCGGTGTCGGAGCCATGAGCACCGACGATTTCTCGAAAATACCGCCGTCACTGCGCTTCTTTGCCGGGGGCGATCAAAGCGTTCGCGGCTACAGCTACGAAAGTCTTGCACCGGAAAACGAAGATGGTGATCTGTTGGGGGGGCAACAATTGTTGACCGCCAGCCTCGAAGCCCAGCGCCGTGTCACTGGAGACTGGTGGGGAGCGACCTTCGTCGATACCGGCAACGCCTTCAACGATTGGTGGCCAGAGGATCTGGCCACTGGGGCAGGGCTTGGTGTGCGCTGGATCTCTCCGGTGGGGCCGATTCGCTTCGATGTCGCGCACCCCTTCGATAGCGACGACTCCTTCCGGCTGCATTTCGCCATAGGACCCGAGTTTTGATTTTTCCCTTACTTCGTCTACTGCTGTGGTTGCCGTTGTGGTTGCTGGGGTTGTTGCTTTTCATTCTAGGGCTGGCCTTGTCGCCCTGGGGCACCCACTGGTTGATATCCCAGGCCGAAAATCGCAACTTTTTACAGGTGGAAAGCGTCAGCGGGTCGCCGCTGGATCAATTGACCCTGACCGGACTGGAACTCAGTGCCGGTCCCGCTCAGGTTCAGATAGGCCGGCTGCACCTGACCTGGGCCGAGGACTGTCTGTTTGACGGCAAGTTGTGTCTGGATGCTCTGCAGCTTGCCGATGTCGATGTTCGTATCACGCAAAGCGATACCGCCGAACCGGCGCCGCCTCCGGAGACATCGGAGAAAGGGGGACTGCCCTCGATCGTACTGCCGTTTCCCATTGAATTACGCGCCATCGAACTGCGCAATGTGGATGTGCGTCTGGCCGATGGCACACGCTTGACCTGGCAACGTTTTACCACCGGCGCCAGGCTTGCCGGTCATTCCATGACCTTGTTGCCGACACGCCTGGTCGATAGTGAATTACGCCTGCCGGTCTCGCCGGGTCAGGCCTTGGCGATGAGCGATACGCCCGTCGGCGATGCCTCCGCCGAGAACGATCAGGCCGGGCCGTCTCTGCCTGGGAAGCGCCTGACAAGCGAGGCGATCGACGCCGCCAATGGTGTTGTCGCCAGCGATTCTCAACAGGCATCGACGGAAGGATCGTCGGCTGACCAACCCGCAAAAACGGACACTCGCCCGCTGGAAGAACGCGAACGTCTGACATTGCCGGACATCGATCTGCCCATGAACGTCAACGTCCCGAGTCTGGTGGTCGAGGAGTTTCGCATCACCGGCCCCACCGAGCAGACCGTCGAGCGCCTGGCCATCAGTTTGCAGGGCCGTGATCATGAGGTGCGTCTTGCCAGCCTGGCCCTGGTCTCGACGGCCGCGGATGCCGAGCTTTCCGCAGACGTCACGCTGCAGGGCGATTATCCCCTCGGGCTCAATCTTGATGCGCGTATTCATCAACAGCCTCTGAGTGGCGAACGCCTTCAGTTGATCCTCGATGGCAGCCTGGCGAGTCTGTCTGCCAACCTGAAGGCCTCTGGACCACTGACAGCCCAATTGAAGGCCCAGGCCGATGTACTGGCGCCAACACGGCCTTTCGATATCGCGCTGAATGCCGAGCGTCTGGAATGGCCGCTGCCCCAACCGACTAAAGAACCTCAACCGGCTCAGGAAAACCGGGACAAGTCGAGCCAGGAAGCGCCACCCCCGAAAGACAACGACGATGCTACGTCTTCATCGTCAACCGAGAAGGAGCCGACTGCGCAACCCTCTCCCGATAGCTATGTGGTTCAGGATCTCGTGTTCAAGGCCGGGGGGAATTTGAACGCCTATGACGCGGCTATCTCAGCCGCCGTTTCGGGTTCCGCGCTTCCGGAAGAAGTGCAAGTTGCGTTGCAGGGCGAGGGCGACCTGCAGCGCTTTGCCTGGACCCCCCTTGCGCTTTCTACCGGTAGCGGCGCCTTGATCAGTCGTGGCGAGGCACGCTGGGCACCGAATGTGGACGTCAATGCCTCGCTGCATCTGGATGATTTTTCGCTGGATGCATTGACCGATGCGATCAGCGGTCGGCTTGGTGGCGACGCCCAGACACATTTTGCACTGAACGAGGAGGGGGGTTGGCAGCTAGAGATCCCTTCGCTCGATATCGAGGGTACCTTGCAGGAGCGCCCGTTGTCCTTGAGCGCCCGCCTCGACGGCAACAGCGATATGCGCTGGAACATCGAGCAATTGCGTTTGCGGCAAGGGGAGAACCGCCTGACGGCCAAGGGCCATATCGCGGAGCGCATGGACCTTTCCGGCGAGATCGATGCTCCGGCCCTGGAAACCCTGCTGCCGGAGCTGGGCGGACGCATCCAGAGCCGTTTCTCCGTCGCTGGAACCTTTGAAGCCCCGCAACTCGATCTCAGCCTGGATGCCGATGGCCTGCGTTATGCGCAGAACTCGCTGGAGAGTTTACAGCTCACTGCCGATATCGAAGGGCTGGACGATCCTGCTCTCGATGTCACTCTGGATATCAGCGGTGTCGACGCGGCAGGGCAGCGCTTCTCCGATATCGGCCTCACCCTGGATGGACGATTGTCGGATCATCAGCTCGACTTTTCCGCCGATGCGGCGCAAGGGATGCCGCTATCCCGTGCCTCGCTTGCGTTACAGGGCGGGATCAATGCCGCTCGCGATCGCTACAAGGGGCGTCTCGCCGCACTGGAAGTGGATAGCGAGCAGGCGGATCTGCGCCTTGAAGACGCCATGGCCTTCACCGCTAACCTGACCGCCGGTAGCGTCGAGGTGTCGCCATTCTGCCTGGTACGCCGCCAGGGCGGACGTCTGTGTGCCACTGAGACCCTCAAGGCGTCCGCAGAGCGAGGTGATGCCTCGCTCGAGTTGAGCGATTTTCCCATGGAGATGCTCTCCGCGGCGCTGCCAAAAAACTGGACTGCCCAGGGCCAGACCAACGGGCAGTTCGATCTCGGCTGGGCGCCTGGTGGACGCTGGTCGGCACAAGCCGAGGTGCAAAGCCGTCTTGCCATCGACGGACGCGATGCCTTCGGCCAGCCCTGGTCGGTGCCGACCGCCTCGCTTGATGCGTCCCTCGACGCCAGCGATTCCAGGGCACAACTGGAAACCCGTCTGAACCTCGAACAAGCCGGTGCACTGCAGCTCGACCTTCAGATCGACGACCCCACCGGTCAGGCGGCGCTCGATGGGCGTCTTCGTATCGATGATATTCGCCTGGCACCTTATCGACGACTTACGACGGCTCTGGAACAGCTCGAGGGCACGCTCAATGCCAATATCGGACTCGCCGGCACCTTGAAAGAGCCGAGTCTCGAAGGGGATGTGCGTCTGGATGAGCTGCGTGCTCAGGGTAGCGACATACCGGTAGCGGTCCGTGATGGCCGACTCAGTGTTCAATTGCAGGGCGACAATGCCGACCTCGAGGGATTCGTCCAAGCGGAACAAGGGCGCATCGACCTTGCCGGCATGGCCAGTTGGCCAACGCCGCAGGAATGGCAGGCGGAAATATCTCTGGACGGTACCGATGATCCTGTCCTGGTCGCGCTACCGGATTTCGGACGTCTGCGCGTGGCACCGGATCTCGAGGTTCGCGCCACCCCCGAATTATTGCGTATCGGCGGCGAAGTACGCATACCCTGGGGGCGCTTGAGCATTGCGGGTTCACCGCCGTCAGCGGTCGCGCCAAGCTCCGATGAGGTGATCATCACCCGCGAAGATGAAGCGGAAGCCAAGCGCAAGGCCAAAGAGGCCGCCGAACAAGCCGGTCAACAGGCCGGAGAGGCCACCTCGCAAGCGCTGAACGAGGCGGGCATGCAACTCGATGTGGAGGTCGAACTGATCCTGGGGCCGGACGTACAGCTCGAGGCCTATGGCCTGGAGACCGCATTGAACGGTACGCTGGAGGTGCGCCAGGATAGTGGCCCGGTGCAGCTGTTCGGCGACGTCAATCTGGAAGACGGTCGATATCAGGCGTTCGGTCAGGACCTGCTCATTCGACGCGGCCAGGTGCTGTTCAGCGGACCTGCCTCGCAGCCACGGCTACAATTCGAGGCGATTCGCAATCCGGAGGTCACGGAGGACAATGTGATTGCGGGGCTGCGTGTGACCGGGCCGGCGGAACAGCCGCGTTTGAGCATCTTTTCCGAGCCTGCCATGGATGAGAGCCGGGCGCTTTCCTATCTGTTGCGAGGCCGCGCACCGGACGATTCCGGAGCCGGAGCCGACAGTGCGCTGACCTCGGCACTGATCGGGCTATCCCTGTCGCGTACAGGCAATGCCGTGGGCCAGGTGGGGCAAGCCTTCGGTATCAACGACCTGACGTTGGACACTGCGGGCAGCGGTGATGACAGTCAGGTGGTGGTGAGCGGTTATCTGTTCGATGACCTCAAGGTGAGTTACGGTGTGGGTATATTTTCACCCATCGCTGAATTGACCTTGCGCTACAAATTGCTTCAGAACCTGTACGTTCAAGCAGTCTCTGGCGCCGCCCAGGCGGTCGACCTGATCTATACCTTCAGTCTTGGGCGCAGCGAGGCACCCCGTTGAGAAATACCGTTCATCGTCACTATGCTGTTTTCGTCATCGCCAATATTTGAAAGGAGTGTTTGCAATGTGGACACGTAACAGCAACAAGGAGCAGTTGCCTTCCGCCGAAGAGGCCTTGCCGGGGCGTGAAACGCCTCTGTCCATCTCGGGAAGGCATCTGGTCAGCGAGCGCTCTCTGATACCCCCTTTTCCCGCTGGCCATGAGGAGATCGTGTTCGGATTGGGATGTTTCTGGGGAGCGGAACGCTTGTTTTGGAAACTCCCCGGGGTTCATGTCACGGCGGCGGGCTATGCCGGTGGTATCACGCCCAATCCCACCTACGAGGAAGTCTGTACCGGCCGCACCGGCCATGCAGAGGTGGTCAGGGTGGTCTATGATCCCGGCGAAATCGGTCTGGCAACGTTGCTGCAAGCCTTCTGGGAAGCTCACGACCCGACCCAAGGGATGCGTCAGGGCAATGATACCGGCAGTCAGTACCGTTCAACGATCTATACGACCAGTGATACACAGCAACGCCAGGCGCTCGAGAGTCGTGACAAATACCAACAGGCGCTGAAGAATGCTGATCGTGGAGCCATTACCACGGAAATCAAGCCTCTGGACGTTTTCTACTACGCCGAGGAGTATCACCAGCAGTACCTGGCACGCAATCCTAATGGCTATTGCGGACTCAAGGGCACCGGGGTTGGCTGCACCCTGTCTTGAACGCGTCTCTTCAATACGCTCAGGATCGGCTGGCCAAGCGTTTGAGCGGGTGCGGTATCGTCATCCAGTCCTGCAACTGACGAGCTACGCGTCGGGCAAGCCAGGAGTTCAATCGCCCCTGACGAGCCTCGACGAAACCAACATGTCCTCCCTGATCGGCGATCTCCAAGCGCACGGCATCACTTGGAGCAGGCAGGCGCTCGATTAGATTGGCGGGCATGAAGGGGTCGTCGGCAGCGTGCAGTATCAATGTCGGCAATTCGATTTCCTTCAGTAAATGCCCTGCGGAGGCCCGTCGATAATAATCGTTCGCCGATGTAAAACCATGCAAGGGAGCCGTTACCTGATTATCGTAAGCCCATAAGCTGTCAAGTCGCTTCAATTGTTCAGGTGTAAGCTCGATCGGCAGGGGGGTAACCCTCATCTTGGCGGCAATCTTGCGGCGCAGGGAGTCGAGCAGATGTTGCTGGTAGAGGCGCGCAAAGCCACGGTCGAGTGCATCGGCACTGGCGGCCAGATCCAGCGGAGCACTGATGGCGATGGCACCTGCCAGATCGAGCCCGTCGCCGCCTTGCTCCGCTACCAGCTTGACCAGCATGTTGCCCCCAGTGATACGCCGGCAGCGACCTTGATGGCGTGCGGATAACGCTTGGCGAGCTGGCCGATGAGCCAGTAGGCATCCGCGGTATCTCCCGAGTGATAAGCCCGGGGCAACCGATTGAGCGCCTGACCGCAACCGCGGAAATGCATCAGCACGGCTCGCCATCCCAAGGCGGTGGCCGCCGACAGAAGATCCCGAGCATAGGGCGAGTCGAAAGAGCCTTCCAATCCGTGAAACAGGACGAATACAGGGGCATCATGACGTTTGGGCGCAGGACGCGCCCAAGCGAGTTCGACGAAATCACCATCCGGCAAATCGAGAATTTCCGTATCGCGCTCAAGTGGCGTCAGGGATCGCAGACGAGGCAATAACGTCTGTACATGACGATTACCCAACCCCCGCGGCGCGCGGAAATCAGCAGAAACGACGGTACGGGACATGACAACCTCTTGAAATCTCGCTTTCAAGTATGCCTGCGCCTCTCAAGCATAGTTGCCATAATTGCACAGGACAGCGCGACCCTTCGCGTGATGTTGAACTCAATCGTTATCCGGTACCGGTTCGAAGCGATCGACACGGTAGAGTTGTGGCACCTGGTCGAGTCCACTGATCGTACAGCCAAGTTCGGTGACCAGACCATCGCTCAAGCCATAAACCCAGCCATGCAACGACAATGACTGGCCGCGCAGCCAGGCGCGCTGGACGATCTTGGTATGCGCCAGGGTATGCACCTGACTTTCGACATTGAGCTCGCACATGCGATCGATTTGCTGCTTGAGCGGCAATCCCTCGAGTTCGCCGCGGTGACGACTGTAGAGCTCTCGCACCGAATGCAGCCAGAAGTCGACCATGCCGTTCTCTCCACCGGTGATGGCGGCTCGAACCCCCCCGCAGCCGTAGTGTCCCACGATCATGATGTGCTTGACCTCCAGTACATCGACGGCGAACTGCACCACTGATAGAGCGTTCATGTCATTGTGGTACAGAATATTGGCCACGTTGCGATGCACAAAGACCTCGCCCGGCGGCAGATCGATGATCTGATTGGCCGGTACCCGGCTATCAGAACAGCCGATCCATAAGTAGTCGGGGTTCTGCTGCTGGGACAAGCGAGAAAAGAACTCGGGGTCATGTTCGCGCATGGCCTTTGACCAGGCTTGATTCTGCTCGAGTAGTCTTTCGATATCATTCACGATTCTTTTCCTCAGGGGCTTATCGAACTCGAACTTTTACCCTTAGCCATAGGCTGGGTCAATCGGTCGTATTACTCCCGGACGACGCGCTTGACTGGTATCATCGCCACAACTCAAGACAGGAGAGCAATCAACGTGGCTGAGTACGATTATGACTTGTTCGTCATCGGGGCGGGTTCCGGCGGTGTGCGTGCAGCACGCACCGCAGCCGCCACCGGTGCACGCGTCGCTATCGCCGAGGATCGCTATCTAGGCGGGACCTGCGTCAACGTCGGCTGTGTCCCCAAGAAACTCTACTCCTATGCAGCGCATTTTCATGAGGCCTTCGAAGATAGCGCCGGCTTTGGTTGGCAATTGCCGCAACCGGCCCAGTTCGACTGGGCGACGCTGCGAGACAACAAGATCAAGGAGATCAAACGTCTCAATGGTATCTATGGACGTTTGCTCGAAGGCGCTAATGTTCGCTTGATCAATGGCCGTGCGCGGATCGTCGACGCGAATCGCGTGGAAATAGCCGGCGAGACTATCAGCTCAGCCAAGATTCTCGTGGCGGTGGGCGGCTGGCCCTGGATTCCGGATTTCCCCGGTAAAGAGTATGCGCTGAGTTCCAATGAGGTGTTCGATCTCGAGACCTTTCCTAAACGATTTCTGGTACTGGGTGGGGGGTATATCGCTGTCGAGTTCGCCAGTATCTTCAATGGTCTGGGCAGCGAGTCTCACCTCATCTACCGCGGCGAATTGTTCCTGCGTGGTTTCGATCATGAAATACGCGAGTTCACCCGCGACGAAATGATGAAGAAGGGCGTCAATCTGCATTTCGAGACCACCATCGAGTCCGTCGAAAAGCAAAGCGACGATTCCTTGAAGGTCACCCTGACAAACGGTGAAACGCTGGAGGTCGACGCGCTCTTGTCTGCGACCGGTCGACGACCGCATCTGCAAGGGCTCGGCCTGGATGAGCTCGATGTCGAACTGAACCCGGATGGCACGCTCAAGGTCAATGATCGCTTCGAGACCTCGACACCCTCCATTCTGGCGCTGGGTGATGTCACCGGCGCGCCTGAACTCACCCCCGTCGCCTTGGCCGAGGCGATGCAAATGACGCGTCTTCATTTCGCCGATGAGCAAGTGCCCGCACTGGATTATCAGAACATCGCCACCGCCGTGTTCTGTCATCCCAACATAGGCACCGTCGGGCTTTCCGAAGAGGCCGCCCGGGCCGAGTTTGAGGCAATACGCGTCTATACGGCGGACTTCCGCCCCATGAAGCATACGCTGTCAGGCAGTGACGAGCGCTGTCTCATGAAATTGATCGTCGATGATGCCAGTGACCGGGTGGTGGGGGCCCACATGGTCGGCGAAGAGGCGGGGGAGTTGATCCAGGGGATTGCCATTGCCGTGCGGGCTAAATTGACCAAGGCGGATTTTGACGCCACGGTGGGTATTCATCCTACCGGGGCAGAAGAGTTCGTGACCATGAGAACCCCAACCCGTTGTTGATACGCTCATGGCCGCCGCCAAAGCCGTTCACTCAGAGCCGTCTTGGAAGGACGGCTTTTTTGATCCTTTTCGATGCTTTTCACACCCAGCATGGCCTAAACTCAAATGGTCAATACACGGTCAGTGCAGCGTCACGTATAAATAATCGTTATCAATATGGCTGCTTGCAATAATTGGATATTTTGCTTGATAACCACGTGCCTGTTACAATTCATGATAAATTCGCAATGGCGACATTGGACATGGATGCATCCACACAACCGTTTACCCCGTCGGCGGATTTAGCCAAGATCAGTACGGCAGATGCCGTAGTCGGACAAGCGCATAATCCCTTGTTCATCCGTAAACCCACCACGGAAGATGGCTGGGGTATCTTCGAATTAGTGAAATCCTGCCCTCCATTGGATGTGAATTCTGCTTACGCATATCTGCTCTTGGCCACTCAGTTTCGCGACAGCTGCGCAGTGGCAACCAATGAAGAAGGCGAAATCGTTGGTTTCGTATCCGGTTATACCAAGCACAGTGCGCCAGACACGTTTTTTCTATGGCAGGTGGCAGTGGGCGACAAGGCTCGGGGCACCGGCCTGGCAAGACGCTTGGTCGAAGCGATTCTCAGCCGACCGGAGATGTCAGCCGTGCGCCATCTCGAAACGACGATCACGCCGGACAACGCCGCTTCCTGGGGCCTGTTCAGGCGCCTTGCGGACCGTTGGCAAGCCCCATTGAACAGCCGGGAATATTTTTCCACCGATCAACTGGGCGGTGAGCACGATCCCGAAAATCTGGTGCGGATCGGTCCCTTCGATCCCCAATATATCTAATTCAGCATTTTCATTAAACTTATCAGGAGGTTGTAGAATGCAGACCCAAATTCTCGAGCGTATGGAATCAGACGTCCGTACCTATTCTCGTTCGTTTCCGGTGGTATTCTCGAAAGCCCAAGGAGCGAGGCTGCATACCGAAGACGGTCAGCGCTACATCGATTTTCTGGCCGGTGCCGGTACCCTGAATTACGGCCACAACAACCCCAAGATCAAGCAGGCACTGGTCGATTACATCACCTCCGATGGTATCGTCCATGGACTCGATATGTGGACCGAAGCCAAGCGCGACTACCTCGAGACGTTGGAAAATGTCATCTTCAAGCCGCGTAATCTGAACTACAAGGTGCACCTGCCGGGGCCGACAGGCACCAATGCGGTCGAGGCGGCCATTCGTCTGGCCCGGGTTGCCACGGGTCGTCACCATATCGTGTCCTTCACCAATGGCTTCCATGGCGTCACCATGGGATCGCTGGCCACTACCGGCAATCGCAAATTCCGTGAAGCCACCGGCGGTATCCCCACGCAAGGCGCGAGTTTCGTGCCTTTTGACGGCTACATGGGCGATCATGTCGACACTCTGGATTACTTCGAGAAGCTGTTGGGCGACAACTCCGGCGGCCTCGATCGTCCGGCCGGGGTGATTATCGAAACCGTGCAAGGCGAGGGCGGTATCAACGTTGCGGGCATCGATTGGCTCAAGCGGCTCGAGCAGATCTGTCGCGATCATGAAATCCTGCTGATCGTGGATGACATTCAGGCGGGTTGTGGTCGTACCGGCAAGTTCTTCAGTTTCGAACACGCAGGCATTACGCCCGACATCATTACCAACTCCAAGTCGCTGTCCGGCTATGGGCTGCCATTTGCCCACGTGCTGATGCGTCCGGAACTGGATAAGTGGAAGCCAGGTCAGTACAACGGCACGTTCCGGGGTTTTGCCTTGGCGTTCACGACCGCGGCGGCGGCCCTGCGTGAATACTGGTCAAACGATGTCCTCGAGCGCGATGTTCAGCGTAAAGGACGTATTGTCGAAGACCGTTTCCAGAAGATTGCCGCCTGGCTGAGCGAAAAAGGGCACCCGGCAAGCGAACGGGGACGTGGCCTGATGAGAGGACTGGATGTCGCCTCGGGCGATATCGCCGACAAGATCACGGCCCAGGCATTCAAGAACGGCCTGATCATTGAAACCTGTGGCTCGGATGGGCAGGTCATCAAATGCCTGTGCCCGCTGACCATCAGCGACGAGGATCTCGTCGAGGGGCTGGATATTCTTGATGCCAGTGCCAAGGAAGCTCTAAGCTGAAGTTGCTGACTGACACAAACGGACGGGCACCCAGATGCCCGTACATTTCAGCAAGACATTTATAAGAGACACTCATAAGAAAGGGATATCGCTCATGATCGTTCGCAATCTCGAAGAAGCCCGCAAGACAGACCGTCTTGTAACCGCGGCCAACGGCAACTGGGACAGCACACGCTTGTCACTGGCTCAGGATGGCGGTAAGTGCTCGTTCCACATTACGCGGATCTATGAAGGCACTGAAACGCATATTCACTACAAGCATCACTTCGAAGCAGTGTATTGCATCGAAGGCGAAGGCGAAGTGGAAACGCTCGCGGATGGCAAGATATGGCCGATCAAACCGGGCGATATCTACATCCTCGATCAGCATGACGAGCACCTATTGCGTGCAAGCAAGACCATGCATCTGGCCTGCGTCTTTACCCCGGGGCTGACCGGTAATGAAAATCATCGGGAAGACGGCTCTTACGCGCCGGCGGATGAGGTCGATGAAGCCGATGATAACAAGCCGCTCTAAGCGACCGTAGCTGATAAGCGCCGTATGAAAGAGGCCTCGGTAACAAGGTTATCGAGACCTCTTTCTATTATCCAACTAACTTCGCATAATGTATATTATGTTAAATAAAAGAACAGAGGCATTATTCTACTCCATTCCATCCTGACCAGGTTGTCCAGCATTTCCACTGTCTCTCCACCAGGCCTGCTATAAAGATGGCGATCAGCGCTTCAGATGTGGCCTGTTAAATTGTACTCTTCCTAGCGCGTGCATTCGGATAGCGATCTTCAGAAACATACCCAAGGAGTGACATGTGAGCGATTCGATCTTGCAAAGCGTTACCGGCACGACCAGGAAACGCATTTTATCTTTATACCCTCTGGCCATTGCAGCCGGCTTGTGGGTGGTATTCACGGCTCCAACAGCCTTGGCCTTTGACTTCGAGGATGTGGCGGACAAGGCAAAAAAACTGGTGGAACAGGATTATCAGGCGCCGGAAACCAATACGACTCCGAAGCTGCGTGACTTGGAGTATGAACAGTACGCTCAAATCCAGTACCGAATGGATCGCGCTATCTGGCGTGATGAAGAACTCCCCTTCAACCTAAGCTTTTTTCATGAAGGAATGCATTATGTAAGCGCTGTAGACATGAATATCATTGATGATAAAGGCGCTCATGAAATTCCCTTCAAAGCTGAAAATTTCCACTATGGTGATGTCCAGCTTGCCGAAGAGGATCTTCAGGATCTTGGGTTCGCGGGTATCAAGATTCATTTTCCTATCAATGACCCCAACACCATCGATGATGAAATCATGGTTTTCCAGGGGGCCAGCTATTTTCGCGTCATCGGCCGCGATCAGATTTATGGCCTGTCCGGTCGTGGATTGGCGATCGATACGGAAACACCGTCCGAGACAG
Source organism: Halomonas sp. GXIMD04776 (assembly GCF_049808615.1). Classification (NCBI taxonomy): domain Bacteria; kingdom Pseudomonadati; phylum Pseudomonadota; class Gammaproteobacteria; order Oceanospirillales; family Halomonadaceae; genus Halomonas; species Halomonas sp. GXIMD04776. The sequence goes on along the minus strand of NZ_JBNCAN010000004.1, from coordinate 25,825 downwards.
AAGCCCCTTCAGGCGAAGAGTTTCCGAATTTTCGTGAGTTCTGGATCAAGAAACCCGAGCCCGACGCTCAATCCTTGACCATATTCGCGTTGCTCGATTCCCCGAGCGCTACCGGGGCTTACCGTTTCGTACTCGAGCCCGGCGATGACTCTGTGCTCGATGTGAAATCACGCATCTTCCTGCGCGAACCTATTCAAAAGCTGGGTATTACCCCGCTGACCAGTATGTTTCTCTTCGGCCCGAGCCAGCCCTCTCCGACATTGAACTACCGCCCTGCAATACATGATTCCAACGGTCTGTTGATCTATGGTGGTGACACCGGCTGGACATGGCGGCCGCTGGTCAACCCAAAAAATGTAGAAGTTAGCAGTCAACACATCGACAACCTGAAAGGCTTTGGTCTGCTGCAGCGTAGCCATGCGTTTCATGACTACGAGGATTTGATCGATCGTTACGACCTGCGGCCTAGTGCCTGGATAGAGCCTAAGAATGATTGGGGGCCTGGCGCTGTGGAATTGGTTGAAATTCCTACGAAGAATGAAACCAACGACAACATTGTTGCCTTCTGGAAGCCTGACGAGATGCCGAAGATCGGTGAGGCCGTGGATTTCGACTACCGCATGTACTGGACGAAAAACGAAAGCAAGTATCACGACCCTGCATTGTCTTGGGTCGACAGTACCATGCGTTCACGAGGTGAAGTGCGTCAGAATGACCTGGTGCGCGAACCCGACGGCTCGACCGCCTTTGTCATCGATTTCAAGGGCCCCGCGCTCGAATCGCTGGCGCCGGATGTTCAGCCCAGCGCCGAGATCAGAGTTGGCGAAAATGGCGAGCTGTTCGAGAGCCAAGTGATCCGAAACGTCGCTGAGGGCGGCTGGCGAGTGATACTGCGCGTCAAGCGTGATGACGATGCGCGGCCTCTGGAAATACGCGCTCATCTGCAGGAAGGTGAGCGTCGTCTTTCGGAAACCTGGTTCTATCGGTTACCAGTCGCCAATTGAGATGGAGCAAACCAAGAAGTGATATGCGCCGGCTGGCACGAAACTCGTCCAGCCGGCGCATATTTTCTGTCATCTGTATGGCTTGAACATGCAGATGAAAAATCACATGGACTCTCCCCCAAGGTTCGCTTTACCCATGGACAAGCAAACGGCGGCAAGTAGCAAGCAGCGATTTTTAGGACTGGAGTGGCTACGCTTTTGGCTCGGACTGTATATCGTCATCTTTCATACATTGCATACCTACTCATCGATTCGTGATTGGTCCGGGTACATCACGGATATCGGTTTCTTTTCTACCAGCGCCTTCTTCGTGCTTTCTGGATTTCTTTTGGCCCATGTTTATCTCGATGACAGTACTCATATGCGGGAGCCCGCCAAAAGCTTCTGGATAAAGCGCTTTTCCAATCTTTATCCCATCCATATCGGTGCCGTCTTGCTGGCCATGGCCATTTCGGCCCTGGTGGGTTATCTGGCCATTACCGAGGCGGATGCTGGGGCATCGATCCGTTTCGTGCTTTACGATGTCAATGATGGTTCTAGTCTCGAGAGCATCAGACACTACATGAGCAATGCAGAACTCGTGTTGAATATCTTTCTCAACGTGACATTGATGCATGCCTGGAACCCGCTTTATCTAACGTTCAACCCGGTGACCTGGTCCATTTCTGCGCTGTTCTTTTTCTATTTGACCTTCCCTTGGGCCGCACCGAGACTTCTTCGCGTTCGGTCACCGTTAAAGGCAATGGCGATCGTCAATGCGCTGTATCTGATTCCTCCGATCCTGGTGATCGCATTCACCGACTTCGGCATGCCGGAAACCGGTATTCTACATCGCAACCCCTTGATCAGATTGCCCGAGTTCTTGGCCGGCATTCTACTCTGTGCGTTCTACAGGCAACGCCGCCAATCGGGACGTTTGATGAGCGCTACGGCTCAGTTGGCTGCCCTTTCGTTCGTTGCATTATCCATTGTCGTTGGTATATGGCTGCTGCGTCACCAGGAGCGCGCCTGGTATTATCTGCTGCACAATGGGTTATTGCTCCCCGCCCAGCTCACACTGATTTTTGTCGTTGCGCATTGGTCGCCCTACTCCAGTCCTCGCATGCGCCGTCTGGCCTATCGCCTGGGCGGAGCGTCACTCCCGATGTTTGCGCTGCATGTGCCTCTATTCGTCATCTTTACCCGGGTCGAGCGAGTCCTTGAAGGTGAGCCGAGTCTCTGCCTGACGAGTATTCGTCAGTGTATGGAGGCCGCCGGAGAAACGTCGATATGGCTATATCCTGTTTTTCTGCTATTTACCGTGCTGTTTTGCGTGATGTTTCAGGAGACGTTCGTGTTACGCGTTCGCCAATGGGTACAAGGTAAACTCTTACGCCCGGATCGGCGTTCCACTTAACTCATCTCTTGTTACTGCAGGCGAGTGACTAAAGCGTTGTCAATCACGGCTTGCTGGGTATCGATACATGGACGTTTGGCCATCGACTCCTTATCATCATGCCCATTTATCAGATGCGTTTGCCTGTCGAGCAAGCTGATGCAACAACGGTTTCAAAGGATTTCAATGACTATATCGCTACGATGCGCGCTGCGTTCACTCGCTGTCAGCACTCTTCTTCTCGGTGGCTGTGCGCTCCAACCACAGGGGGAAGACGACGGCAAGCTTGATGCCTTGGTCACGACACCGCAACTCGATTCCCGCTTGAGCGACCTGGAAAACAGTCTGGTTCAGCGCTGCATGAATGACGCAGGGGTTCTGGAATCCCACGATGCTCGCCTCGACGAGGTTGGCGCCGATGTCACCGCGTTAGGCAGTGCACTGGGGGCGTTGCGCGCCGAGATCAAAAACCTTGGCAGCGAATCGAGTGCGCCACCGGCGGACTGCCCTACCAGCGACGTAGAGGCGTTGGAGAACAAGACGCTACTAGGGCGCACCGAATGGGTCGGTTTCCCGACCATTGGCACGTATTTGAAGGCGCGTGTCGATTCCGGTGCCAATACCGCCTCCATCTCCGCTCGCGACATCACCGAGTTCGAACGTGAGGGGGAAGACTGGGTGCGCTTCAAACTGGCGCTGGATGAAAACGATGTCGTCATCGACGATGTTCGCGATAAATCGATCGAAGCGGAGATTACCCGGCGCGTGCGTATCATTCAGGCCTCCGGAGAAGAAAGCCGGCCGGTCATCACCTTGCTGATGCGTCTCGGCCCGATTAAGCAGAATGTTGATTTCACCCTCAATGATCGTTCTCACCTGGATTACCCTGTGCTACTCGGACGGCGCTTCATGCTGGATATTGCGCTGATCGACGTAGCTCAAGCCTACCTGCACGAGCGTCCTGAATACCCCGGAGGCGAACCTTCCGACAAAGCCGCTGAAGATGAAGCCAGCGACGGCAAAGACGACAAGGAACAGCGCTGATATGTCTCGTGTGCCCTTTTATCTACTGGTTGGCGTCTTATTGTTGGCCGGTATTGCGGTAACCATTTATCGCCACGTGGCTTTCGAAGTACCTTGGGTGCCCGGCGAGCAGCGCCAAGTGTGGGAGGTCGAAGCCCAGGTCAATTTCATTGCCGAGGGTGAGTCTGCCAAGGTGAACCTCGCGCTGCCCACCAATCAGGCAGGGTTTCGTGTCTTGACCGAGAATACGGGCTCTTCCGGCTTCGGTCTCTCCTTTCTCGATGACGAAAAGGGCCGCCGCGCGCAATGGGCCACGCGAGAAGCCAAGGGCAGCCAGCAGCTCTACTATTCGGTTCAGCTCCTGGTCGCTCCCAACGCCACCTCCCCGCAGATCGAGCCCCCGGCGCCGGACCAGGACGTATCCTGGGCGCGCCCCTATGACACGGCGGCGAAAGACGTCATCGACCGCGCATACCGTCAGTCATCGGATGCCTTTACGTTCTCGCGGGAACTGGTACGCGCCTTCAGCGGCGAACGTCAGGACGAGAACGCTCGCCTGCTGTTGACCCAGTTCGACCGCCCCACACTGCTGGTAAAGTTGCTCAACCAGGCCGGCGTGTCGGCGCGCAAGATTCATGGCCTGTTGCTTGAAGATGGCCGTCGCAGGCAAAGTCTGACAACCTGGATCCAGGTCTTCAATGCGGACGGTGATTGGGCCATCATCAACCCCACCAGTGGCGAGCAAGGCCGCCCGGACAATTTGCTGCTCTGGGAAGCTGGCGATCAGGCCGTGCTCGAGGTTCAAGGCGGACGCGATTCGAAGGTCACCTTCTCGATGCTGCAGCATAATGAACCGGCGTCCGTGGCGGTGCGTAATCAATTGGCCAACGACACCCTGCTCAACTTCTCGATTCACAGCTTGCCGCTCGAAGAGCAGTCGCTGTTCAAGACCATTCTGTTGATCCCGATCGGCGCCCTTGTCGTCGTGTTATTGCGTGTCCTGATCGGCATCAAGACCTCCGGTACCTTCATGCCCGTACTGATCGCCCTCGCCTTCATCCAGACCACACTCTTCACAGGACTGGTGGGGTTTTTATTGGTGGTCGCGGTAGGCCTGGTGATTCGCAGCTATCTTTCCTATCTCAACCTGCTGTTGGTGGCGCGAGTGTCGGCGGTGATCATCACGGTCATCGCCATCATCTCGATCTTCTCCGTCGTAGCCTATCGCATGGGTTTGAACGCGGGCCTGACGATCACCTTTTTCCCGATGATCATTCTGAGCTGGACCATCGAGCGCATGTCGATCCTGTGGGAGGAAGAAGGCCCCAAGGAGGTGCTGATTCAAGGGGGCGGCAGCCTTCTGACCGCCGTGCTGGCCTATCTGGCGATGAACAACCCTTGGGTGCGCCACATCACGTTCAATTTCCTGGGGGTGCAGCTGATCCTGATGGCGTTCATTCTGCTGCTCGGCAATTACACTGGCTATCGACTGCTTGAATTGCGTCGCTTCAAGCCGATCACGGAGGACTGATGCCATGTGGGCGACGCCGTCACAGCTCAAGACCAAAGGCATCATTGGCATGAACCGACGCAATATTCGCTATATCGGTCGCTACAATGATCGCCGCCTCTATCCGTTAGTGGATGACAAGCTGCAGACCAAACTGCTGGCCAAACGCTACGGTATTACCACGCCGGATCTGATCGGCACGGTCACCAATCAGTTCAGCGTCAAACACATCGCCGAGATGGTCGCCGGTCATCCCGGCTTCGTCATCAAGCCCGCCAAGGGTAGCGGTGGCAAGGGCATCCTGGTGGTAGAGCATCAGGATGCAGAAGGCTATATCAAGCCCAGCGGCCACCGTTTGCATCGCGAAGACTTGGAACGCCACGTATCCAACATTCTGTCGGGGCTCTATTCGCTGGGCGGATCACCGGATGTGGCGGTGGTGGAGTCCCTGATCGATTTCGACGAGTCCTTGTCTGAATATACCTACGAAGGAGTCCCGGACATTCGCGTGATCGTGTTCAAAGGCTATCCGGTCATGGCCATGATGCGCCTGTCGACCGCCGCCTCGGATGGCAAGGCCAACCTGCACCAGGGAGCGGTCGGTGTGGGGCTGGATATCGCCACGGGCACCGCACTGCGTGGTGTCCAGTTCGATCGCACACGTGTGGATCACCCAGATACCGGCCACGAATTATCCAGTCTTCAGATACCTGACTGGGAGGTCTTGCTCACCCTCGCGGCCAACTGTTATGAAATGACCGGGCTGGGTTATCTGGGGACCGACATGGTACTTGATCGCCGTCATGGCCCCATGCTGCTGGAACTCAATGCGCGCCCGGGACTCGCCATCCAGATGGCCAATGGCGAAGGGTTACGTCCTCGCCTCGATCTTATCGAGCGTCAGGACGAAGGCATTGGCGTGGATGCCCGAGTAGCTTTTTCGCGGCAGCATTTTGCTCGGCGCGGCGAGTTGCAAGAAGCGGTCGCCTGACACTCATGTCGGGGCATGGAGGACGACGATGGCCAATGTGTTCAAGCAGATCGAAACAGCTGAAAAAGGCACCCGGTGCGACTTGCCATCGCTGCTCGATGCCATTCGCTGGAATTCAGACGGGTTGATACCCGCCATCGCACAGCAACATGATAGCGGGGAAGTCCTGATGCTGGCCTGGATGAATCGACGATCGCTCGAAGAGACGCTACATACCGGGCGTGTCTGCTATTGGTCTCGTTCTCGGGGCAAGCTCTGGCGCAAGGGGGAATCCTCCGGTCAAGAGCAGCATCTGAAATCGGCGCATCTCGACTGCGATGGCGATACCCTGCTGCTTGGCGTCGAACAAACTGGCCCCGCCTGTCACACTGGTAGGCGAAGCTGTTTCTATGTCGCGCTTGAAGACGAGTGCGGCTGGGTGGATACCAAGCCTCTTATCGATCCGAGTGCCCTTTATGGCGGCAAGGATTAAACACAGTCTACAACGAAGCCTATCTATCCTACTGATCGGCATTATTCGCCTGTATCAGTATGGCATCAGTCCCCTGCTCGGTCCGCGCTGCCGTTTCTGGCCTTCCTGCTCCCACTATGCCATCGAAGCCCTGCAGTTATATGGGCCTTTCAAAGGGGGATGGCTGGCCCTCAAGCGCATCCTCAAATGCCATCCCTGGCATGCCGGCGGCATCGATCCAGTACCGCCGCGAGTGGGCTGTCGACACGACGTCACGGATAGCGATGCTCCCAAGACCGATGATCGCTCAGGTTGACGACAGAGCCTAACCGGCCACTCTTTCCTGCTCCGCCACTGAATAGATACGCGTCAGCATCGCATGCAGCCCGTTCGAGCGTGTTGGTGAGAGATGCTTGTCGAGCCCAAGGTCTTCGAGAAAGCGCGGCGTGGTTTCAACGATCTCGCCGGGTGTGCGGTCGTTGTAGATACGCATCAATACCGCGATCAGCCCGGACACGATAGCAGCATCCGAGGTGGCGTCGAAGTGCAGCGTCTCACCTTGGCGCTGGTGGTGCATCCAGACATTGGACTGGCAGCCATCGATCTTCGTCTCGGGTGACTTCAAGTCCTCGGGAAACGCCGGTAACTGCTTGCCCATGTCGATGATGTACTGATAACGATCCATCCAGTTATCGAACAAGCTGAACTCATCGATCAACTCGGCCTGGGCTTCCTGTGCACTCATGTCGCCTCCTCCAAAGGTAATGGCTGCATTATAACGACTCATGCCCGCCATCGTCTGCCGCTGAGTCTGTATCCGGCGGTATCATCTCCAACCGATGCGCGCTTACCTGCTGCTGCCATTCCTGGGCCTCGGCGTGCAGATAGCGGGCGGTGGTGTCCAGCCGCGAGTGACGGGCCGTCCTGGCAAGATAGCGCAGTTCGACACCTGACTGGGCCTGATGCGTGATCGCGGTATGCCGCAGCCAATGTGGTGTCGCCTTCCGCAGGGTTTGCACCATGACGGCTCCGCCCTCAGCTGCCTCGATTTCCTGCGCAGCGTCTTCGAAGCTCCCCTTGATCAGCCGATAAAGCTGGTTGTCACCCAGGCTGCGCTGACCGTCGAGCCCTCTTAGCACCGGTCCGATCTCGTCCGACTCTGGCAATGGCGTCAGCCCCAGGTGCGCCCGCCACTCGCCGAGCAGCGCGAGCATGTCCGGGGGGACCGGGATGCTCGCGAGCTTGTCGCCCTTGCCAACGACTCGCCACCACCAGCGGCCTTCGCGGCAGGTGAAATCGCTCATCCTTGCCGACGCCATTTCACTGATACGCGGGGCCAGCAGATAAGCGAAGCCGAAGATCAACCGTCGACGCTGCCAGGTGAAGTGTACTCGCGGACTGGCGCCCTTTTCCGGCGGCCGATTGAGCCATTGCCATAACCAATCCCACAGTGGCCGCTCAAGATAGCGTTCGATACCCTCTCGACGATTATCCAGCCGCCGCCGCTTGTCACGCATCAAACGAAAGGGATTGTGTTCCACCCAGCCCGCCTCCACCAGCCAACTGAAAAGTCCCTGCAGGATGACCAGGCTCTGGCGACGGCTTGCGGCGGTCAGAGGCCGGCGAAAAGGACGCCAATCGGGATGAGCACGGGGCCGTGGCGCCCCCACCCAACGCTCGGCGGGTTGCGGATCAGCCAGAAAGTGTTCAAAGGCGTCGAGTCGTTGTCGATCAATGTCGGCAAGACTCAGGTGCTGCGCCTCCAGCCATAGCAGCAGGCGTTCTGCCTCCTTACGATATGCGCGGAACGTCTGCGCACTGGCGGTGTACTCGTTAAGCCACTGTCCAATGACTTGGGCATCGTCATTGGCAGTAATGCGCATTGACTTAGCGGTATGCGTCACTTTAGGCAGTATCGCCATGTTCCGAGGCTCAGCCGCGGTAACACCGCTATCACCGTCCTGCCGGTATTCGCTTGTCATCCTGTACGCTTCTATCTAGCTGTGCGTGAGAGCCCATTGTTCATCCTACGCAGCATTTATTCAAGATAAGGCGCGTAATCATGAATTTATTTGTGCTTCGATAAATAATATTACGTTTTATGTATTACGTAATTATTCAATTCAATTGCGAATGACGCTAAGATGCCCTGCATTGCTGCTTTTGATGAGCAGTCTGAACAGGAGAGGACCATGGCGCGTAGCGGCGTTCGGTACGAAGAAGTACAAAAAGCCATTCATCAATTGCTACAACGGGGTGAAACACCCGGGGTGCAAAAGATTCGCGAGGTGCTGGGCACCGGTAGCTTCACTACCCTCAGCGAACATCTGCGTCAGTGGAAAATCGAGCGCGAGGAGAATCGTGACGCCCCCCCTGCTCAAGACTTGCCTGAGCCACTACAGGCATTGACTCAGGAACTCTGGCGTCAAGCTCAGGAAGCGGCCCGGCAGGGACTTAATCACTACCGCGAAGAGGCGGAACAGCGCGTTGAAGAGGCGCAGAACAGCGCCCAGGAGTCTCGGCGACTGGCGGAGGATGCCGCTCAGCGTGAGTCTGCCATGTCTGATCACCTGGCAAAGCTGCAGACACGCCTTGATGAAAAAAGCACAGCCTTGGCTCAATCCCAAGCGCAACTCGACGCCAGCCATACCCAGCTCGAGAACGCGACGACGAAGATTGCTCGTTTAGAAGAACAATTCGCCCAGTTACAGAAGAAAAGCGCGGCCGAGGCGACGGAATATCGAGATGCTTTGGATGAGCAAGCCCGCCAATACGATGCCCGACTTGCCCAGGAAGAACAGCGCCACGAAACTGCCGAGGCGAAGCTCATGACTCTACTCGACGATGCCCGACGCGAAAGACAGGAACAGGAAAAGCAGCATGCCAAGCGCCAGGCGCAGTTGGATAAACGGGCCGAAGGACTGGAGAAATCACTGCAGGAACAGCGCGCGGCGCTAGCGGAAGAAGAGAAGCGGCATCGCGAGACCCGTTGGGAGTTGAACCGTCTTCAGGATGACGCCCGGGAAATGACGGTCAAGCTGGAACAGCGTGACTCCTTGCTCGCCGAACGCGAGAACGAACTGACGCAGATACGAGAAAGACTTGGCAAGGCCGAAGAGCGGTTATCCCAGGCCAGCTTTCCACCCTTCGTCTATTGAGTGATCGTTCCGTGTCGCTCCGACTCGGTGCCTGTCGACTCGGGAGAGCGAGTCGGCAGCTCATCGCTGACCAGCGTCTCTTTCTCCAGCAGCACCTCCACCAGGCGCTCCATCTCGACGCGCCGTTGCTCGAGTATATTCTTGGCAACCTGAAAGGCGCTTTCGATCAACTCCTTCACGGCAACATCGATTTCCCGAGCGGTTTCTTCGCTGAAGCGACGCCCGCCTCCTTCGATGGGCTGGCCCAGGAAGGTGCCCTGCTGTGTCTCGTAAGCAATCTGGCCAAGCGTGTCGTTCATGCCATAGCGCGTGACCATGGCCCGGGCAATCTCCGTGGCTTTCATCAGATCATCGCTGGCGCCGGTGGATATCTCCCCGCAGAACAGCACTTCGGCGGCTCTGCCGCCCAGCAACACGGCCATCTTGTTCTCGAGCTCCTCCCGGGTCATGAGGAAACGGTCTTCCGTGGGGCGTTGCAACGTATAGCCAAGGGCACCGATCCCTCTGGGAATGATGGAGATCTTGTGCACCGGGTCCTGGCCGGGAAGCGTCAGTGCAACGAGAGCGTGGCCCAGTTCGTGATATGCGACGGTACGACGCTCCTTGGGGATCATCAGTCGGTTCTTCTTTTCGAGGCCGGCCACGATGCGCTCGACAGCCAAGTTGAAATCCTCGAGGGTGACGGTGGCGCGGGATTCCCGGGCCGCCAGGATCGCTGCCTCGTTGCACAGGTTGGCGAGCTCGGCACCGGAGAAACCGGGCGTCAGCGCCGCCACCTGTTCCAGGTCGGTCGCCGAATCCAACTGGATCTTTCGGACATGCACTTGCAGGATCGCCAGTCGGCCAACCTTGTCAGGACGATCGACGAGCACCTGACGATCGAAACGCCCTGCTCGCAACAGCGCCGGATCGAGGATTTCCGGCCGGTTGGTAGCGGCCAGCAGCACCACACCGGCGCTGGAATCAAAGCCGTCCAGTTCCGCCAATAGCTGATTAAGCGTCTGCTCCTTCTCGTCATGGCCTCCGGAGTAGGGGCCAACACCACGTGCGCGCCCCAGTGCATCCAGTTCGTCGATAAAGATGATGCTGGGCGCTGCCTTGCGCGCCTGCTCAAAGAGATCGCGTACCCGAGCGGCTCCCACCCCCACGAACATCTCGACGAACTCCGAGCCGGAAATGGAAAAGAAGGGTACGCCGGCCTCCCCTGCCACTGCTCGGGCTAGCAATGTTTTACCCGTACCGGGTGGGCCGACGAGGAGAACGCCTTTCGGCAACCGTGCGCCCACGCGCTTGTAACGCTCCGAGGACGTGAGAAAGGAAACGATCTCCTGCAGTTCGTGCTTGGCTTCATCAACCCCGGCCACATCGCCGAAGGTAGTCTTGGTATCTTTCTCGACGTAGACCTTGGCCTTCGATTTGCCCACGGACATCAGACCGCCTGCTCCCTGGCGCTCCGCCAGACGGCGGATGAGAAACATCCAGATGGCAAAGAAGAAGACCAGAGGAACGATCCATGACAGCAGATCACGAACGAAGGTATTGGGAATGTCACCCGCGAAGGTCACGTCGTACTTGGCCAGGTCCTGGGCCAGATCACGATCGACACGGGTGGTTTCGAACTGCTGGTTGCCGCTCTCCAACGGACTCTTGAGTGTGCCTCTGATCGATTCCGGTCCGATCATGACCTCGTCGATCCGTTCGTTTTCCAACAGGCTCTCGAACTCGCTGTAGGGAATTTTCTCAACCCGATTGGTGGTCGTCCACCAATCCTGAAACAGCATCAGGGCAAAGATGGCCAGCACCACGTACCAGAGGTTTATGTGCGTCTTGCGATCCATGATTCTCCCCCCATCATCACGTCGTCACCGATCCGCGCAGAACGCGCTTGCCATCCTCCATTGTAAGCCGCTTTGAAAAGAGGTCCTGCCTTAGAACGGCATTTCATAGACCCAAGTCAAGTAAGCATGCGCAAAAAAGACAGGGCTCCTTATGAGCCTGCCCTCTTGGAGATCGAGATCGACCAAGTAACGCGGTAACAACGCAATACCGCTACCTGCCAATGCCAACTGATGAACCGCAAGATCGATATCCTCTTGAATGACATTGACGCGTTGCTCAGTGAGTCCCGAGGGATTCAAAAACCGTATTCAAGTGTTTTCTTTATCCTCAATCGTCGAGATAACCGGACCTGCCTCGAGCGTGCGATGCACCGGGCAACGATCGGCAATACGGATTAGCTGACCGGTCTGTTTGTCATCCAGATTCCCGACAAGGCGAATGCGCCGGGTAATGCGTTCGATTCGCCCGCTCTTCCCTTCGCACTCGGCGCAGTCATCGGCGTGTATGCGCTCGTGGACCAGACGAACCTGCACATCCTCCAGCGGAATTTCGTTGCGGTTTGCGTACATCCGCAGTGTCATGGACGTACAGGCACCCAGGCTCATCAACAGCAGATCATAGGGCGTCGGCCCGGCGTTGCCGCCCCCATAGGACACCGGCTCGTCCGCCTGCAGATGGTGACTCGCGGTATACAGCCCACGCAGGAACTGGTGATCATCTTCGGTAATCAGCACCTCGCCGGCCGCGACTTCAGGTGCTGCGCTTGTTCCCGCTTTGGTTTGGACTTGAGCTCGAGCTGGGGATTGCACCGGCGCGATATAGCGGCTGGCCCAGGCCGCGAGCGTAGCCGCAACATAGTCGGCGTCCCGGGGATTGCTCAGCAGATGATCCGCCTTGTCCAGCGACACGAAACTCTTGGGGTGCTTGGCCGCCTGATAAATGGTGGCCGCTTCATCGATGGAAACAATCTCGTCCACCGGGGAATGAAAGACCAGCAACGCACGGCGCAGACGGCCGATATGTTCGAGGGTGACGTATTCATCCAGGTCGTCCAGCAACTGCCTCTTGATGCTGAATTCTCGCAGACCGAGCTTGACTTGGGCTCTGCCAGTGCGCTCGATCTCCGGCAACGCGCTCGTGAACAGGTGTCGCACATGATCCGCGGTGGCCGGTGCCGCAATGGTGCAGACGGCCTCGACTTCGCCAATATGCTGTGCCGCACTCAGCACCGCCGCCCCACCCAGGCTGTGACCAATCAACAAGCGCGGGGCCGCATGCTCGGCGCGCAGGTAATCCGCCGCCGCAATCAGATCCTGCACGTTGGAGGAAAAATTGCTGTTGGCGAAATCACCGTCGCTACTGCCCAGACCGGTGAAATCGAAGCGCAGCACCGCAATCCCTTCCCGAGCCAACGCACGTGCGATGCGCGACGCTGCCGCCACGTCCTTGCCGCAGGTAAAACAGTGGGCAAAGAGCGCATAGCTGGACGGCGCCTGGTCGTCGGGAGACTCCAGAAGACCAGCGAGCTTGATACCTTCTGCGTTAGTGAATTCGATCTTCTGTCGGGACATTAGACCACCTCATTTCGTGTAATAAGCCGGTGCGGTAAGAAAATGTTGGCGCTTCTCTATCGGAAGTGCCAACAGAGAGTCCAAAGGCGTTACCGAGTGTCTAGGGTTCAAGAATGTACGTCACTTTCCGAGGCGCGACAGTGCTCGACCGAGTAGAAAGAAGGTTGCTGCTAACAGAACGAGATCCTTGAGAAGGAATTGTCCTGGAAGTACCGATAGCGCTGGGGCTCCACCTAGCGAGACTTCCCAGACCGGTGCGGTGATCAAGAAGCTGCTCGTGAGCAGAAAGGTAAACGTTGCGGCAGCAGCGCCTATCACGGCCACCCTTGCCGACCAGGTGCCGGCGATTAATGCAGCCGCGGTAGCGATCTCGATGAAGCCGATAAGATTCGACGTCGCCTGCAACGACAACACGCCATATAACCAAGCCGTGAATGGGCTACTCGCGACCAACCCTTCGGTTGCGCCGGCCTCATAGCCGGTAAACTTCATGGCGCCAATCCAGCTCAGCACCACGACGATGCTATAGCGCATCAGGGTTTCACCCAGGGTTGTCAGGCGTACGCTCAAGGCGGACGCAGTGGCAGAACGGTTCGGGTTGATTGTCTGAGTGTTCATGGTGGTTTCCTTGGGCTGACGTCGCTGGCAGCCACGGTTTGGATTTATCGGTCCCGTTGCACATAAACCGCTTCGGGATGCAGCTGTTTGCTTCACCACGTGTATAATAATTCGGGGTTGACAAAAAAATGCATCAAATAACGCTATTTTTATGACATATAAATCGGAAAACGATTTGCTGTCCGGCATCCTCGATAGCGTACAGCTCGAAGCCGAAGTATTTGCCTATGACGACTACTGCGGTGCCTGGCAGCTGGATACCGCCGGCGGGCAAAAGGCCTCGTTCCACCTGGTTGGACGTGGACACTGCTGGCTGCAGCTGGGAAATGATCGAGCACCGGTGCCATTACAGGCGGGCGATCTGGTGCTGATACCGCTCGGGCGCTGGCATTTGATCACGCCGGATCGCGATCCGAGCGTCGGCAGCGATACCTCGACCACGGTGCTCTGCGGCTATTTCGACTTTGGCGAACGTCGGTATAACCCGATTCTGGACGCGCTACCCGACTACGTGCTGGTCCCGAGTGAGCAGGAAGCCGAAACAGACACGCTCGGGCTTTGCGCGCGACTGTTGCTGACAGAAGCTCGCGGCCGTGCCCCGGGTCGGCAACTGATGCTGAACCGGCTGGCGGAATCATTGTTCGTCACTATCCTGCGGCAAGTGCTGGGTCAAGCCGAGAACCCACGGGGTCTGTTGGCCGCGCTGCAGGACGCACGTCTGTCACGAGCGCTTGCAGCGGTGCATCGAGATCCGAGCCAGGCTTGGAGCATTGCGCGCATGGCCGCCGAGGCGGCGATGTCGCGAACGACGTTCAGCACGACATTTCACGATATCGTGGGTATGCCCCCAATGCGTTATTTGATGGCGCTGCGCATGCACCGCGCCAAACGCCTGCTACAGGAGTCCGGCGCGAGCGTGGCGGAAGTCGCCGCAGCCTGTGGCTACGATGAACCCACCTCGTTTCGGCGCGCCTTCAGCCGCTTTTTTGGCATGGGGCCTGGTGCGGTTCGCCGTGGGCGAGCGACGATCAAGAGCGATGTCACATAGCTCAGTGGCGCACATGACGAGCGATGGCCAGGCATGAGCACAAAAAAGCGGGCCACCCCCTGGGTGGCCCGCTTCAGCCGCTATATTGCCTGGACTATCAGTAGTAGGCGTTGGTGGTATCCGAATGGTCCGTCACATCGCGAATACCGGCCAGCTCGGGAATGCGTTCAAGCAGTGTTCTTTCCACCCCTTCCTTGAGCGTCAGATCGACGGCGGCGCAGCCCTGACAACCGCCACCGAACTGCAGGACGGCGATGTTCTCTTCCGCCAACTGGATCAGGCGAATCTCGCCACCGTGGGCCGCCAGGCCCGGGTTGATCTCGCTGTAGAGGATGTAGTTGACGCGATCTTCCAGCGGGCTGTCCGCATTGACCTTGGGCATCTTGGCATTGGGCGCCTTGATGGTCAGCTGGCCGCCCATGCGATCCGCATTGAAGTCGACGACCGCTTCTTCGAGGAACGGCAGGCTATTCTTGTCGAGGAATACCGTGATCTTTTCGAGAGTCAGTTTCTCGTCACTAGGCTCTTCTTCGCCAGGACGACAATAGGCGAGGCAGGTCTCCGCATAGGGCGTGCCCGGCTGAGTGATGAAGATGCGTACCGCAATGCCTTCGACATTCTGCTTCGATAGCAGCTCTGCAAGATAGTCTTGTGCGCTGTCGGTAATCTGGATGTTCTCGCTCATGGAATCGACTCATCATGAAAGTTCTGACTCCAATGGTAAGAAAAATCCCCTCACAACACAATCCCGAGTGAAATACTTGGTTATAGCCTGGTGCCCCGCCCTATGCGCTTTCTGCTAAGATATTCAGACAATTTCTAACATCTTTTAGACTGTGATGCGCCCGGATAACGCGCACGCATATCCCCGAACGCTGGAGACTGACGCTAACCATGGCCGCTGCTACTTCTCATGCTATTCCCGCCGCTCTAAGAAACGCCTTATCGAATCGCATTCTGATCCTGGATGGCGGTATGGGCACCATGCTACAAAACGCCCGCTTGAGCGAGGAGGAGTTTCGCGGCGAGCGGTTTGCCGATTGGCCATCGCAGCTGCAGGGCAATAACGACCTGCTGGCGCTGACCCAGCCCGAACTGGTGCGACGCATTCACCGCGATTACCTCGAAGCCGGCGCGGATATCATCGAGACCAACACCTTCAACAGCACGCGCCTGTCCCAGTCCGATTACGGCATGGAAGAGCTGGTAGTCGAACTCAATCGCGAGTCCGCCCGCCTGGCGCGTCAGGTATGCGACGAGGTCGGTGAAGAGACCGGCGTGCCGCGCTACGTGGCCGGTGTGCTCGGCCCTACTAGTCGCACCGCCTCGCTTTCGCCGGACGTCAACGACCCGTCCAAGCGCAATGTCACCTTCGATGCGCTAAGAGAGAATTACTATGAAGCCGCTACCGCCCTGATCGAGGGGGGGGCCGACTTCATCATGATCGAGACCATCTTCGACACCCTGAACGCCAAGGCGGCGATCTACGCCCTCGAAGAGCTGTTCGATGAACGCGGCCAGCGCCTGCCGGTGATGATCTCCGGCACCATCACCGACGCCTCGGGCCGCACCCTGTCGGGCCAGACCACCGAGGCGTTCTGGAATTCGGTGCGTCATGCCCAACCCTTCTCCGTGGGTTTGAACTGCGCCTTGGGGGCAGCGGAGTTGCGCCCCTACCTGGAAGAGCTTTCCAGCAAGGCCGACACCCTGGTTTCCGCACACCCCAACGCGGGGCTGCCCAACGAATTCGGTGAGTACGACCAAGACCCCGAAGAGATGGCGGTCATCATTCGCGAATTCGCCGAAAGCGGCTTATGCAATATCATCGGCGGCTGCTGCGGCACCACCCCGGAGCATATCGGCGCGATTCGCGATGCGGTCGATGGCATTGCGCCACGCCGGATTCCCGAACGATCCAAAGCCTGTCGCCTGTCGGGACTCGAGCCCTTCAACATCGAGGCCGACGCGCTGTTCGTCAACGTCGGCGAGCGCACTAACGTCACGGGCTCCGCCCGCTTCAAGCGCTTGATCAAGGAAGAAGATTTCACCACCGCCCTGGAAGTCGCCCTGGAGCAGGTGGAGAACGGTGCCCAGGTGATCGACATCAACATGGACGAGGGCATGCTCGACTCCCAGGAGGCGATGGTGCACTTCCTGCACCTGGTCGCCTCGGAGCCGGATATTTCCCGCGTGCCGATCATGATCGACTCCTCGAAGTGGGAGATCATCGAGGCTGGGCTCAAGTGCGTCCAGGGCAAGGCGGTGGTCAATTCGATCTCGCTGAAGGAAGGCGAAGACGCTTTCCGGGAACAGGCCCGCGCCTGCCGGCGTTTTGGCGCCGCCATCGTGGTCATGGCCTTCGACGAAGACGGCCAGGCAGACAGCCTGACACGCAAGACAGAGATCTGCGAGCGGGCCTATCGCCTGCTGGTGGATGATATCGGCTTTCCCGCCGAGGACATCATCTTCGATCCCAATATCTTCGCCATTGCCACCGGTATCGAGGAGCACAACAATTACGCCGTCGATTTCATCGAAGCCTGTCGATGGATTCGCGAGAATCTGCCTCACGCCATGCTCTCCGGCGGCGTCTCCAACGTCTCCTTCTCGTTTCGCGGCAACAACACCGTGCGCGAGGCGATCCACTCCGTCTTCCTCTATCATGCGATCAAAGCCGGGCTGACCATGGGCATCGTCAATGCCGGTCAGTTGGCAGTCTATGACGACCTGCCCAAGGAGCTGCGTGACGCAGTGGAGGACGTGGTACTCAATCGTAGGGAAGACGGTACAGAGCGGCTGCTGGACCTTGCGGAACGCTACAAGAGTGAGGCCGGAAATGGCCCCAAGAAGGAAGATCTCGAATGGCGTGGCTGGGAGGTCGAAAAGCGCATTGAGCACGCCCTGGTCAAGGGTATTACCGCCTATATAGAAGAAGACACCGAACTCGCGCGACAGCGTGTGCCGCGTCCCATCGAAGTCATCGAAGGTCCGCTGATGGACGGCATGAACGTGGTCGGCGACCTGTTCGGCGACGGCAAGATGTTCCTGCCTCAAGTGGTCAAGTCTGCCCGGGTCATGAAGCAGGCGGTCGCTTATCTCCTCCCCTTCATTGAAGCCGAAAAGAATGAGGACACCCAGACCAAGGGCAAGATCGTCATGGCCACGGTCAAAGGGGATGTTCACGATATCGGCAAGAACATCGTCGGCGTGGTTCTGCAGTGCAACAACTACGATGTCGTCGATCTGGGCGTCATGGTACCGGCAGAGAAAATCCTGCAGACCGCCAAGGACGAAAAGGCTGACATCATAGGTCTATCAGGATTGATCACCCCATCCCTGGACGAGATGGTGCATGTGGCCAAGGAGATGCAGCGTCAAGGGTTTGAACTACCGCTGCTGATCGGCGGCGCCACGACATCCAAGGCCCACACAGCGGTCAAGATCGATCAGCAATATGAACAGCCAGTGATCTATGTCACCGATGCGTCTCGCGCGGTGGGTGTGGCCAGCCGTTTGCTCTCGCCTGAGCACAAGCCGGCCTATGTCGCCGACATTCATGCCGAGTATGAAAAGGTGCGCGAACGCAATGCCAAGCGCCGGCCCAAGGCGGCGGATCTTTCCTACGCCGAGGCTCGTAAACGTCGTTTTCAGCCAGATTGGCAGGCGTATACACCCCCGGCGCCGACCCTTACAGGCCTCAAGGTGTTCGAGCACTACGATCTCGAGGAGCTGGTCGAATTCATCGATTGGACGCCGTTTTTCCTGAGCTGGCAGCTGAGTGGCAAATACCCCAAGATCCTCGACGACGAGGTGGTCGGCGAAGCGGCCCGCAACCTGTTCGACGATGCCCAGACCATGTTGCGCAAGTTGGTTGATGAGAAGCACATCAACGCGCGAGGCGTGATCGGCCTGTGGCCGGCCAATAGCGTCGATGACGATGTCATCGAGGTGTATGCGGACGACTCCCGGGAGACGGTCGTCGAGCATCTGCACCATATTCGTCAGCAGATGACCAAGAACCGGGACGGCATCTGTTACAGCCTGGCGGATTTCATCGCGCCAAAAGAATCCGGCAAGCCAGACTGGATTGGCGGCTTCGCGGTGACCACCGGCCACGGTGCCGACGAGCTGGCAAAACAATACGAGGCCGCCGGCGACGACTACAACGCCATCATGGTCAAGGCCCTGGCCGACCGTCTCGCCGAAGCCTTTGCTGAATGCATCCATCAGCGAGTGCGCAAAGAATATTGGGGCTACGTGCCGGAGGAAAGCCTCGACAACAACGCCATGATCGCCGAAAAATACCAGGGCATCCGCCCTGCTCCCGGTTATCCGGCCTGTCCGGATCATACCGAGAAGGCGACGCTGTTCCGCTTGCTGGATGCCACCGACAATACCGGCATGATCCTCACCGATAGCTTCGCCATGTGGCCGGCAGCGGCGGTGTCGGGTTGGTACTTCGCGCACCCCGAGTCGAAGTACTTCTCCACCGGCAAGATCACCCGCGATCAGGTCGAGGCGCTGGCCGAGCGCAAGAGAATGCCGCTGAGCGAACTCGAGCGCTGGTTGTCACCAGTGCTCTCCTACGACCCGGAATGATTCCAGATACGTCGCGACGCCAGACCATCCTCAAGCTGGCCTTGCCGATCATTGGCGCCATGCTCACCCAGAGCCTGATCAACCTGATCGACGCCGCCCTGGTCGGGTCGCTGGGGAAGACGGCCCTGGCGGGTGTCGGTATTGGCGGTTACACGATGTTCATGGTCACGGCGCTGGTGTTCGGCCTCTCTTCCGGCGTACAGGCCCAGACCGCACGCCGCCACGGCGAGGAGGACATCACCCGGCGTGCCCTGGCATTGAATGCCGGTCTAATGATCGCCTTGGCCGTGGCACTTCCTATTACTCTGCTTTGCCTATGGCAAGCGCAGTGGTTATTGGGGTTGATCAATCAGCAACAAGCAATACAGAACGTGGGCGTCGAGTACTTCCGCTGGCGCGTTGTATCCCTGGTGCCGGTGGCCATGATGCTGTGCTTTCGCGGTTACTGGAACGGCATCCAACAGACCGGCATCTATCTGCGCATCATCCTGATCATGCATGGAGTCAACATACTGGCGAGTATTGGCCTGATATTCGGGATCGCCGGTCTGCCCGAGATGGGCGCTGCCGGCGCTGGGGCCGGTACGACCCTTGCAATGTTCACAGGCGTTGTATTCTGGGCCCGTCATACGGGACTTCGCGCACGTATGAGCGGCTATCTGCAGCAACTGCCGGATTGGAATATCTTGATGACGACGTTGCGCCTGGCGTCTCCCCACTCCTTTCAACAATGGTGGTTTGCTGCGGGCTATGCGGTGCTGTTCTGGATCCTGAGCCAGATCGATACTGCCAGCGTGGCGGTCGGTCATGTGCTGGTCAATCTATCACTGCTGCTGATTCTGCCGGGTGTGGGATTGGGGCTTGCCGCCATGAGCCTGGTGGGCCAGGCGCTGGGGCGTGAGACGCCGGAAGATGCTCATCGCTGGGGCTGGGATGTGGTGCGTATCGCCTGGACGTGTCTCGCACTACTGGCGCTGCCCATGCTATTGCTCCCCGACGCCGTGCTCGCGCTGTTTCTGCACGACCCAGCATTGATTGCTCTGGGGCGCCTGCCTCTGCAGCTCACGGCGCTGATGATCGTCCTCGATGCCGCCGCCCTGGTCCTCGCTCAGGCCCTACTCGGCGCTGGCGCCAACCGCACCGTGATGAGTGTCACGCTGTGCATGCAGTGGCTGATTTTTCTGCCCTTAGCCTGGTGGATCGGCGTGGGGCTTGGCTATGGGCTGATCGGCATCTGGTGGGTGCAGCTGGGTTATCGCTGCCTGAATTCACTATGGTTTGCGCTTATCTGGCAACGCCGACGCTGGCAATGGCTGGCGATCTGATGCCAGCGTCGACGTCTCATACGCCGACTGCCGATATCGGTGGGTTGCCCGTCAGCCCAAGTCCGGCTTTCACCTCGTCCGCGTTGCTGGCAACTCCGATGAAGTTGTTCATGGCGGCATAGTACTGCCCCACGTGATCGCTCAAGAGGCGACCAATGTGCACACCATTTTCTTGCGTATTAGAGGCCAATTCGGCAAGCACGGCGACCCAGGTGGTCACGATCACCCCTGCCGCCGCCAAGCGTTGTGTCGTCACCTGCGTGATCAGCGGGTTGAAATCGGCACAGGCATCGATCACCACATAGGTCTCATAGCCATCGCGCAGCGCCGAGATGGCTGGGAAGGCGGCACACACCTCGGTGGCCAACCCCGAGATTACCAGCTTCTTGCGCCCCGTCTCTTCCACCGCCTTACGGGAAGCATCGTCTTTCCAGAAGTTGACAAAGGGACGATCGATCACTTCGACCTCCGGAAAAAGCGCTTTCAACTCCGGCATCGTCGGCCCGTTAGGCCCATCGGGCCAGCTGGTCCCCATGATCACCGGAATATTGAAGGCCTTGGCCGTGCGCGCGTGACCAATAATGTTGTTCTTGAGTTGCAATGGATCGATGGATGGCAAGAACTGCAGCAGACCCGATTGGTGATCTACCATCAGGAAAACGCAGTTGTCCTTGTTCAAGTCAGAACTGGGGATACTCATCTTTGCCCACCTCGCTAGGCGCCCAACGGCCGCTATTCGATTCGAAACCCACCCGTGCCCGGCCCAACATAACCGCTTGGCGAGACCGGCTGAGAGAAGTATTGACAACCCAGATAAGCGAAACAAGCGAGCAAAACGGATCGGTACGTTGTCAGAAATGAAATGATCATCAACGACCTGACCGATGCCCGTATCCTCGCGGAGTTGCGCAATCGACTGAGCTTCGTGGATACCGCAAGAGCACTCAAGTTGCCTGCGGCGACGCTGAGCCGGCGCGTTGCGGGCATGGAGCAACGCGCCGGACTGCGCCTTTTTGAGAGGAGTTCGCGGGTCGTGCGTATCACCGAGGCGGGCTTGGTGGCGGCCAATCATGCGCTACAACTGCTCAGTGAAGCCGAGACGGTCGACCTTCGCCTTGATAACCTACGTGATAAACCCAGCGGTACGATTCGGATCAGTGCACCCGTCATCTTCGGCCAGGCGATTTTCGGCTCGGTGGTCACCGACTTCTTGAATCGCTATCCCGATTGCGATCTCGACATCGCGCTGTCCGACCGACGTGTCGATCTCGTCGAGGAAAACGTCGATGTGGTCGTTCGCATTGGCCCACCCGAGAACGACGATCTCATTGCCAGATCCTTGGGCACCGCCCATGCCGGCCTTTATCAATCCGCTCTTGCCGTCAACGAACAATCCATGCCCACCACTGTCGATGGGTTGCGTGACTTTCGGCTGGGATTACTGCATGCAGGTTTTGGTCAGACACCTGAGCTAGGTCTTACCTCGGAGACAGGAGAAGGTCGTAAGGTTGCCATAACGCCCAAACTGGTCTGCATGAATCCCTGGCTACTCAAGGCGGCAGCCCTCTCGAGCGACATGATCGTGGTGCTACCGGATATCGTTGCCCAGGCCGATGTCGATGAAGGTCGACTTCAACGGGTGCTCCCTCGATGGTTCGCTCGCCGCGTGCCCGTTCATCTGGCCTTCACATCGCGACGGCTGATGCGCCCGGCGGTGCGCGCCTTCGTGGATTATGCCGTCAGTGTCATACCCGCAGAACTGTTAAGGGCAAGAAAGTAAGCATGCTGCAGCAGTATAAAAAAGCGCCCGCATCCTTCCGTATGCGGGCGCTTGCATTGCGTGATATGCGCAACGATCGTAACGATCGAGGCGCAGATCAGTCGACGATCATCACCGACTTGACGTTGACGAACTCCTTCATGCCGAAGCCGCCGTGCTCACGGCCGTAGCCGCTGTCCTTGACGCCGCCGAAGGGCAGCTGCGGCTGGGCCAGACGATAGCCGTTGATGTTGACCATGCCGGTATCGAACAGGTTGCGCGCGATATCGATGGCGTGTTTCTCGTCCTTGGAGAAGATGCCGCCGCCCAGGCCGTAGCGCGAGTCGTTGGCCACGCGAATGGCTTCGTCCTCGTCCTTCACCCGAATCAAGGACGCCACCGGACCGAACAGCTCTTCGTCATAGGCGGGCATGCCGGGCTTCAAGTCTTCCAGCACGGTGCTGGGGTAGAAATAGCCCGGACCATCCGGAATCTCGCCCCCGAACACGCACGTGGCACCGGCATCGATGGAGCGCTTGACCAGATCGTGCAGGGTGTCGCGCAGATCGTCCCGAGCGATCGGGCCGAGCATGGTGTTCTCGTCGGTCGGATCGCCGTATTCGATCTGGCGCATCTTCTCGACGAACTTGTCGCGGAACTGCTGATAGACGGAATCCACCACGATGAAGCGCTTGGCGGCCACGCAGGTTTCGCCATTGTTATAGATGCGGCCTTGGGCACAGGTCTCCGCTGCCAGATCGATGTCCGCGTCGTCGAGCACCAGGAAGGCATCGTTGCTGCCCAGTTCCAGCACGGACTTCTTCAGGCACTCGCCGGCCTTGGCTGCCACGGCGCTGCCCGCCCGCGGGCTACCGGTGAGGGTCACGCCGCGCACGTATTCGTGCTCGATGAGCTGATTGACCTGATCCGCGTCGATGAGCAGATTGCGGAACACGTTCTCCGGCAAGCCGGCTTCCAGGAAGACCTTTTCGATCTCTACCGCCGATCCCCAGACGTTAGGCGCGTGCTTCAACAGCACGGTGTTGCCCGCCATGATATTGGCGATGCTGTAGCGAACCACCTGATAGAACGGGAAATTCCAGGGCTGAATACCCAGGATCACGCCGATCGGCTGATAGCTGACCAGCGCACGGCCGCCTTCGAGTTCGCGCTCCTCGTCGGCCAACTCCTTGGGCGCGGTATCAGCGCTGTATTCGCAGATCGCGGCGCATAGCTCGATCTCGTCACCGCCCTGGGAAATCGGCTTGCCCATTTCCCGGGTCATGAGCGCAGCGTATTCATCCTTTTTCGCTCGCAGGCGCCTGGCGATCTCACGCAGGATATTCCCGCGCTCCTCGAGGCTAGTCTTTCGCCATTCAAGAAAGGCCTCGTGTGAGTCACGAACGGCCTGCAGCGCCTGCTCGTCGCTGAGCAGCTCATAGGTGGCGATGGTCTCGCCGGTAGCCGGATTGATGGTTTGATGTGTCTTCGCCATGTCGTTCATCCTTTTGCAACAGTCCATGTGACCCGCGATGGACAAGCGTCAATACAGGCCTTGTCTCACTGAACGGCCTAATTTCTAATCAATCGACCGTCAGGCTAGGCTATATTCTTGATATCACGCAAATGCAATCTAGTTAAAAGTGATATGCATTCTGCTGATATCTTTGCGTCATATCCTTCAGAGCCTGGATTTTTAATAACCTTAAGATCAAATGGAATGCTTATTTATTCTTTCACAGAATATCTATGGCAATGTATGGTCGTGCCCATTACATAAGCTCTTTATGCCCTGACCAAGCGCGCTTACAGAACGGATATGCCCGTATGTATCGGTACGACACCTATGACCAGACCCTCGTCGACGAACGCGTGATTCAGTTCCGCGACCAGATGGAGCGTTATCTGGCCGGTCGCTTGAGCGAGACCGAATTTCTTCCCCTACGTCTTCAAAACGGTCTGTATATTCAGCGCCATGCGCCCATGCTGCGTATCGCCATCCCCTACGGCATGCTGTCCAGCCGACAATTACGAACACTAGCCGATATTACTCGACGTTACGATCGCGGCTACGGGCATTTCACTACCCGTCAGAACCTGCAGCTCAACTGGCCCAAGCTGGAAGACATTCCGGATATTCTGGCGGAACTTGCCCAGGTGCAGATGCACGCCATCCAGACCAGCGGCAACTGCATTCGCAATACCACCACGGATCAATTCGCCGGCATTGCCGGTGATGAGGTGGAAGACCCGCGCCCTTGGTGTGAATTGATCCGCCAATGGTCGACTCTTCATCCGGAATTCGCCTATCTGCCGCGCAAGTTCAAGATCGCCGTGACAGGGGCAGATCACGATCGTGCCGCCATTCAGGTGCATGATATCGGGCTGTGCCTATGGCATAACGATGCGGGTGAGCTGCGTGTTCGTGTGCTGGCGGGCGGCGGCATGGGCCGCACCCCCATGCTGGGTGACGTCGTCTGTGATGACCTGCCCTGGCAGCATCTGCTGACCTATCTCGAGGCCTGCGTTCGCGTCTACAACCAGTTCGGTCGTCGTGACAACAAGTTCAAGGCGCGCATCAAGATCCTCGTCAAGGCCCTGGGCATTGATGAGTATCGACGGCGTGTCGAGAAAGAGTGGGCGCATCTCAAAGATGGTCCTCAGACCCTCAATCAGGCGGCAATCGAGAGTGCGCGGGCTCACTTTCCTGAGCCGCAGCGCCGGGCAGTCAGCGAAGCCGCCCTCGCCGCTTACGAACAGTTGCGCCAGAACGATCGCGCTTTCGCCCGCTTCGTAACCAATAACGTCACCGACCATATCGTGTCCGGCTATAAAGCCGTCACCCTATCCCTCAAGCGTCGTGAGCATGCGCCGGGAGATGTGACCACCGATCAGATGGAGGCGGTGGCGGACCTGGCGGATGCCTTCAGCTTTGGCGAGCTGCGCGTGACTCATCAGCAGAATCTGGTGCTTTCCGATGTGCCGGTGGATGAGATCGAGGTGCTGTGGCATAAGCTGCAGGACCTGGGTATGGCCAACCCTACCGTCGGCACCCTGAACGATATCATCTGCTGCCCGGGCGGCGACTATTGCGGTCTGGCCAACGCAGTATCCATCCCCGTCGCCCAGGCGATTCAGGAGCGCTTCGACGATCTGGACTATCTCTACGATCTGGGCCCGCTGGACCTGAATATTTCCGGCTGCATGAATGCGTGTGGCCACCACCATGTCGGCAACATCGGCATTCTCGGCGTCGACAAGAAAGGAGAGGAGTACTACCAGATATCTCTGGGCGGCAACTCCTACAACGACGCCTCCCTGGGCAAGATATTGGGCCCCTCTTTCTTCCGTGAGGATGTGCCAAGCGTTATCGACAAGGTATTGAAAGTCTATGTGCAGCAGCGTCATGAGGATGAGCGCTTCCTGGACACCTATCCCGGATATTGCATCGGGCATGAAAAAAGCGGCTGAAAATCGGTTATAATTCAAGCTCCTACACCAGAATCAACCGCATCAGCCGCCATGACAAAATGTACCATGCCCACCGCCTCCTT
>NZ_JBNCAN010000003.1:0-216371 GCF_049808615.1 Halomonas sp. GXIMD04776 | reverse complement strand
CAGTTGGCAGAAGACGGGGCAATCGAGATGCAGCCGGCGTTGGCTCAGCTGCCAAGCGTAACGCCGGTGGGTATGGCAAGTCTTCTGCCCGGGGCCAACGACCTGCTGGAGCTGGAGAACCAGGTGGCTCGGCCCGGGATACGACGCCGGCGCGCCGAACTCGTCCGTGCCGAAAAGCGCTACGAGGCGCTGCGCGCCCCCGCCGGGCTGCCGGTCAGCTATCACCTGTTCACCCTGCAATTGAAGGCTGAGTCATGACCACTTTCTTCGTGACCGGCACCGGCACGGACGTGGGCAAGACCCTCGTCGCCTGCGCCCTGCTGGCCCGGGCCCGCTCCCTGGGGCTGACCACCCTGGGGCTCAAGCCGGTGGCCTCGGGTTGCCACGCCACGCCGCAAGGCTTGCGCAACGTCGACGCCCTGGCGCTGCAGGCCCAAAGTCACCCCGGCCTGGCTTATGCGCACATCAATCCCGTGGCTTTCGTCCCGCCCATCGCGCCGCATCTGGCGGCCCGCCAGGCGGGTCAGGACGTGACCCTGGACATCCTGACCCGGGCGCTGTCGCCGGGGCTGGCCGAGCCCCGGGATCTGACCCTGATCGAAGGCGCCGGGGGCTGGCGGGTGCCGCTCAACGATCAGGAGGATCTGGCCGGGCTGGCGACACGTCTGGCCCTGCCGGTGATTCTGGTGGTGGGCCTCGAACTGGGCTGTCTGAACCAGGCGCGGCTCACGACGGAGGCGATTCGCGCCGACGGCCTGCCCCTGGCGGGGTGGGTGGGCAATCTGCTGGACGCGGACTTTGCCGCCGACGAGGCGATCTATCGCGCCAACCTGGCGACTCTCGACCGGCACCTGCCCGGCCCCTGCCTGGGGGTGGTGCCCCGGCTCGCCGCCGATACGCCCGAAGCGCTGGCCCGGGTCGGGGCGCGCCATCTTCGATTGCCCCTGTCTTTGTCTCGAAAGGAGAGCCCATGAACTCACCGGTCTGGCATCCCTATGCCCATCTCAAGACCCAGCGGCCCCCGCCCCGGGTCGTGGGCGGCGAGGGCGCGCATTTCCATCTGGACAGCGGCGAGACCCTGCTGGACGCCACCTGCTCCTGGTGGTGCATGATTCACGGCTACGCCCATCCGCGGCTGGTGGCGGCGATCCGCGAGCAGGCCGGCGAGCTGTGCCACGTGATGCTGGGCGGGTTGACCCACGAGCCCGCGGAGCGCCTGGCCCGGGAGCTGGTGCGCATCACCCCGCCGGGGCTCGATCACGTGTTCTTCTCCGACAGCGGCTCCGTGGGCATGGAAGTGGCCATGAAGATGGCGCTGCAGTATCACCATCTGCAGGGCAAGCCCGAAAAGCGCCGGCTGCTGTCGCTGATGAAGGCCTATCACGGCGACACCCTGGGCTGCATGGCGGTCTGCGATCCGGAGGAGGGCATGCATGCCCTGTTCAACGACGCCCTGCCGCGCCACCATTTCGCGCCGGCGCCCCGGGCCGGCTTCGATGCCGAGCCTGAGGCGGTGGAGAATGACCTCGACGGCCTGCGTCGGGTGCTGGAGCGCCATCACCGGGAGATCGCGGCGCTTACCATGGAACCGCTGCTGCAGGCCGCCGGCGGGCTCAACATGGTCTCGCCCCACTATCTGCGCGGCGCACGCAAGCTGTGCGACGAATTCGACGTGCTGCTGATCTTCGACGAGGTAGCCACCGGTTTCGGGCGCACCGGGCGGCTGTTCGCCGCCGACCACGCCGGGCTGTCGCCGGATATCATGGTGCTCTCCAAAGGGCTCACCGGCGGCTATCTGGGCCATGCCGCTACTCTGGCCACCGGCCGGGTGCACGAGGCCTTCATCGGCGACGGCCCGCTGCACGCCTTCATGCACGGGCCCACCTTCATGGGCAACCCCCTGGCCTGCCGGGTGGCGCTGGAAAGCCTGGCGGTCTTCGAGCAGGAAGACTACCTTGGCAGGATCGAAAGGCTCAACGGCGTACTGCGCCGGGAGCTGCTCGAGGACGAGGCGCTGCGCGCCCATCCCGCGGTAGCGGAGGTGCGAGTGCTGGGGGCCACCGCGGTGATCGAGATGCGCGACGCCGCCAGCCTGGCAGGCGTGGCGGATAACGCGCGGCGTCAGGGCGTCTGGCTGCGGCCCTTCGGCCGCTGGCTCTACACCATGCCGGCCTACGTCACCAGCGAGGAAGAGCTTCGTCATATCACTCGTGTGATGAAAGCGAGCATCGGGTGTTAGTCTTGAAAAACGACGCTGACAGGAGAAACGCAATGGCGCGCACCTACGATGACAACTCGCTGTCCATCGGCAACACGCCGCTGGTACGGCTCAATCGGGTCAACGAGGGGGCGATGGTCTGGTCCTGACCGAGCCCGCCAAGGGCATGTCCGGGGCCATCATCAAGACCAAGGAGCTGACCCCGGCGCCGCACAAGGTTCAGGGTATCGGCGCCGGCTTTGTTCCCGGCAACCTGGATTTGAGTCTGGTCGACCGAGTGGAGACGGTGAGCAATTGAGGATGCCATGGCCATAACCCATCGTCTGATGCAGGAGGAGGGCATCCTGTGCGGTATCTCTTGCAGCGCGGTGGTACGTATCGTCAAGCAGCCCGAGCACCAGGGTAAGAACATCGTCGTGGTGCTACCGGACTCCGCGGAGCGCTATCTCTCCTCGGCGCTGTTCGAGGGGCGCTTCGGCGAGTTGGAAACAACGCAGTGAAACGGGGCTGAACAGCTCACGAAAAGCCTGAGTAAAACATTCTGTGTATCTCAAGGCTTCAGGGGGGCTCTTCTCGAAGGACCGTCTTACAAGCCCGTTTTCATCATCGATAAACTCGACAGACCCTGCAGGTCTGCCAATACTGCCTATTGGATGCAGATGAAATCCGCACAACAACAAGGAGAGGGTCATGTCTCTTTTCCAGCGCTTTCTACCAGCGACACTGACAGTGTCATACCTATTGAGCACCTTGCTGTTTGTCGGTTCCGCCCAGGCAGCGACCAGCGTGAACCTGAGCTACAACGGCGCGCCGGACCCGGAGAAGAATGCGGTACACCTGTTCGCCACCAATCTCAAGGAGCTGGTGGCGGAGAAGACCGATGGCGAGCTTGAACTCAAGCTCTATCCCAACAGTCAGCTCGGCGAAGAGCAGGCGCGCATGGAGCAGACCATGAGCTCGCCAAATCTGAATATCGCCTCTTTCGCCGGGGTATCACCGGTGATGCCGGAAATCTTCGTCAGCGCCATTCCTTTCCTGTTCGAGGATTTCGAGGCGGCGCGAAGCTTCTTCGATGAGGGCGACTACTGGCAGGCATTCGACGAGACGCTGCGCGAGCGCACCGGCATCGAGATGCTGGCGGTGGTCGAGGAGGGCGGTTTTCTGGCCTTCACCAACAATGAAAAGCCCATTCGTTCCCCTGAGGATTTCGACGGACTGCGCTTTCGCGCCATGGACCCCAGCCAGGTGGCGCTCTACGAGGCCTTCGGCGCCTCGGGCACGCCGATTCCCTGGACCGAGGTCTACATGGCCCTGCGTACCGGTGTGGCAGACGGACAGATGAATCCGCCGATGTATATCATTCTAGGGAGCCTCTACGAGGTGCAGGACTATCTGACCCTGGCCAACATCCAGTACTCGGATCAGTTTCTGGTGGGCAATGGCGCCATGCTCGACGGCTGGGACGAGCCGATGCGCCAGGCCTTCCTGGAGGCGGTGGACGAGGCCAACGCCATGGCCCGGGAGCACAATGAGGCCAAGGTGGACGAGCGCATCGCCTATCTCGAGGAGCAGGGCATGCAGATCATCGAGCCCTCCGAGGAGAATCTGAACGCCTTTCGCGAGCAGGGGCAGCCGGCTTACCTGGAATGGCTTAAGACCCAGGACATCGAGCAGCGCTGGATCGATATGGCCCTCGATGACGCCGGTATGACCCAGCTGGCCCAGTGACGATGGCGGCCGTTTCACGCCATGGCTAGCGCGCTGCTCACCCTACGGACGCGGGTGCTGACGGTCAGCCGAACGGTATCGCTGACCGTCGCCAGTGCCCTGTTGCTGATCAATCTGGGGGTCATCCTCTATGCGGTCTTTCTGCGCTATCTGGCCGGCGGTGCCCCCATCTGGTCCGACGAGCTGGCGCGCTTTCTGATCATCGGCGCGGTGCTGCTGGCCGCCGGCGCGGTGTGGGTGGAGGGCGGCCATATGCGGGTCGCCTTGATCGAGCGGCTGTTGCCGCTGCCGCTGTGTCGCCTGCTCAATCTGTACCAATGGCTGCTGACGCTGGCCCTGGCCATTGGCGGTGCCCTGTTCAGCTATCGCTATGCCCAGTCGGTGGCCATGTTCACCAGCTCAGGCTTGGGCATCAGCCGTACCATCCCCATGATGTCGATGCCCATCGGCTTTGCTCTGCTGGCCTGGCACGCCCTGTGGTATGGGCCGGCACCGCTTAAGACGATGGCGGAGCAGGACGCATGACCCTCACCATGCTGGCGGTCTTTCTGGTGCATGTGCTGCTCGGCCTGCCGCTGTTTCTTGCGCTGTTGGCCACGGCGGTGGTGGGCTTTCTGTTCGTCGACCCAGGCATGCTGGCGCGCATGATGCCGCAGCAGTTCTTTGGCGGCATCAATGTCTTTTCGCTGATGGCGATACCGCTATTCATCCTGGCGGGCAATCTGATGAACGCAAGCGGTTTGACCGATCGCCTGATGGGCCTGGCGCGCCTGCTGGTCGGGCATCTGCGCGGGGGCATGGGGCACGTCAACGTGGTGTCGAGCGTGTTCTTCGCCGGGGTCAACGGCTCTGCCGTAGCGGATACCTCGGCGCTGGGGGCGCTGCTGGTGCCGCCGATGCGCAAGGAGGGCTACTCCACCGCCTTCGCTGCCGGCCTGACCGCCGGCAGCTCGCTGATCGGGCCGATCATCCCGCCCAGCATCTTCATGATTCTGTACGCTTCCTTGACCAATACCTCCGTGGGAGATCTGTTCCTGGCCGGTGTGATTCCCGGGCTGGTCCTGGGAGCGGCCTTCATGGTGATGAATGCCCTGTACGCCTGGCGCAAGAGCTTGACCAAACGTGGTGGATGGCCTGGGGTCTCTGAGTTGGGCAGGGCGGCGCTGGCGGCCTTGCCGGCGTTGATTGCGCCGTTCATCATCGTCGCCGGCATCGTATTGGGCTTCGTCACACCCACGGAATCCGGTGCGCTGACGGCGCTTTACGTGGCCCTGTGCGGTCTTGTCTTGGGCAATCTGCGCCCGGTGGATTTCTGGCGGGCGATCGTCGAGACGACTCGGCTCACCTCGGCGATATTCTTGATCATGGCGGCCTCGGCGACGATCAGTTGGCTGCTCTCCTATGCCCAGGTGCCCACTCAGTTTGTCGAGCTGCTGGCGCCCTATACCGATCGGCCGATCCTGGTGCTGCTGATGCTCAGCGGCATCACCTTCATCACCGGCATGTTCATGGAAGAGGTCTCAGCATTGATGCTGCTGACCCCGATCTTCGCCCCGGTGGCGATGATGGCGGGCATCGATACGGTGCATCTGGGCATCATCATCACCCTGAACATCACCATCGCCCTGATCACGCCTCCCATGGGGGCCTGTGTGTTCGTCGCGGCGGCGGTCAGCCGTCTCGAGATCACGGCGCTGTTTCGGACCATCTGGCCTTTCGTCTTGACCGCGGTGCTGGTGCTGTTGATATTGATTCTTTTCCCGCCCCTGACCCTGTGGTTGCCCAGCGTACTTGGATGATGCAATGAGCGAGACTGTCTTTACCTCCGCAAGCGTGGAGCCACCGCCGATTCCCAGCCGGCCCGAGCCGGACTGGGCGACCTTGAACTGTATTCCCATTCTGGCGGAGGATGCGCCGCTGGTGCCGGTAAGTCTGGCCCCCGCGCCGCTGAAAACCTTTCCTGTCTATGCCAAGCAAGGCCTTCCTGGCGCGGTGACCGATTGCTATGTGCGCGAAGCGGTTTACCGGCGCCTGCTCGCCGCGGCGCGTTCGTTGCCCGAAGGGCTCGGCCTGGTGGTGCTCGATGGCTGGCGGCCCTGGCGGGTCCAGCAGTATCTGTTCGATACGCTTTTCGAGGCGATTCGCTCTCGTCACCCTGACGCCGACGATGACGTGCTTCTTGCACGCACCCGGGAGTTCGTCTCCGTGCCCAGCACCGACTCAAACGCGCCCAGCCCGCATCTGACCGGTGGCGCGGTAGACGTGACCCTGTGCGACGCGGATGGCTTGATGCTCGATATGGGAACGCTATTCGACGAAGCCGTGCCGGCCTCCCACAGCGATTATTTCGAGCGCCAGGGCGATGATCTCGATGAGCGCCAGCGTCTGGCCCGGGGTCGCCGACGGCTGCTCCATCACGTCATGCGCGAACAGGGCTTCACCAACCTGCCCAGCGAGTGGTGGCACTTCGATTTCGGCGACCAGCTGTGGGCCCTGTATGGCGGCCATGCCCAGGCGCTCTACGGCCCGGCGGAGTTGGAGACGATCGAGAGTCGCTGGCGGCGGCAGCTGTAATGAATGGCTAATGCCCAGCTAATCTGCGTCTGTCAAAATAGGGGTTTACCCTAAATGGAGTGGCTCGATGGCGGACGGTGCTCTGTCGCGTTTATTTATACGGTTGCTATTGCCGTTGATGCTGGTCTTGCTGAGTCAGAGCGCTCTGGCGGCGAATCAGGATTTTCTGCCTGTCGAAAAGGCCTTCAAGCTACATGCCGAGCAGCAGGGCGATGAAGTCCTGCTGCGTTGGGAGATCGCGCCGGGTTACTACCTCTATCGTCACCGCCTGGGTATCGAGGGCGCGCCTTCCGCCATCGCGCCGTTGTCCCTGCGCGATGGCGAGATCATAACCGATGAGTATTTCGGCGAGTCCGAGGTCTATTACGAGGATCTCGAGGTGCGGGTCGAGCCCGAGGAGGCCAAGCGCCTGGCATTGACCTGGCAGGGCTGCGCCGAGGATGGCCTATGCTACGCCCCGCAGCGTGACACGCTGGATCTGGCCAGTATGAGCCTGGAAAACGGCACTCTGGCGGGCAGTGGTTTCTTCTCGTCCCTGAGCGGCTCTGGCTCTAATTCCGGTTCTAACTCCGATTCTGGTTCGTGGTTTGGTTCCAGCGACGCTAGTGAATCCAGCGCCAGCAGCCCGGCGATGAGCAAGGCCGAAGAGAGCGTCACCGGTGACAGCGTTACCGGAGAAAGCGAATTCGAGCAAAAAGGCGCCACGGTCGCGAATTCCCCAGCCGGTGACGCAGCGCTGGGCGAGGATCAGTTCCTGGCCGCGCAGCTATCCGATGCCTCGTTTGGCTGGGCCCTGGCAGCCTTCTTCGGCATGGGGCTGCTGCTGGTCTTCACTCCCTGCGTGCTGCCGATGATCCCGATCCTGTCGAGCCTGGTGGTAGGCTCCGGCGCCAGTGCCAGGCGCGGCCTGCTGCTTTCCATCGCTTTCGTTTTGCCCATGGCGTTGACCTACGCCGTGATCGGCGTCATCGCCGCCCTGGCCGGCGCCAATCTGCAGGCGATGCTGCAGACCCCCTGGGTGCTGGGGTTGTTCGCGCTGCTCTTCGTGGTTCTGGCCCTGGCCATGTTCGGACTTTTCGAGCTGCAGCTGCCTCAGGCGCTTCGTCAGCGTCTCGACAACATGCAGCAGCGCCAGCGCGGCGGTACCTTGGGCGGCGCCGCGGCCATGGGAATGCTCTCGGCGATACTGGTCGGCCCCTGCATGACGGCGCCCCTGGCCGGTGCGCTTCTATATATCGCCGATAGCGGCGATGCCCTGCTGGGCGGTACCGCGCTGCTGGCCTTGGGTTTGGGTATGGGCGCGCCGCTACTGCTGGTCGGCGCCCTGGGTGCGCGGCTGTTGCCTCGACCGGGAGCCTGGATGACTCGGGTCAAGGTGCTGTTCGGCTTCGTGTTGTTGGGCATGGCCATCTGGTTCGTCGCCCGGGTGATTCCGGACAGCATCGAGCTGGGGCTGTGGGGCGCCTGGCTGGTAGGAATCGCCGTCGCGCTGTGGCAGGCGAGTCAGGCCCCCGTGCCGAGCCCCGGGCAGCTGGTCGCTCGTAGCGCCGGACTGATCCTCGGGCTGTGGGGGGCGGTGATGCTGGTAGGCAGCGCCGGGGGCGGTGATGATCCCTATCGGCCCTTGGCGTTTCTCCAGTCGGGCTCGACGAGTGCAGCCGTCCAGGAGGATTTCATGTCCCGCTTCGCGGATGTGAATGATCTCGACGGCCTGTCGCAGAAGCTCGATCTTGCCGGTGAGCGTGGCCAGTGGACCCTGGTGGATTTCTACGCCGACTGGTGTGTGTCCTGCAAGGTGATCGAGGACGAAGTGTTTGGCGATTCTCGGGTGCAGCAGGAGTTGGCAAGCATGCAGCTTCTGCGCCCGGATGTGACAAGAAACGATGTCGCCGATCAGGCACTGCTCAAGGCTTACGGCATCTTGGGGCCCCCGACCATTATGCTGATAGGCCCCGATGGCAAGGAGCGCCGAGACCTGCGAATCGTCGGTGAGATCAGTGCCGAGAAGTTTCTCGAGCGTCTGGACGAGGCACGCGAGGCACCGAGGAACGCCTCATGAGCTCGATCGATCAAAGCTTCGCCCTGGGCCCGCTGGTGATGAGCCTCAGCCAGCTGCTGCTGATTATCGCTTGTGCCATCGCGCTACTGGTTGGAGTGCTGGTTGCGACCCGGCACCGCGTTTCTATTGCCGATACGCTGATCAATCTTTTTCTGGTGGGTGTCGTGGTGGCACGCCTGGTGTTCGTGGCGCGCTACTTCAATGAGTACGACAGCCTTTGGGCCATGCTCGATATCCGTGATGGCGGCTTCAGTCTGGTCGGCGGACTTGTCGCTGCGCTGTTATATACGCTGTGGCGACTATGGCGCGTGCCGCAACAGCGAGCGGCGCTGATCAGTGCGGTGCTGACGGGGGCATTGGTCTGGGGAGGGGCCGTGGGTAGCCTGATGCTGATCGATCGACAGGCACGCCCATTGCCGGAGGTCGACCTGGCCGCTCTCGACGGAGAAACGACATCCCTGCCGGCGCTCTCCGAAGCATCTGGCGAACCCCTGGTGATCAATCTATGGGCCACCTGGTGCCCACCCTGTCGCCGCGAGATGCCGATGCTGGAGGCGGCCCAGCGCCGGGAGAGCGACGTCACCTTCGTGTTCGTCAACCAGGGCGAAGGCACCACCCAGGTGCACGACTTCCTCGAAGAGGAGGCCCTGGAATTGAACAATCTGCTGCTCGATCGCGGTGGCGCCCTGGGTCAGGCCGTGGGTTCGCAGGTCATGCCCACCACCCTGCTCTACGACGCCCAGGGGAAACTGCGCGAGACCCATTATGGCGAGCTTTCCCGTGCCAGCTTAACGGCCATGCTCGACAAGATACGCTGACGACTTTTACGACGAGGCGCTAACGACTTTTCCAGCGAGACGCTAACGGCTTCATTCGAAGCCCTATGACAAAAGGATGTTTTCATGATCGACCATCACCTGCACCGCGGTTTGCTGTTAGCCGCTCTGTCTGGCCTGCTCTGGCCCTTGGCCGGTGTCGCAGAAGACAATGATTCGAAGTGGCCGACACCGGTTCAGGCATTGGAAAAGCAAGGCTTGACCGTGCACGAGCGCTTCGAGGCCCCGGCAGGACTGACCGGCTACGCTGCGAGTGTGCAGGGCCGTGAAGTAGCGGTCTATGTCACCGAGGATGGCCAGCACGCCATCGTCGGCACCCTGCTTGATGCCGAGGGCAACGACCTTTCCGCCGAGCCTCTGGCCAAGCTGGTGGGCGGTCCCCAGGACGCCGCGCTGTGGCAACAGCTCGAGGAAAGTACCTGGATCGCCGACGGCGACGATGATGCCGAGCGGGTGCTCTATACCTTCACCGATCCCAACTGCCCTTATTGCCACAAGTTCTTCGAGCAAACGCGACCCTGGGTAGAGGCCGGGGAGGTGCAGCTTCGCCATATCATGGTGGGTATCCTCAAGAAGGATAGTCCGCAGAAGGCGGTCGCTCTGCTGGCTGCTGATGATCCTGCCCAGGCATTGCGTGCACATCAGCAAGGCGATGAGATCGAATTGCTCGACGAGCTGCCCAAGAAAGAGGAAGACGAGCTGTTCGCCAACAATCAGCTGATGCGTTCTCTGGGCCTTAGCGCCACGCCCAGCACCTTCTATCACACTGGGGAGAATGACCGGCTGTCGATAACCCAAGGTGCCCCGGGGGAAGAGGAGCTGGTGAAGATGATGGGGACGCCCAGACCCTGAACAGGCTCTTAGTTTTGGTGCTCGGGCAGCCGTAACGTCGCGATCAATCCTTGTGGCAGGTTGTGAGCGAACGTCAAATGGCCATCGAAGCGTTCGACGATGGCCGCCACGATGGCCAGGCCCAGGCCACTGCCGTGCCCACCGCCGTGACGCCAGAAGCGTTCGGTAAGCCTGTTCAGGGAGGCTTCGTCTACCCCGGCTCCGAGGTCGCTCACCATGAAGTCCAGTCCTGTATCTTCCTTCTTCAGCGTCAATCGCACCGAGTCCGGCGTCGGGCTGAAGCGTCGGGCGTTTTCCAGCAGATTGCGCAGGGCGGTCACCACCAGTTCATGGGGGCCTGCCAGACAGACCGGTTGCGTGGGCTGATCGACGCGGATGGTCTCGCGCGCCTCTGGCCCCAAAGACAGCAAGGCGTCCTCGACCACGGCGTCCGACCAGCACTCGGCCCGGGGCGCATCATCCTGGCTGCCCTCCAGGCGGGCCAGCATCAACAGCTGCTCCAGGGTGCTCTGCAATCGCGCCACTCCCTCTTCGGCCAATGCCTGGGCCTGTCGGGCCGCCTCTCCTTCACGACGACTGGCGATCTGCAGGTGTGTCTTGATGGCTGTCAACGGCGTGCGCAGTTCGTGAGCGGCGTCGCTGGTAAAGCGCTGCTCGCGTTCGAGGGTTTGCTGGATGCGTAGCAGCAGGTCATTGAGCGTCGCGACCAAAGGGCGCAGTTCCGCGGGCAACCCCTGAGCCGTCACCGGCGCCAGGGCGTTCGGTTGACGCTGGGCCAGGGAGTGCTGTAGCCGAGAAAGCGGACGCAGGCCATGCAGGATGACCACGGCCAGGGTCACCAGGCTGCCGACCAGAGCCACCAGAAAAGGTACCACGGCGACCAGGAGGATATTGCGTAGCAGCCGGTCACGCTCCTCCACCCGATCGGCGGTGGTGATGGTCAGGCCATTCTGGCGGTAGGTGAACACCCGCCACCGCACACCGTCGACCTGGCGATAGCTGTGTCCAGATGCCTGGGGTTCGAGCACGTCGTCCAGATCGTTATGGGTGCGAGCGATGATGTCGCCACCGGGAACCTGCACCTGGCAGGCCAGCCCTTCGATGGCAGGAATAGATAGACGGGGCCTTTCGGCACGATCCCAGACGTTTGCCGGCAGCGTGGAGGCCAGCCCGGCCACCATGCGGGCCGATTGGGCCAGGCGCTGATCGAGGGTGCGCTCCAGCTCATCGTTCAAGTCGCGCAGTAACCAGGCCGCGGCCAGGCCCCATAGCAGGGTCAGGGCCAGCCCCAGGGTCACCAGCAGGCGTGCGCGCAGACTCATTCGGCGCTCTTGGCATCGACGCCGATGGCCTTGGAGCCGCCAAGTCGATAGCCGAGACCGCGGACGGTATCGATCACCCCGCTTCCGAGCTTGCGGCGCAGGAAATGGATATGCACGTTGAGAGCGTTGCTCTCGACCTCGTCGTTCATGCCGTAGAGGCGGTCCTTGAGCTGATCCGCGGACAGCACGCTACCAGGGGACTGCAGGAAAACCTCGAGCAGCATCAGTTCCCGGCGTGGCAGCGAGATTTCATTTCCGTCGAGGGTCAGACGCCGGGCCAGCGGATCAAGGCACAGAGGGCCGTGCTCGATCAGGGCGCGGGAACGCCCGGCGGCGCGGCGCAGCAGTGCCTGCAATCGTGCCACCAGCTCATCC
Source organism: Halomonas sp. GXIMD04776 (assembly GCF_049808615.1). Taxonomy (NCBI): domain Bacteria; kingdom Pseudomonadati; phylum Pseudomonadota; class Gammaproteobacteria; order Oceanospirillales; family Halomonadaceae; genus Halomonas; species Halomonas sp. GXIMD04776. Next base: position 204,407 of record NZ_JBNCAN010000003.1, on the reverse strand, counting down.
AGATCGAAGGGTTTGAGCAGATAGTCGTCGGCACCGCCCCGCAGTCCAGCGACTCGGTCGCTGACCGCGTCCCGGGCGGTGAGGATCAACACCGGCGTGGCCACCTCGGCGGCTCGCCACTCCGCGAGTAGATTCATGCCGTCGCCGTCGGGCAGACCCAGATCCAGCACCACTACATCGCTGGACAGGGTTCGCATGGCCGCCCGAGCCGAGGCCAGAGTCGCGACATGATTGGCCACGATGTCGTAGTCCGCCAGGCCGGCCTGAATACCCGAGGCGACCAGATCGTCATCTTCTATCAGCAGGACATGCATGTTCTCTTCTCGTGGGTGTCTGCGTTTGCCAGGCTCATGCAGACTTCAGAATAGATTGATGGGCACCTTGATATAGACCTGATCGTTGTTCTCGGCGGGCGGCAGTTGTCCAGCGCGCATGTTGACCTGCACTGAGGGCAATATCAAACGTGGCATGTCCAGGGTGGCATCCCGTTCGGTGCGCATCTTGACGAAGGCATCTTCATCGACGCCTTCATGCACGTGGATGTTGTCCGCGCGCTGTTCGGCCACACTACTCTGGTGCTGATACTCCTCGCGGCCGGGCGCCTTGTAGTCATGACACAGGAATAGCCGGGTCTGCGCCGGAAGTGCCAGCACCTTCTGGATCGAGCGATACAGGGTACGGGCGTCGCCACCGGGAAAATCGCAACGCGCGGTGCCGTAATCCGGCATGAATAGCGTATCGCCGACGAAGGCGGTATCGCCTACCACGTAGGTCAGGCAGGCTGGGGTGTGCCCCGGGGTGTGAAGTACCCGAGCTTCCAGGCCGCCAATGGTGAAGGTATCACCTTCCTCGAACAGACGATCGAACTGGCTGCCGTCCCGGGCAAACTCGGTGCCGGCGTTGAAGGCCTTGCCGAAGGTCTCCTGAACCTCGCGGATCTTCTTGCCGATACCGGTTTTGCCTCCCAGCTTCTCGTGCAGATAGGGCGCGGCGGAAAGATGGTCGGCATGTACATGGGTCTCGAGCACCCATTCGGCCGATAAATCATGGCGCTTAATGAAATCGATGATGGTGTCGGCGGAATGTACGTCGGTGCGACCGGCGGCGTAGTCGAAGTCGAGCACCGAGTCGAGGATGGCACAGGCATTGCTTTTGGGGTCCTGAACGATGTAGCTGAAGGTATTGGTTGGCTCATCGAAGAAGTGGGTCACGATCGGATTACACATGGCAGGTCTCCAGATTCGTTGGCATCATTCAAGATGCAGACACCGTGATGCAAAATAAGTTCTAACGTTAGGCTTTTTTAGCATAAAGATAATAGCGATATGCTATAAGATCGGGATGTCGCGTCAAATTCATTATCAGTAAATCAGAGAGATTGCATGGCGAGTTATCTGCTGATCAAACAGCTTCATATGCTGGCAGCAGGCTTGAGCCTGGCGCTATTCGTGCTGCGCGCCTGGTGGTCGGTACGCCGGTCGCCGCAACTTGGCCAGCGTTGGGTGCGCATTCTTCCGCATGTGATCGACACCCTGTTGCTGACGGCGGGGGTCACGCTAATGATCCTGCTCGAGGCCTGGCCGACCCGGCAACCCTGGCTGGCGGCCAAGCTGGTGGGGCTGGTGGCCTATATCGGCGTCGGGACCATCGCCATCAAACGCGGTCGCACTCCGGCCATACGGGGAGTTGCGGCGCTGGTGGCTATCGTGATCTTTGCTTACATCGTGGGTGCCGCCATCACCCACGATCCGCTCTCCTGGTGGCGAATGATCGCAGTACAGTCATGATCCGGCCAAGTGACACTGCCGGATGAGGATTATCAAACGATCCGGGACAAGCGTCGCCGTGACGTGCCCCGCGGAGGATCAAATAACCCTGCCACCCGTCCCAGCAGCAGATGCCCCGGGGGCAGTAGCCGGAGGGCGTCGGGCTGAATCGTCACCAGACCATCCTCAACGAAGGGCGCCAAGGCGGTCAGTTCCGGTGCGAAATAATTGCGAAAGACGATGCGGTAGCGCTCTTCGATCGCGGTGACGTCAAGCCACTGCCAACAGAGCAAGCAATGGATGATGTCAAGCCGTAGCAGATCGTCGAAACGCAGGTCATGCCCGCGCCAGATCGGCGGCTGTCTCTGATCGAGATGCCTGTAATAGCGTGGTATCTGTTGGGCATTCTGGCTGTAACTATCGTTTATATGGCTGAGCGCACCCGGTCCCAGGCCGATCAGATCGCAAGCCGCATGAGAAGAGTACCCGTGTAAGTTGTAGCTTAGCGTGCCTTGGCGCCAAGCCTGCGCCAGGGCATCGTCGGTCAGGGCGAAATGGCCCAGGCCAAGATGCACATAGCCGGCGGCCGCGAGTGACAGGATGGCGTGCTGCAAACGCGCCGGAGTGAGCGCTGCGGCATTGGTCCGTGTGCCGGCGGGGCGAGGGTGACACAGATTGAGCTGGTCCGGTCGTAGCGCTATTAACGTGGCCAGGTTCGCATCGAAGCCAGCAAGCGTCTGCCCGGGAGGGGCAAGGATCATCGTCATGCTTATCGCATGGAAATACGCATCTCGCGCGGCGTCGACAAGAAGCGCGAGGGCTTCCTCGCTGGGCTGAACCTTTAGATTCAAATGAGTGAATCCCAGCTCGCCGAGCAGCGCTATGTGACCTTCGGAAGTGTCATTCGCGTCCACATCGATAGTGCAGGTGGGCTGGTCGTCCTGAGCCAGACGAAAACGTTGCGCCAATACGCCAAACAGCCTTTCCCACTGCGCGTACTTCATGCATGTCGACAAGCCGCCACTCACATGAATGTGCTCGACGAGACGATCACTATCGAAAAGTGCGGCTTGCAAACCGATTTCCCGTTCGAGATAGCCAAGATATTCATGAATACGGGCTTTGTGATGAACGCTCGTCTTGTGACAGGCATCCGGTCCATCCAGCTCATGGCAGTCTGATAGGTATAGGGAAACCGAGAGTGGCTTGGGGATGGGATCCTCGTTGCTGGCCTGAGCCGCCAGGCGATGGTCCCGGGGCGAGAAGCCTTCGCGTAATAGCGTCAGAGGGAAATAGGGAGCATGACACGGGGCGATGCTGGCGTATTTTTTCAGTAAGACACGATCGAGCGTCGAGTGAGCAACCATCTCGTATCCTTCGAGAAAGGATTTTTACGCTCACTATAGCCAGCGTCGACACGCCCTGTGTTGACTTGAGTCACGTCTAATCAAACATCGCTCAAGGGACAGAGGCCACCGGCGTTACGTAGACACGTCTTGAGTAGAGGTATCACGCATGACGTGAACGTGAAGCCGAGCCAACATCCGGGGCGGCACCATAGGCGAGCTCCGTCAAGGCAGGCTTGTCGACGATGTTGATTTCCTTGCCGGCAATGTTGAGAAGCTTCTGTTCCTCCAGACGGCGGAAGGTCCGGCTCATTGTTTCCGGCACCAGTCCGAGATAATTGCCTAGATCCAGACGCGACATCGGCAGGCGGAAGCGGCTGGCGGAGAGGCCTCGATTGGCAAAGCGCTCCGAAAAATTCAAGAGGATGGCTGCCAGGCGCTGTTCCGCGGAGCGCCGAGTCAGTAGCTGAGCGGTCCCCTGTTCGGTCACCAGCTCGCGACTCATGATGCGAACTAACTGCTGCTGCAGTCCGGGGGCCTTTTCTCCCAAGGCTTCAAGGGAGTGGAAGGGGATCTCGCAGACACTCGAGGTTTCCATGGCGATGGCGGCGTTGGGGTGCCGATCGGACGTGATGGCCTCAAGCCCGATTACCTCACCGGGAAGATGAAAACCGGTAATATGCTCATCGCCGTTGGCCAGCAAGCTCGAGGTCTTGATCGAGCCGGTACGCACTGCATAGATGGCAGTGAAGGGATGCCCTGCCTGGAACAGATAGTCGCCGCGAGAGATGGGTTTGCGACGTTGCACGATCTTCTCGAGCTTGATGACATCCGCATTGGAAAGCGAATCCGGCAGGCACAGTTCGCGCAGACGACAATCGCGACAGTTGTCTCGCGTCTCGTTGAGTGCGGCAACGCGGGGCAGGGACATTTTTTCCTCCTCACTGTGAGCCTTGCCTGAGTTATATGAGCGATTCTAACTAAAAGAGGGCAAGGTCTCGATGGTTGCAGGCACATAGTATAGGTTAAATTGACAGGTGCCCAAGAATGAAAGGATGAAAATCGGATGTTGGCGCAAGGTCATACCTAGATTATTGTCGGCAATCATGACGTTAACTTTATAAGGAGTATGTCTTTATGTCTCAGCAGAATCTACCTTCCGGCGCCGGCGAAGTCGCCGAGCAGTACCCCGAAGTATGGAGTGCCTATGCTGCCCTGGGAGAGGCCTGCGCCGAGTCTGGGCCACTGGATGAGCGCACACGTCGCCTGGTCAAGCTGGCGCTGGCCGTGGGGGCCCGATCCGAAGGGGCGGTGCATTCCCACGCGAGGCGCGCCCTGGAAGAATCCATCGATGCCGAGGAGCTCAAGCAAGTGGCGATGATGTCGATCCCCACCCTGGGCTTTCCGGCGGCCGTGGCGGCCCTGACCTGGATCGAGGATGTCACCGATTCTTGAAAGAAGTGGTTAAACTAAGCTGTTGAAACAAGTGCTTCGATAGCCATGGCGAGAACAGGAATCATACCGCGCCATGATTGACCGCCCAGACGGCAGCTTCTACTCGGGAGCGCAAATTCAGCTTCTTGAGTAGATGCTTGACGTGTACCTTGACGGTGCCTTCGGTGATGGCCAATTGTCGTGCGATCATCTTGTTGCTGCGTCCCTTCGCAAGCGCACGCAGAATGTCCCGTTCCCGAGAGGTCAGGGTCGTCAGGACATCGACGGAGGCGGTTCGCCTGCCACCGATGGCGTCAGCAAGGATGGTCGCCAGCTGCGGGCTGACAACCATAATGCCTTTGGCCGCCTGCTGGATATGCACCAGCAGATCTTCGGGCTCCATGTCCTTGAGCAGATAGCCATCGGCCCCGGCGCGAAGTGCCGCCACGATATCCTCGTTGGCATCGGATACGGTCAGCATGACGATGCGCGTATCGATATCGGCACCGCGTATCTGTCCTAGGGCTTCCAGACCATCCACCTGCGCCATGTGCAGATCCATCAGGATCAGATCCAGGTCGAGCTCTGCCGCCATGCGCACGGCGTCAGCGCCATTGGACGCTTCCCCGGCTACCAGCATGTTGTCATCCATGTCGATCAGCTGGCGAACACCGCGGCGAAACAGCGGATGGTCGTCGACGATCAGGATACGGGGGCTAGTCATCGGTTATCTCCGGATAGCGGGCTCGAGTCATTCTCGTTAGCCAACCGAGGCATGAAGTGCAGTGCGACGAGTGTTCCTCCTTCGGGATGGCGCTGCATAGTGAGACGCCCACCAAGCGCTGCGGCACGCTCACGCATGATGATGGTACCGTAATGGTTCAGTCGCTCCCATTGATCCGGTAATCCGATGCCATCGTCGCGTAGACTCAGTTCTACGCCACCCTCTGCATCGTTACAAAGATGAATATCACAACGATGCGCCTTGGCGTGGTGGATCACGTTGGCCAGCGCTTCCCGCACAAGATGCAGGATATGCACTTCTTCATTAGGGGTAAGCGGAGACTGCTCAAGGGCTTGGTCGAAGGAGTGGTGGAGGGCATCGTTGAGCCGTATCTCGAGTCCACCGCGTCGTGAAAATTCCTGGGTCGTTTCATGCAGCGCTGTTTCGAGCCCCGCGGCGTTCATCTGCAGTCGGAAGGTGTTGAGCAGCTCCCGCAACTGGCGGTAGGCCGCATTGAGGCCTTCGCGTAGCTCATCGATGACGGCCTGCTGATCCGTCTGGGGTTTTTGCTGGCGAATCTGCATCTGCAGTCGGGCCACCTGAATCTTCAGATAGGACAGCGACTGGGCGAGAGAGTCGTGAAGCTCTCGGGCGATGACCGCCCGTTCATCCATCAGGGCCAGCCTGCGTTGCTCATCGGACTTTTTGGCAAGGGATAGAGCCGCGGCAATCAGGTCGGCGACGGTTTCGATCAGTTCTTGTTGCCAATGCTGTGGCCCGTGATCCTGCGGATAGCGCAGCAGAAGCATGCCGTAATGCTGTCCGGCTTTTTCGACGGCAATGGCCCGAGCGTCGGCGGGGGCGCTATCGTTGCCCAGGTACAGGGTGATCGAGTCGACGCCGGTGACCCGCTCGAGCTGATCGAGTACCTCTCGATAGCGCTCATGGCCCGTAGAGAAACCGCTGAACTGGCGCGCCGCCTGATAGAGCAGGCTCAGTGCATCGTTGCTGCGTTGAAGCTCGGCAGTCTTGAGCGTAACCCGCTGTTCCAGCTGAGCATACATCTGCGAAAGACTCTCGTTCATCTGGTTGATGGTGCGCGAGATCAGGCCGAGTTCATTGTCGTTGCGGTAGTGGGTGCGGTGATCAAAATTCCCTTGGCGTGCCTGATTGACCACAGTGAACAACTCTCGCAGCGGGGGCATGATATTGGCTAACTGGTACATTGCGAAAAAGGCCAATACCAAGGTCAGGAAAAGCGCAATCCCCTGTACCAGGCGAAGCATCTCGATGCGCGATTCCGCTCTTTCTTGCAGTTGGCTGACGAATGCATCCATTTCGTCGACGAAGCGTGCAACCCGCTCGGATAACGCCTGCTCCTTTTCAACATCCGGCATCAGCATGGCGGGGCGCAGTATCTCCTGCCATTGGCGAATCACCTCGTTATAGCGAATCGTCAGGGGATGCTGTGATCCACCCGGAACAAACGAGACGATCGAGTCTTCTCGCAGAGTTTCGTCAAGGCGGGTGACGCGTTGCTCGATAAGATCATCTGCCCCCAGCGACTGGTCCAGAGTGCTGTAAAGGCGATAGGCCTGCATGCGTATCGAGCCGGCCTGATTGATCGCCGCGGCGTCGCCGCTGGCCGTTTCGGCAATGACGATCGAGCCCAACATGCTGGTAAGGGCAAGGACGACGATGCCGGCCATGATCAGCCCTGCGCGAAAGAACAGGGATTGGCCAAAGGTGTAAGGCATGAGGGGGTCCATGGGCCACTACCTCTTTTGAGTCGTTATGTCGTTCTTGCCCATAACAAGTCATCTAAAATTCCTATTAATCCATTCGATACAAATACTTGAAATATATTTTTGGAATACCTCTTAAGTGGTATTCCGATCTATTCGGCTACTTTCCAGTCAATCGTTCCTTGATTCAGGTCAATAGGTCTCAAGACTCCCTGTAGCAATGTGCCTCTAGTCGGCTCTTATCCGATTCCAAGGGGACCTGCCATGCCAAACGTATTGTCGCTTCTACGCCAGGATGAGCATCGGGCGCTGGGGTTGTCGACCCTGGCGTTTACGTTGTGCTTCGCGGTGTGGACACTCTTCTCCATTCTCGGGATACAGATCAAGCAGGAGTTCGGGCTTTCCGACACCCAGCTGGGGCTGCTGATGGCCACGCCGATTCTTACTGGCTCTATCTCGCGGATGTTCCTGGGCATTTTGACTGACCGCTTCGGTGGGCGCTGGGTATTCGGGCTATTGATGCTGGTCACGGCTCTTTGTGTTTATTTGCTGACCTTTGCTAACAGCTATGCGATGTTGCTGATCGGCGCCCTCGGTGTGGGTCTGGCCGGTGGTTCCTTCATCGTCGGAGTGGCCTATACCTCCGCCTGGTTCCCGAAGGAGAAGCAGGGGACTGCGTTGGGTATCTTCGGCGCCGGCAACGTGGGTGCCGCGGTGACCAATTTCGGCGCCCCCTTCTTGCTGCTGGCACTCGGATGGCAGGCGACCGCTCTAGTGTATGCCACGGTCATCGGCGCCATGGGTATCGCCTTCATGGTGCTGGCGAAAACCGATCCATTGAGTGCCGGTCGCCGTGCCAACCCGGTGCCCTTGAAGGAGCAACTGGCGCCCATGACCCAACTGCGGGTATGGCGTTTCTCGCTCTACTATTTCTTCGTCTTCGGTGCCTTTGTTGCTCTGGCCCTGTGGTTGCCGCATTACCTGATTGAGGTATACGGGCTGGGCATCGCCGCCGCAGGCGTCATTGCCGCGCTGTATACCATTCCCGCCTCGCTGTTCCGGATTCTCGGCGGCTGGCTATCGGATCGCTACGGCGCGCGTCGGGTGATGTACTGGACGCTGATCGTCTCGGTCATTTGTACGTTCCTGTTGAGTTATCCGCCTACCGAGTACGTGGTGCATGGGGTGGCGGGAGAGATTCGTTTCTCGCTGACCATGCATCTGGTCGCCTTCGTTGCGCTGACCATGGTGCTGGGCTTCTTCATGTCCTTGGGCAAGGCGGCGGTATTCAAGCATATCCCGGTCTACTATCCACAGCATGTCGGCGCCGTGGGCGGCGTGGTAGGAATGATCGGTGGCCTGGGCGGCTTCTTCCTGCCCTTGACCTTCGGCATGCTCAACGACGTGGTAGGTATCTGGCAAAGCTGCTTCATGCTGCTGTTCGTGATTTCCGGTGCGGCTCTGGCCTGGATGCATTACGCCATTGCCAAGGTCAAGCGTGCCGAGTGGGAAAGCCAGCGCGAGAGCACCGACCTGCCGGAGCTTTCCAGCCCGAGTCGCTTCGTGCTGCAGGACTGGCGTCCGGAAGATCAAGGCTTCTGGGAGGCCAAGGGCAAGCGTATTGCTACCCGCAACCTGTGGATCTCGGTTCCCAACCTGCTGCTGGCCTTCGTGGTGTGGATGGTGTGGTCCGTGGTGGTTGCCAAGCTGCCTCAGGTGGGCTTTGATTACACCTCCAACCAATTGTTCTGGCTGGCGGCGCTGCCGGGCCTCTCCGGTGCCACTCTGCGTATCTTCTATAGTTTCATGGTGCCGATATTCGGTGGCCGTCGCTTCACCGCAATTTCCACCGCATCCTTGCTGCTACCGGCGCTGTGGATCGGGTTCGCAGTCCAGAACCCGGAAACACCTTATCTGGTGATGCTGATCCTGGCGCTGATGTGCGGCTTCGGTGGCGGCAATTTCGCCTCCAGCATGGCCAATATCTCGTTTTTCTATCCCAAGCAGGAAAAGGGCAATGCGCTGGCGCTCAACGCCGGCCTGGGCAACCTGGGCGTGTCCGTCATGCAGTTCCTGGTGCCACTGGGCATTACCGCCGGGGTATTCGGCTATCTGGGCGGTGATCCACAGCTTCTCGATAACGGTGATCAGCTATGGTTGCAGAACGCCGGCTTTATCTGGGTGCCGTTCATCATCATCGGCACCCTTGCGGCCTGGTTCGGCATGAATGACATCGCCAGCGCCAAGTCCTCCTTCAAGGATCAGTCGGTCATCTTCAAGCGCAAGCACAACTGGCTGATGTGCGTGCTGTATACCGGCACCTTCGGCAGCTTCATCGGCTATTCCGCGGGCTTCCCGCTGCTGGCGGCCAATCAGTTCCCGGACGTCGATGTGCTCAAGTTCGCCTTCCTGGGGCCGCTGGTGGGGGCGCTTTCCCGGGCCGGCACCGGCTGGGTGTCCGATCGCTTCGGCGGTGAGCGGGTGACCTTCTGGGTGTTCGTGGCGATGATCGCCAGCGTTTTCGGAGTGCTGTTCTTCCTCGGCATCAAGGACCAGCCCGGTGCGTTCTGGGGTTTCTTCGCCATGTTCCTGCTGCTGTTCTTCTTCACCGGAGTCGGTAATGCCAGCACCTTCCAGATGATTCCGGTGATCTTTCGCCAGGAAATTCCACGGTTGATGCCGCATCTCTCCGCACAAGAGCAGCGCCAGCAGGCGGAGCGGGAATCCGCGGCCACCATCGGCTTCACCTCGGCGATTGCCGCCTATGGCGCTTTCTTCATCCCCAAGGCCTATGGCAGCTCCATTGCCTTGACCGGCGGGGCAGAAATGGCGCTCTACGGCTTCATCGTCTTCTACGTGATCTGTATCGCCCTGACCTGGTTCTACTACACCCGGGGCAATGCCGAGATCAGTTTTAACGAAACCGAAATCCCTGTGGCGACAACCGCTTCCTGACTCGGGCTTTCAAGACCGAACAAGCGGTAATGATGAGGAGAAATAATATGAGTCACTTTCTGGATCGACTGAAGTATCTGGCCAACAAGCCACCCCAATTCGCCGACGGCCATGGCGAGACTCGCGATGAAGCCCGTTATTGGGAAGATGGCTATCGTCAGCGCTGGCAGCACGACAAGGTCGTGCGCAGCACCCACGGCGTGAACTGCACCGGCTCCTGCAGCTGGAAGATCTACGTCAAGAATGGCCTGGTTACCTGGGAAAACCAGCAGACCGACTATCCACGCACCCGGCCGGACCTGCCCAATCACGAACCCCGCGGCTGCCCCCGGGGCGCCAGCTACTCCTGGTATCTGTACAGCGCCAACCGTCTCAAGTACCCGCTGGTGCGCCAGACCCTGATCAGCCTGTGGCGCGAAGCACGCAAGACCCACGGCGATCCGGTGGACGCCTGGGCCTCCATCGTCGAGGATCCGGCCAAGACCCAGCAGTACAAGCAGATTCGCGGCCTGGGCGGGTTCGTGCGCGCGGATTGGGACGAGATGAACGAGCTGATCGCCGCGTCCAACGTCTACACCGCCAAGCAGTACGGCCCGGACCGAGTGATCGGCTTCTCGCCGATTCCCGCCATGTCGATGGTCTCCTACGCCTCCGGCGCCCGCTATCTGTCGCTGATCGGCGGGGTCTGCCTGTCCTTCTACGACTGGTACTGCGACCTGCCGCCGGCCAGCCCCCAGACCTGGGGCGAGCAGACCGACGTGCCGGAATCCGCGGACTGGTACAACAGCAATTACCTGATCGCCTGGGGCTCCAACGTGCCTCAGACCCGTTCCCCGGACGCCCACTTCTTTACCGAGGTGCGCTACAAGGGCACCAAGACCGTCGCCATCACCCCGGACTACGCGGAAGTCTCCAAACTTTGCGACGAATGGCTTTCCCCCAAGCAGGGCACCGATGCGGCGCTGGCAATCGCCATGGGCCACGTCATCCTCAAGGAATTCCACCTGGAGAACCCCAGCGTTTATTTCACCGACTACGTGCGCCGCTACACCGACATGCCGTTTCTGGTGGAGCTGGAGCGTCGGGCAGACGGCCTCTTCGTCCCCGGGCGCCAACTGCGCAGCTCGGATTTCGAGGGCGCAATGGGGCAGACCAACAATGCGGAATGGAAGACCGTCGCCTGGGACGAAATCAGCGATAGTCTGGTCGTGCCTCGCGGCTCTATCGGTTTCCGCTGGGAAGAAGACAGTGGTGAGCAGGGTGTTGGAAAAGCCCGCTGGAACCTGGAGTCCAAGGACGCGGACGGCAAGGAGATCAAGCCGATCCTGACTTTGGCCGAGCGTCACGACGAGGTCGCTCGAGTCGGTTTTCCCTATTTCGGCGGCATTCAGCACGAGCATTTCAACCACGTCGCCGCCAATGAGATCCTGCAGCACAATCTGCCCGTCAAGCGCTTGAAGAAGGCGGATGGCAGCGAGGTGCTGGCAGTGACCGTATTCGACCTGATGTGCGCCAACTACGGTATCGACCGTGGCTTCAGTACCGGCAGCAAGGAAGGCGAGGACGATGGCGCCACCAGCTACGACCAGGTAAAGCCCTATACCCCGGCTTGGCAGGAGAAGATCACCGGCGTGCCCGCGAAGCAGGTCATTCGTCTGGCCCGGGAATTCGCCAGCAACGCGGACAAGACCCACGGCCGCAGCATGATCATCGTGGGTGCCGGTATGAATCACTGGTACCACATGGACATGAACTATCGTGGCCTGATCAATATGCTGATCCTATGTGGCTGCGTGGGTCAGACCGGCGGTGGCTGGTCCCACTACGTGGGCCAGGAGAAACTGCGTCCGCAGACCGGCTGGCTGCCGCTGGCCTTTGGCCTGGATTGGAATCGTCCGCCGCGGCACATGAACGGCACCTCGTTCTTCTACAACCATTCCAGCCAGTGGCGTTACGAGAAGCTCAACGTCAAGGAAATCCTGTCTCCCCTGGCCAAGGTCGAGGACTATCCGGGCTCGTTGATCGACTACAACGTGCGCGCCGAGCGCATGGGCTGGCTGCCTTCCGCGCCACAGCTCTCCACCAACCCGCTGCACTTGGCCAAGGCCGCCAAGGACGCGGGTAGCAAGTCCACCGCTGACTACGTGGTCGATCAACTCAAGAGCGGCAAGCTGCGTTTTGCCGCGGAGGAGCCGGACAATCCCCAGAACTTCCCGCGCAACATGTTCATCTGGCGCTCCAACTTGCTGGGCAGTTCCGGCAAGGGTCACGACTATATGCTCAAGTACCTGCTCGGTGCCAACCACGGCATCCAGGGCAAGGATCTGGGCAAGATGGACGGCATCAAGCCCGAGGAAGTCGATTGGCAGGACGAGGCAGCGGAAGGCAAGGTCGATCTGCTGGTAACCCTGGACTTTCGCATGTCCACCACCTGCCTGTATTCCGACATCGTGCTGCCCACCGCCACCTGGTACGAGAAGGACGATCTCAACACCTCGGACATGCACCCGTTCATCCATCCGCTGACCGCAGCGACGGACCCGGCCTGGGAATCCCGCAGCGACTGGGACATCTACAGGGGAATCGCCAAGGCATATTCCAAGGTGTGCGTGGGTCATCTGGGTGAAGAAACCGATCTGGTGACCCTGCCCATGCAGCACGATTCCCCGGGGGAACTGGCTCAGGCCCAGGTGCTCGACTGGAAAAAGGGCGAGTGCGATCCGATCCCCGGCAAGACCATGCCGAGCCTGATCGAGGTCAAACGCGACTATCCGGCGACTTACGAGCGCTTCACTTCCGTGGGACCGCTGCTGGAAAGCCTGGGTAACGGCGGCAAGGGCATCAACTGGAAGACCGAAGACGAGGTTGAACTGCTGCGCGGTCTCAATCATCGCAAGCTGGACGGCCCGGCCAAGGGTCAACCGATCATTGATTCCGCCATCGACGCGGCGGAGATGATCCTGACCCTGGCGCCGGAAACCAATGGCAAGGTGGCGGTCAAGGCCTGGGAAGCGCTGTCCAAGATCACCGGGCGCGATCACACCCATCTGGCGGCGCCCAAGCACGACGAGAAGATCCGTTTCCGGGACGTGGTGGCCCAGCCGCGCAAGATCATCTCCAGCCCGACCTGGTCCGGCCTGGAAGACGAGCATGTGTCTTACAACGCCGGCTACACCAACGTCCACGAGCTGATTCCCTGGCGCACCGTCACCGGCCGTCAGCAGCTTTATCAGGATCATGCCTGGATGCGGGCCTTCGGCGAGAGCCTCCTGGTTTATCGTCCACCCATCGACACCAAGGCGGTGGCCAGCGTGCATGCGCCGAAGAGCAACGGCAACCCGGAGATCGCGCTGAACTGGATCACCCCGCACCAGAAGTGGGGTATCCACTCCACCTACTCGGACAACCTGATCATGCAGACCCTGTCCCGGGGCGGTCCGATCGTGTGGATCTCCGAGGACGATGCCAAGGCCATCGGCGTCGAGGACAACGACTGGATGGAGCTGTACAACGCCAATGGCGCCGTTGCCGCCCGCGCTGTCGTCAGTCAGCGGGTCAAGGTAGGCATGGCGATGATGTATCACGCCCAGGAGCGCATCGTGAATATTCCCGGTTCGGAAATTTCCGGTACCCGGGGCGGTATTCACAACTCGGTCACGCGGATCTGTCCCAAGCCGACCCACATGATCGGTGGCTATGCTCAGCTGTCCTACAGCTTCAACTACTACGGCACCGTGGGTTCCAACCGGGACGAGTTCGTCATCGTGCGCAAGATGAAACGTGTCGACTGGCTGGACGGTGAAGGCAACGATTACGAACAGGAGGCCGTAAAATGAAGATTCGTTCTCAAGTCGGCATGGTGCTCAATCTCGACAAATGCATCGGCTGTCATACCTGCTCGATCACCTGCAAGCAGGTCTGGACCAGCCGGGAAGGGGTGGAGTACGCCTGGTTCAACAACGTCGAGACCAAACCGGGCATCGGCTACCCCAAGGAGTGGGAGAACCAGAAGAAATGGCGCGGTGGCTGGCTGCGCCGCAAGGATGGCGGCATCGAGCCGCGTATTGGCGGTAAATGGCGGGTGCTGGCGAACATCTTCGCCAACCCGGATCTGCCGGAGATCGACGACTACTACGAGCCGTTTACCTTCGACTATCAGCATCTGCATACCGCCAAGGTCAGTGAGCATCAGCCGGTCGCCCGTCCGCGCTCGCTGATTTCCGGTCAGCGCATGAAGAAGATCGAATGGGGCCCGAACTGGGAGGAAATCCTCGGCACCGAGTTTGCCAAGCGACGCAAGGACATCAACTTCGAGAAGGTCCAGGCGGATATCTACGGCCAGTTCGAAAACACCTTCATGATGTACCTGCCGCGCCTGTGCGAGCACTGCCTGAACCCGACCTGCGTGGCGTCCTGCCCGAGCGGGGCGATCTACAAGCGCGAAGAAGATGGCATCGTGCTGATCGACCAGGAAAAATGCCGGGGCTGGCGGATGTGCATCTCCGGCTGTCCGTACAAGAAGATCTACTACAACTGGAAGACCGGCAAGTCCGAGAAGTGCATCTTCTGCTACCCGCGCATCGAGGCGGGTCAGCCGACGGTGTGTTCCGAGACCTGCGTGGGGCGTATCCGCTATCTAGGCGTGCTGCTCTACGACGCGGATCGCATCAAGGAAGTTGCCGCCTCCGAGGATGAGCGCGATCTCTATCATCGCCAGTGCGAGATCTTCCTGGATCCCCACGATCCGGCGGTCATCGCTCAGGCGAGAAAGGACGGCGTGCAGGACAACGTCATCCAGGCGGCACAGGCCTCGCCGGTCTACAAGATGGCTATCGACTGGGGCCTGGCACTGCCACTGCACCCGGAATATCGTACCCTGCCCATGGTGTGGTACGTGCCACCTCTGTCGCCGATCCAGTCCGCGGCAGAAGAGGGTCATGTGGAGTTCGACGGCATACTGCCGAAGATCGAATCGCTGCGTATTCCGGTACGCTATCTCGCCAATATGCTTACCGCCGGAGAAGAAGAGCCGGTGGTACTGGCACTCAAGCGTCTGATGGCGATGCGTCTTTATATGCGCGCCAAGCACGTGGAGGGTGAGGGCAGTACTGCAGTGATCGAGGAGGTTGGTCTGACCGAGGCCAAGGTAGAGGAGATGTATCGCTATCTGGCCATCGCCAACTACGAAGACCGCTTCGTGATTCCCACCAGTCATCGGGAAATCGCCCGGGATGCCTACGCGGAACGTGGCGGCTGTGGCTTCAGCTTCGGTGACGGCTGTGGCGGCAGCAATAATCGTACCGATCTGTTCGGTGGGCGCAACCAGGCCACCACCCTGGTCAAGCCGGTGGAAACCTTCGATCCCGGTCAGGACAAGGAAAAAGAAAAGGAGGTGCAGCCATGAGCCAGGAAACAGCCATGAGCGAACCAACAGCGATGAGCGAGCAAACCCTGCTGAGTCTGCGGGTGCTGGCCCGCTTGCTGGACTATCCTACCGCGGAGCTTCAGGACGCGGCCCCGGAAATGATCGAGATCATCGTTGCGGAACGTCGCCTGCCGGCGGCGCAGCGCCGTGCGCTTATCGATTGGTGCCAGCGCACTCAACACGCGAATCTGCTCGATATCCAGGCGGAGTACGTCGGCTTGTTCGATCGCGGCAAGGCGACGGCGCTGCTCTTGTTCGAACACGTGCACGGGGAGTCCCGGGATCGCGGCCAAGCAATGGTCGACCTGCTCGCGGAATACGAAGCGGCAGGCTTTGTGCTGGATGCCCGGGAACTACCGGACTATCTGCCGGTGTTCCTTGAATACCTTTCTACCCAGAGCGAAGCGCAGGTTGGCCGTTGGTTGGGAGAGATTCGCCATATTCTGGCGCTATTGGCGGCGCGCCTGGAAGAGCGCGAGGCGGATCATGCCCTGGTGCCCACGGCGCTGCTGGGCCTGATCGGCGCGGAAGAGGACATCCAGGCGCACCGACCCAAGGTCAAGGAAGAAGAACCTGACCATACCGCCGAGGCGCTGGACGCGGTGTGGGAAGAGGAAGCGGTGCGTTTTTCCGCGGAGTCCGATGAGGACTGCGCCCTGCAATCCGCGGAAGGGCGTCGCCGGGCGGAGCGCAAAAACGAAGTCGCCAGCCAAACCGTTCGTATAATGCCCGCGCCGAACGCTACGTCCGCAGCGATAGAGCGCTAATCGGAGAATTGCCATGTTTGTAGAATACTTGCAGCACCTCATCTACGGGTATTATCCGTATCTCGCCGGCACGGTGTTCCTGGTAGGCAGCCTGCTGCGCTACGACCAGGGCCAGTTCACCTGGAAGACCGGCTCCAGCCAGATGCTGTCATCGAAAAACATGCGTCTGGCCAGCAATCTGTTCCATATCGGTATCCTGGTGATCTTCTTCGGCCACCTGTTCGGCATGCTCACCCCCCACTGGGTCTATGCGCCTTTCCTGAGTGCCGGATCCAAGCAGATCCTGGCCATCCTCATCGGTGGCATCGCTGGGGTGCTGGTGCTGATCGGGGGCGGCATGCTGCTGCATCGCCGCCTGACTAACCCGCGGGTCAAGGCCTCTTCCAGCATCATGGATACGCTAATCCTCGCTATCCTGGTGTTCCAGGCGGCGCTGGGTATCGTCACCGTGTTCTTCTCCCTGGGTCATCTGGACGGCGAGATGATGCTGACCCTGGCCGCCTGGGCGCAATCCATCGTGTTCTTCAGCGGTGGTGCGGCGGACTACATGGCGGAGGTCTCCTGGATCTACAAGCTGCATGTGTTCCTGGGGCTGACCATCATTCTGCTGTTCCCGTTTTCGCGCCTGGTACATGTGTGGAGTATTCCACTGGGATACCTGGGACGGAATTACCAGATCGTCCGCCGCAGGGGCTAATAAATGCCTGCGCGGGCGAATCGCTGTGTTGCGCGGTGCTCGGGATCCTCACATATACCCCATATGCTCCGGTCCCTGTGCGCCGCGCGCCTTGCGCTTCACGCCGCTCGGCGATTTATTCAGTGGCCTATGCAATGAAATCATAGGAGAAGCACATGCAGATGATCGAAGTCGAAAACCTGCCAGGGGGGAGCGCCGCTCCCCCGATCCGGGTCGGTGAGGTGGCGATCGCCGAGGAGGCGATCGCCCAGGAGATGCAGTACCACCCGTCGGAGAATGTCGCCGAAGCCCAGCTCAAGGCAGCACGCGCCCTGGTGGTGCGCGAGTTGCTGAGTCAGCGGGCGGCTGAGCTCGGCCTTCCACCGGTGGTGGATGGGCAGGGCGTGGAGAACGATGCAGCAATGACCGCGCTGCTGGATCGGGAACTCGAGGTGCCTGAACCGAACGAAGACGCTTGCCGACGTTTTTTCGAGGCTAATCCCCAGCGCTTTTATGCCCCGGTACGCCTCAAGGTACGCCATGTTCTGCTGCCGGCGATGCCGGACGATGCGCCAGCGCGAGACGCCCAGTACCATAAGGGTGTCGAATTGCTCGAGCAACTGGCCGCGAGCCCGGAACGCTTTACCGAGTTCGTCCTGCGCCATTCCGCCTGTCCATCGAAGGACGATGGTGGAGAGCTTGGCTGGCTGAGTAGCGGGCAAACCGTGCCGGAGCTCGATCGTGCCCTTGAGCACCTGCCGGTGGGTCTACACGATCGACCATTGGCCACCCGTTATGGCTGGCATCTAGTGGAGATCGAGGAGCGCCTGGAATCCGAACCCTTGCCCTATGAAGTGGTCGCGGACAGGGTGCGTCACACCTTGTATGAGCAGGCTACTCGCCGCGCGTTGCGTCACTACCTGCTGGCGCTGGAAGAAACCTATGGCGTCGAGGGGCTGGCCCTGGACGAGGATGCGGGCGGAGCCCTGATGCAGTAGGGCTGGCAAGCGAGCATCGTGGCCTACTGAATCAACAATAAGGAGAAGACAGACGTCATGTGTCCTGGCACATCTTCCCCATCAGAGCGGAAGCCATCGCTCACGTCGGCGCAGCTGCGTGAGCGGGTGCTGCAGGTGCCCTGGTTCAGTCACCTGCCGGCCACGGCAATCGATGCCATGCTGGCGTCGTCCCGGGTACGGGTGATCGAGCATCACGAATGGTTGTTTCGTCAGGATGAAACGGCACAAGCGCTATACGTGGTGATCAGTGGTGGATTACGCCTGGTGCGTACCGCCGAGGATGGTCGTCTGGCAACTATTCGATGCGCCGAGCGCGGCGACACCGTGGGCGAATTGAGCATGCTGTCGAACACGCCCCGTTACCTGTACTCCGCCGAGGCCTTGGTGCGTACAGATATCTTGGAGTTGGATCTTGCGCAGTGCTGGCGCTATATCGACGGCAACACTAAGTGCCGCGCGCAATTCATGCTTCAGTTGTCGGGCGAGTTGACCGACAGGTTGGAGGACATGGTGTTGCTGACCCAGGGCGATGCTCTGTCGCGCCTGATCGGCTTCATCCTGCGTCAGTTGCCCGTATCGCCGCAACTACCCGGCGTGGTCCATCTGGATACACCCAAGTACCTGCTGGCGGCGCAGCTGACGATGACGCCGGAAACCTTGTCGCGGTTGCTCACCCGCTTGCGTGAGAGCGGCGCCATCAGCGTCGAGCGTCAGCGATTGATCGTGCACGATGATCAGCGGTTGAGGGAGATGATGGCGGTGAAGAAGGCGTAGCATTCGTGAAAAAGAAAAACGGCCGGATCGTTATTGACGGGCTTCCTCACTGTGGCAATGTATCCATAAACACAGGGGATCCGGGGAGAGATAGGCGTGAGAACGGAAAACAAGAACCTGGATAAGAATGACGTGAAACCCTTGGCGAAGGCATCCCGAAGAGCCCGGTTTCCTTTTACCGAGGCGCAGCTACTTCAAGGACTCGATGCCAATACGAGCCACGCTGATGAGCTGGCGGATCTCAGACGGGATGAGTGGAGCGGATGAGTACAATCAATTCGCCAATCTCTTTGCAACAAACGTCGCCATCGCCTCTGCCGCCGGTGACAGACTCCGACGACTCGATTTAAGCAGGCCGATCTCGCGCTCGACCTTGGGATCGGCGAAGGGAATGAAGCATAGTCTCGGGTGCCCTTCCGGAAAGGCTAGCTGTGGCAGCGTTGTTATGCCCACCCCGGCTTCGAGCATGGCGATTAGCGAGATCATGTTGGAAATGAAGAAATCATTTTGGGCGAGTAAGGCCGATGCTGGCGTGTTTTCCAGCAGCCGTGATGTGCCATTTCCGATCAATACCTGACCTTGCAGTTCCTGCCAGTCAAGGGCTTTGCGTTCGGCGAAGGGGTGATCGGCGCGACATATTACGCCCACTCTATCACGCAGCAGCGGCGTGAAGTCCAGCTCATCGTCCGCTTGCCCATCGCCCTTCAACCATACGCTGCCCACTCCCAAGTCCACTTCACCACCTGTCACCTGCCGGCGCACGAACTCTGCGTTACCGTCCTGCAGGCTGACCTTGAGATCAGGGTAGGCGGCGATGAACTCCCCCAATATGTCCGGCATGAGTCGACTGGCCACTGAGGGCACCGCGGCAATATCAAGATGCCCGGCCTGCTTGTCGACCTGGGCCTTGAGTTCGCGACTCAGCCGGTCGTGCTGAGCGACGAATTCGCGAAAGCGCGGCAAGCAATAGATGCCGAAGGGTGTCAGCTCCGCTTTTCCGCTCTTTTCGAACAATGGCTGTCCCAGACGTTGTTCGAGCTCCTTGAT
Organism: Halomonas sp. GXIMD04776; assembly: GCF_049808615.1. Classification (NCBI taxonomy): domain Bacteria; kingdom Pseudomonadati; phylum Pseudomonadota; class Gammaproteobacteria; order Oceanospirillales; family Halomonadaceae; genus Halomonas; species Halomonas sp. GXIMD04776. Next base: position 184,729 of record NZ_JBNCAN010000003.1, on the reverse strand, counting down.
CGCCATGGAAAGCGCCGGCTGGCTGCGGTGCAGATGCCGCGCTGCTGCATTGAAACCGCCTTCATCAATGATGGCCAGCACATAGCGCAAAGGCTGAATCTTCAATTCCGGCGGCATCGCTTTAGCCTCTCCATGTTATGTGATCGGTAGTAAGTAAAACTTATTATTCAATTTTTATAATTGATTATATTTATAGATCAATCCCCGCTAGGCTGACAGCAATCTTTGCAAAATTGCTAAATAAATTGCCGAACGAAATGAAGAGCAAGGCGCACGGAACGCAGAAGGCGAGACACAACAAGAGTTAGGCGAGTCTTTGAGTACCGTGCAACGCAGCAATTCGTTCGTGCAGGCATTTAGTCAGTGACTTCTTCAGGAGGTTTTCATGTCACAGGACCATTCCCTCTATATCGACGGCCAATGGATCGCCGGTAGCGACACTCTGACCAACACCAACCCTTCGGATCTCAGCGATGTGATCGGTGAATTCGCCCAGGCTAGTACTGAACAGGTGCGGGATGCCATTTTGGCAGCGCAGCGTGGCACCCGCGAGTGGGCCAAGAGCGGCCTGGAAGCGCGTTACGGTGTATTGATGGCCATCGGCGACGAATTGATCGCCCGCAAGGACGAACTGGGTCGCTTGCTCTCCCGGGAAGAGGGCAAGACCCTGGCGGAAGGCGCAGGCGAAGTCTATCGCTCCGGGCAGTTCTTCCATTATTACGCCGCCGAGGTGCTGCGCCAGATCGATGACCGCGTCGATTCCGTTCGCCCGGGTGTTGAAGTAGAAACCCGCCGCGAACCCGCGGGGGTCGTCGGTATCATCAGCCCCTGGAACTTTCCGCTGGCAACGGCGGTGTGGAAGATCGCCCCGGCACTGGCCTTCGGCAACGCGGTGATCTTCAAGCCGGCCAATCTGGTACCCGCTAGCGCCTGGGCCCTGGCCGAGATCATCAGTCGCCAGGATCTACCTGCGGGTACCTTCAACCTGCTGATGGGCTCCGGCAGCCAGGTCGGCGATGCGCTGATCTCGAGCCCGGATATCGATGCGGTGAGTTTTACCGGTTCTCTGGAAGTCGGACGCCGAGTGGCCGCCGCCACCGCGAGCAATCTGGTCAAGTGCCAACTCGAGATGGGATCGAAGAACGCACTGATCGTCGCGGACGACGCGAATCTCGATCTGGCGGTAGAAGCTGCCTTCGCCGGGGCCTATTCCGGCACCGGCCAGAAGTGCACCGCCTCCTCACGCTTGATCGTGACGGAAGCCGTTCACGACGCCTTCGTCGAGAAGCTGATCAGTAAGCTCAAGACCATCAAGGTCGGTAACGCTCTGGAAGAAGGCGTGCACCTGGGGCCGGTAGTCGATTCGCGCCAACTGGAATCCAATCTGGCCTGGATCGAGCGGGGCAAGAAAGATGGCGCGACCTTGGCCTTCGGCGGTGAGCGGCTAGAGCGCGACACAGACGGCTTCTACATGGCGCCGACGCTGTTCACCGATACCCGCAATGACATGGCTATCAACCGTGAGGAAGTGTTCGGCCCCATCGCCTGCGTGATCAAGGTAAAGGATTACGAGGAAGCCATCACCACCTTGAACGACACCAACTTCGGTCTGACTGCCGGCATCATCACCGACTCCCTGAAACTTGCCAGCGACTTCAAGGCCAGGGCCGAGACTGGCTGCGTGATGGTCAATCTGGCCACCGCCGGCACGGATTATCATGTGCCCTTCGGCGGGCGCAAGGATTCGAGCTTCGGGCCTCGGGAGCAGGGCCGCTACGCCCGGGAGTTCTATACCCAGGTCAAGACTTGCTACGTGAAGGCGTGAGGTAGGGTTATGTCTCAGGAAATGCTCATCGTCGATGGCCTGCAGTATTCCAACTGGTCCCGGGAGATCTTCGAGCAGATGCACGAGGGCGGCGTCGATGCGGTGCACGCCACCCTCGTTTATCACGAGACCACGCGAGATACGCTGAGCCGACTCGGCGAGTGGAATCGGCGCTTCGAGGCCAACAGCGATCTGATCATGCCGGTCCATGAGCCGGCGGATATCCAGCGCGCCCGTGAGGCCGGGAAGGTGGGCATCTTCCTGGGCGCCCAGAACTGCTCGCCCATCGAGGACGACATCGACATGGTGGCGATTATGCGCCGCCTGGGTCTTCTGATCATGCAGTTGACCTACAACAACCAGAGTCTTCTGGCCTGTGGCTGCTACGAGAGCGAGGATAGCGGCATCACGCGCTTCGGTCGTCAGGTGATCAAGGAGATGAACCGGGTCGGCATGGTCATCGACATGTCCCATAGCGCTGAGCGCTCGACCCTGGAGGCCATCGAACTCTCCGAGCGCCCGGTGATCGTCTCACATGCCAACCCCAGCGCCTGGCATTCGGCCAAACGCAACAAGTCGAACAAGGTACTGAGTGCCGTTGCCGAGTCTGAGGGAATTCTGGGGTTTTCGGCTTACCCTTTTCATCTCAAAGACGGCCCGGACTGCACCCTGGCGGCATACTGTGACATGATTGCGGCCACGGCTGACCTGATGGGTATCGAGCATATCGGCATCGGTACCGATCTTTGTCAGGCTCAGCCGACCTCGGTGCTGGAGTGGATGCGTAACGGTCGTTGGTCGAAGGAGATGGATTACGGCGAGGGAAGCAAGGCCAATGCCGGCTGGCCGCGCCCGCTGTCCTGGTTCCGGGACAATCGCGACTTTCCCAATTTGATCAAAGGACTGCGCCAACGCGGGTTCGATGAAAGGGAAATCGAACGCATCATGGGTCGTAACTGGATCGAGTTGCTCGAGCGGGCCGCAACGCCGATGGCTACCTGATCGTTTTTCGACATGCCACACGCCCAGTACCAACAGTCGACAATAAAGGGCTTTAATCATGAGCAATGACAGTGCAAAGAGCCACTCGTCATCACAAAGCAGGACCTCACGCTGGGGCGACCCAGTGGTTCTGGGTATCAGTATCGGTTTCATCGTGGCATTCGTGGCGCTGTCGCTCTACGACATCGACATGGTGGCCAGCGGCATCAGCGCAGGGTTTGCCTGGACCGCCAAGATCTTCGGCAGTTATTTTCAATTATTACTGCTGTTGACCTTCTTGATTGCCATCGGCGTTACCATATCGCCGGCGGGCAATGCTCGGGTCGGCAATCGCGACACCCCGGAAATTACCACCTTCAAATGGTTGTCCATCATCATGTGTACCCTGCTGGCCGGGGGTGGCGTGTTCTTCGCCGCCGGCGAGCCGGTGTATCACTTCGTGGTCACGCCGCCGGCTTTCGACACCGAGCCGGGCTCCCACGAAGCGGTATCGAACGCCTTGGCGCAATCTTTCATGCACTGGGGCTTTCTGGCCTGGGCGGTGCTTGGGTCTCTAACCGCTATCGTGCTGGCGCACATGCACTACGATAAGGGGCATCCGCTACGGCCCCGCACGTTGCTCTATCCGGTGCTGGGTGAGAAGGTCATGGGCGGCTGGTTTGGCGGCGTGGTGGATGCATTGTGCGTCATCGCCGTAGTGGCCGGTACCGTGGGACCGATCGGCTTTCTGGCTACTCAGGTCAGTTTCGGCCTGCATGAGCTGTTCGGTTTCTCGGAAGGCTTTGGTACCCAACTGGTAGTGCTTGCAGTGCTCGGCGTAGTCTATGTGACCTCCGCGGTAAGTGGTATTGAACGCGGCATCCAGATGCTCAGCCGCTTCAATGTGTTCCTGGCCTTGGCTATCGCCGCTGTGATCTTCATTTTCGGTCCTACGCTGTTTCTGACCAACGCCTTCTTCCAGGGCTTCGGCGAGTATCTGTCGTCGTTTTTCACCATGGCCACCATGACTACGGAAACCGCCCCGGAATGGTGGATGCAGTGGTGGACGGTGTTCTTCTTTGCCTGGTTTCTTGGTTACGGCCCACTAATGGCCATTTTCGTGGCGCGCATCTCGCGAGGCCGCACGGTTCGTCAGATGATCGTGGCCGTGGCGATACTGGCACCCATCGCCACCACGATCTGGTTCACGCTGTTGGGGGGCTCCGGCATCTATTATCAGCTGAACGGCGTATTCGATCTCACCGATGCGCTCAACAACTTCCAGTTCGATGTGGCGACCCTGACCGTGGCCCAGGCGCTGCCCGGCGGCACGATCATGGCCTTGGCCATTCTGCTCTTGACCACCATCTTCGTGGCCACCACCGGTGACTCCATGAGCTATGCCATCGCCGTGGTCGGTACGGGTCACGATGACCCCAACCCGTTCATTCGCGCTTTCTGGGGCATTGCCATGTCATTGATGGCGGGCATTCTGCTGTACATGGGAGCGGGTCAGATCGGCGCCCTGCAACAGTTCATCGTGATTACCGCGATCCCCGTATCGCTTGTACTACTGCCCTCGCTCTGGACGGGGCCCCAGGCGGCTTACGCCATGGCGCGAGAGCAAGGGCTAGTGCCCAAGGAGAAGGAGCATGCACGATCTTGATAGCCAACCAAGTGTCAGATCATTCCTGCGCCCGGCCGAACAGGTCATGGGGCTGGAACGGCTGGGCAGTCTACATGCCAGCCGCCTGAGCTTCGTGCGCTCGCTGGTGCGCCAGATGGCGCGCCAGCGCTGGCAGGTAAGCTGTAGCCGCTTCGATCTCGACGACAATGGTCATGGCACGGCTATCTATCGTGTGCAGACACCTCATGAACGTTATCATGAGGTGATATTCTCCCAACCCTTGAGTGATGAGGCCCGTTCCGACCGGGTCATCGCCGAGGCCTGGGATGTCACCTTCGGTCTGGTCGAGGGGGACGTCGATGAGTCCCTGCTCGAGCAAATGGCGGCCAACGTGCCGCTGCAAGAGGCTGGCCGCCAGCATCCACGGCTGCTGGTACTGTCCCGGGCCAATCGCAGCCTGCGCAATTTCAGCCATTTCACCCAGGCACTGGCGCAAGGCCGTCAACCGGATCCTGCCTGGTTGACCAAGGTGGGATATCTGTACCGTACTACCGCCGTCTACGGTAACGGCAAGTTCGGCATCGCGGATTTCGCCCGGCTGCAGGACAGCCCCGACTTCAAGCGACCGTTCTCGGTGCAGATGCTGGCGGTCTATCTGCTGCGCCATTTTTCCATTGCTCAGGTAGAGCACATTGCCCGGGTGCAAGCGCCCCAGACAGCGGTGGCCCTGAACCCGGAGCTGAGTCGCTACCTGGGCATCGGCAACTCCACGGGCCTGGGCATGGCGCCGTTTCTGATCAATCATCCCAAACTGATTCAGCAGTGGGTGTATTGCCGTGAGCAGGCACTGGGCCTGGCCGTCGATCAGGCGCCGAGTGATGCCGATCGCAGGCGACTGATCACTTTGACTCGCCGCGCCCTCGAGCATCTAAGGCAGACCGTTACCGAGGACACCGAGCAGGGTGAGCGTAATGCCGCTACCGTGGCGGCGCTACCGGAAGTAGTGATCTGGCTGGAGCAGGTGCCGCTGGATCCGGATCTGTGGCAGCAGCTGCTGGCCTGGGGAGAGCGTACGTTGCCCCTGGAAGCCCAGGAGCTCATCAATACGCTATTGATCGAGCTTTATCCCTTGCAGATAGACGCTCTCGAGGATCATATGGGATCCGATGAGCGCATGGAGTTGGTGCCGGACATGCCCTTGGTACGCCTCAAGCAACTGATCGAAACCCACTACGATTGGACGCTTGCCGAGGACTACGATGCGCCGGATGCCTGCTACTGGTTCTGGTATCGCTCGGCGGAGAAGGAGGAGCCGCGTCTTGGGGTGCGCTACACGGAGCCAGGGCAAGAAAAGGAGATGCCCCTGGCCATGGCGCCTCGGGTACGCAAGGCCCATGAAGCATTGAGTCGCTTTCTCGAGGAGCACCCCCGCGCTTTGGTCGTGGAATTCCTGATGGTCAACCCGAGCCACAAGGCGATTGTACGCCGTATCCAGGGGATGACGGAGACGCCTTACGGAGAGATTCGCGCCAATCTTTGGCATCGCGACATGAAGCCCATGCATTTGCTACGCACCAAGTTATCGTTCTTCGGCGCCAGCCGTTTTGATCCCAAGTCTGATCGCTGGGTGCGCATTACCCTGTTCCAGGGCGCGCCACTGGTCGAGGAACTGAACGCCGAGCCGTCGAACCTGGCCGACTTCGATGACTGGAGCTTTCCCTTGGAGCCCAGCGTCCATGGTATGCCGATGACGGGTGGATTGGCCGTTCAACAGGGTTGATCGCAAAAACTGGTGGGAGAGAGGCAGGATGAAAGTATCCTACAACGAGCTTCAAGGTGTATGCCGCAAGGCGTTCAGCGGCATGGAGTTTGAGGAGGGTGATGCGGCGGATGCGGCAGACATGGTGGCCTGGATGCAGTGCCATGGCCTGGAAGGACTCAATGCCTTGGATCGTGGGCTGGATCATCTGTTGCGGGAAGATCCTAATCAACTGACCAGCATTCTCTACAACGACGGCGACCTTGCCGTGCTCGATGGTCATGGCCAGAGCGTGCTGCGTGCCTCGAGCCTGGCGGTGGAACTGGGCTTCGCCAAGGCCCGGGCACGCGGGCTTGCCATCATCAAGATTCGTCGCTGCCACAATCGCCAATTGATCATGGGCTACCTGTCTCGACTTGCAGGCCGGGGCATGAATGTTACCGCCTTCTGGCGCAACGCCCAGATGCCGCTGACCGAGCAGGTAGTGGGGTTTCGTGCCAACAGCACTGTACCGGAAATTCGTGTTTACGCCGTTCACGAGGTGCCGGAAGAGAACGAGCCCAACGACGGCATTACCCTGATCCTGGCCAACCATGTCGACCTGCTGCCAGCGATGCGCTCGGACTATCACTACGAAGTGCTGGCGCGTCAGGACGAATCCGAACTGCTGGCCTGTCGTGAACGTGCCTTTGCGGAGGGCATCGATGTCGACGATGCCCTATGGCAGCGGCTCAAGAGCCTGGCCTCCCGCATCCTGGTGGAGGCCAGTGACGCCTCGCGCAGTGGGGCGGGGGCCGGCAACGGCGATAATGATTGATGGGACAGTCTCAGGAGCATGTCATTCGGAGGGCGTGAGCCGAATCCCTGCCGCTTCGATAACGATTCGTCGCTGTTTGTAGAGCTTGCCGATGGCTTGCTTGAAGGCGCTCTTGCTGATCCCCAACTGCGATTTGATGGTCGCTGCCGAGCTCTTGTCGCTTAGGGCCAGAAAACCCTGATGTGCTTCCAGGGCCTTTATCACCTGCTCCGCGGCCAACTGCTGTTTTTCCGCCCCGCTGGGCATCAAGGAAAGATCCAGCCGGCCATCCTCCCGGACCCGGCGCACATAGCCCTCCAGACGTTCACCGCGCTTCAGGGGTCGCGTCAGCTCGTCGTGATACAAAAGTCCCCAGAAACGCTGATCGACCACCGCTTTGATACCCAGATCAGTACGCTCTCCGATCACCAAGGCGACCTTGTCGCCATTCTTTAGTCCCTCTGCCTGGTCGTCGATGAAATCCTCGAGTCGCATCGACGCCGCCGGGCGGCCCTGGTCGTCCTCGAAGATCATTACTAGCACCTGCTGGCCAACCCGGGGACGACCGCGCTGCTCGCTATAAGGCAGCAGCAGATCATTGGGATGCCCCCAGTCGAGAAAGGCGCCGGCATCCTTGACCGCGACCACCTCGAGCAAGACGACATCTCCGATAGCAGATTGACAGGAAGGGTCTTGGGTCATGGGTACACTTCCTTCAGCGTCGTTCGGAATAGGATCATTCTAACTGCGGATGGCTAATATAATGCGATAGCAACGCCAGCACCACCAGCCGCATCGGCTCAGATTGTCGTGACTCTCAATCGAAAGCGACGAGCTGATCAGGGACGTATTCGATGTGTGCAGGCAAATTTTTCAAAAGAAAGCTCACAAACGCTCAATCTTGAGCTTTATTAAGGAAAATCGCTTATCTAAGAAGACATAACACGCTAGAGTTTGCTGGTACCGGCATAGTAGTGATGGGCCAAAAATTATAATGCCTCGTGCCAGGCATGTCAGTACATCGTACTGATACAGGGAGTGGGTCATGGGCGGTTTTGAAAACTCGGCTGAGGAAGCTCAGCCTCGAGAGTGGGCGTGGCCGTTCCCTGCAGAAGAGGGAGTAGACTTCGCACACCTCTCCACTTTGGCCAGGGATATCTTCGACGCATCTGCGGCGCTGCTTTTACTTGAAGATGCGGATTGCCGCTGGGTGAGCTCCCGGCCGGACTTGGAACTGACCACCTGTGCCAGCACTGCACTGTGTCGCCTTGTCGTCGATGGCAATACGCCACGACTCATCGAGAATACGCTCGATCTGCCCGTATCAGAAAGCGATTTTCCACTGGACCAGATCCCACAGGCTCGCTTCTTCGCCGGCTACCCCCTCTACCTGCAGGATTCCCATCCGGTGGGCGCTCTATGCCTTTTGGATGACGCTCCCCGCAAATTCGATGATCGTGCCTGGCGCCTGTTGCGCGGTTTGGCCTGTCAGGCCGAGGAGCTCTTGCGATTGCATGTACAGTGTCATGAGAAAGCACAGGAGCAGGCGCGCAGTCGCAATCTCTCGATGCTGTACTACAACGTGTTCGACAGCTGTCGTGAACCCATCTATGTGCGCAATCGCAGCGGTAAGTTTTTGGCTGCCAATCGCGCAAGCTTTGAGCTGGTGGATGAAAAGACAGGGATAGAGGATCTGTCAGAGCAGGTGCGTCTGAGCGATTATTTTCCGCCGGAGGTGGTGAAGCGACTCGAGCAGGGAGAACGCGAGGTCATCGAACATCGCGAGTCACGCAACGTGCTGTTGCCGCCTATCAAGAATCGCCAGTTCGAGATCACCATTTCGCCTCTGATCGATGAGCATGGCGATGTCCGCGGGGTGGTGTCCGTGGCCCACGATATTACCGAGGAGCATCGTCAGGGACTGCTGCTCAAGGTGTTGCACCAGGGCATCACCGATTACCAGGCGCTGATGTCCGGTGAGCGGCTATGGGATTTTTTGCTTCAGGCACTACTCAAGCTGACCTGGAGTGATTATGCCTTGATTGGCGAGGTGATCGATCAGGCGGGCACGCCGTCGTTGAGAATCCATGCCATTACCGATCTCATCTGGGATGAGCAGTCGCGACAGCTGATGCAGGGACTGCGCAGTGGCGACGTGCTGCTCTCCAATCCCGAGAGTCTGCTGGGACGTGTGTTCGCCCAGGGCGAAACGGTGATGACCGAGGATCTCTATAGCCGACCCAAACAAGGCGGCTTTCCGCCGGATAACCCACGCCTGCACAACTATCTGGGCGTACCGATCTATGATGGACAGACATTGATCGGCATGTACGGCATCGCCAATGGGCATCAGGGTTACGATGAGGCATTGCTCGAGCGGCTCGAGCCTTTCACGGCCACTTGCGCGCTATTGATCAATCTCTATCGTCAGTTCGCTGAACGCGAACAGGTAATGCAGGAACTGGCTCATGCCCGGGATCAGGCGGAGCGGGCCAGTCAGGCCAAGACTGAATTTCTCTCTGTGATGAGCCATGAACTGCGGACACCCTTGAACGCCATTCTTGGCTTCGCGCAACTGCTCATGAACAGTCGCCGGTCGCTGCTGGATGAGCGGCAGCGGCGACAGGTGGCGCATATCGAGAAAAGCGGCCACCACCTGCTGAACCTGATCAATGAAGTGCTCGATCTATCGCGCATAGAAGAAGGGCGTTTACAGCTTTCCCTCGAAGCGGTTTCGTTACAGGCGGTGATCCAGGATGTGATCGAAACGCTGTCTTCTGCTGCGCGGCAGGGCAATGTGGCGGTCGAATGCGACGATTGCGCCGAGGACTTGCGTGTGCGCGCCGATTACACACGCCTCAAGCAGGTGCTGCTCAATTTGCTCTCCAATGCCATCAAGTACAACTCGCATCCCGGGCACGTGCATATCGATTATCGTCGCCGGTCCGAGCGGGTGCGCGTCACTGTGAGCGATACCGGGCCAGGCGTTCCCACGGAACGTCATGACGAACTCTTTCAGCCCTTCAGCCGTCTGGATGCAGAGCATGGCGCCATTGAAGGCACCGGCATCGGTCTCTCGCTGACCAAGAAGCTCGTCGAGCGCATGGCCGGCACCATCGGCGTCGAGAGTCGGGTGGGGCAGGGCAGCCATTTCTGGTTCGAGCTCCCCATGGCGATGACGAGTGCCAACATCCCGGGGGTGAAAAGCAAGGCGGCCAACTCGTCACTGGATCGACTCGCGAATCGTCGCCGTCATGTGTTGTACATAGAAGACAATCCTGCCAATCAGCGATTGATGGAGGATATCTTCACCGATTACCGCTTTCTTACGCTATACAGTGCCCCAAGCGCCGAGATCGGGATGGCGTTGCTTGAACATCAGCCCATCGACCTGATTCTGATGGATATCCATTTGCCGGGCATGGACGGCTACGAGGCCTTGGCTCACTTGCGCCAGGATCCGCGCTTCAAGGATATTCCGGTCATTGGTCTGTCGGCCAATGCCATGCATCATGGCGGCCACCGGAATACAGCCATCGAATTTACCGATTTCCTGACCAAGCCTCTCGATATCGCGGCATTGCTCGAGGCCATCTCGAAGGCATTACCCGAAAGCCTGACCTCCTCATGAAAAACATTAATCGTCGGGTGGAGCTCATCAAGAAGCGTGTGTTGATCGTCGACGATCAGCCCACCAATGTGGAACTGTTGGAAACATTGCTGGAAGAGCATGGCTTCGAAGATGTGGCCGGTCTCAGCGATCCTCGCCAGGTGCTGGGCTATTGCCAGCAACAACGGCCCGACTTGATTTTGCTGGATATCCGCATGCCTCACCTGGACGGCTTCCAGGTGCTGGAACAGCTTGAAACGCACCTCGACGAGCAGATGCCCCCGGTGATCGTGCTCACCGCTCAGATCGATGACCAGACCCGTCTGCGGGCCTTGGGCATGGGAGTAAGAGACTTCCTGGACAAGCCTCTGAAGCACGATGAAGTGATCCAGCGGCTGAGCAACGTGCTCACCGTTCAGCATCGCTACCAGCTACGCGATAGTGAGGCGGAGGAACTCGAGCGGATGGTCGCTGAGCGCACCCGGGAGCTGGAGTATCAGTCGCACACCGATCCCATCACCGGGCTACCCAACCGTCGCGCGCTACTTCAACATCTTGAGACCCTAAGCCGCACGGGGCGCCCGATCGGTCTGTTGTTCATCGCCTTGGATAGCCTGGATGACATCATTCTGCTGCACGGCTACAGCATGAGTGAAGCGCTGTTGTGGGAATTGAGTGACACGCTACAGGACCATCTTGGTGAGGAGCATTATCTTGGCCTGTGGGCGGGTAGCGAGTTGTTGATCGTATGGGCAGGCGCGCCGGATCATGGTGCCCTGGAGCAGCTGGCCCGGGAAATACACGTTCAGTTACATAACGATCATCGCGTCGGCGACCTCCTGTTGCCGCTCAAGGCGCGTATTGGGCTTCATCACGCCCACAGCGGAGAACCCGAGCGCTTGGTGCAGATGGCAGCGCTGGCATTGCCACGACCGGGCGATCATTCGATACAACGCTATACCCGCGAACTCGAGGCCACCCAGCAGAAACAGCTTTACATGCAACAAGCGCTACGCGGCGCGGTACAGCGTGGCGAGTTCTCGCTGACCTACCAGCCCAAGGCGTCATTGGTGGATGGGTGCATCCAGGGTTTCGAGACGCTATTGCGCTGGCACCATCCATCCTTGGGATGGGTGCCGCCGGAGGAATTCATTCCGTTGGCAGAGGCCACCGGCGATATTCTGGTCATTGGGGAGTGGGCGCTCGAGAGTGCCGTTATCCAAGCTGCCGGTTGGCACGCCCAGGGGCTACTCGACAGTGGGCTCGATATCGCGATCAATGTGTCGGTGCGGCAACTGTCCAAGGATGGCTTCACCGATCGCTTGCTGGCATTATTGAGCGATCATGGTCTGCCCTATCGGCACCTTTCGTTGGAAATCACCGAATCCGATCTGATGGTCGATGTGGAAATGGCCTGCCGTCAATTGCGGTCCTTGTCTCGGCTGGGAATCCGTATTGCTATCGACGATTTTGGTACCGGCTATTCCTCCCTGGCGTACTTGAAGACCCTGCCGGTGTCGGTACTCAAGATCGATCGTGCCTTCATCGAGGGGCTGGTCGACAACGCCGATGACCAGCGTCTGGTCAGCATGATTCTGAGCCTTGCTCATGGCTGTGGTTGTCTGGTCGTGGCCGAGGGCATCGAGACCCGGGCGCAGGCAGAACTGCTGGCGCAAATGGGCTGTGATCAAGGACAGGGGTATTTTTATTCCCCGCCGCGGACCGCCGAGGAGCTGGTTGGATGGTGTCGCAGTATAACGCCTGGCAGCGCGAGCTTGAGTGTTTGCGTAAGATCCTGATTGGAATGTTTGTTTCTTGAGTTATTTATGAGGGCAATGAGCGCATTTACGCTTGTCATTTGCCCTTTGAGCGGCCGCTATCGATAGTCGGGGTGAGGCCAACACAACAACTCAAGGAGCATGTCATGCAGTTGCCATCACTCATCGAAATTCCCAACGGCGATAAAGTCACCCCCACGTTTTCCGATCAGGAAATGCAGTCACGTCTGGCCCGGCTGAGACGCCTCATGGCCGACAACGATATCGACGCGGCGGTTTTTACCTCCTATCACAACATCAATTACTTCAGCGATTTCGTCTACTGCAAGTTCGGTCGGGACTATGGTCTGGTCGTGACCCAGGACAAGTTCACCACGGTGACCGCCAACATCGACGGCGGCCAGCCTTTCCGTCGCAATCGTCTAGGCGACAACATCGTCTATACCGATTGGCAGAAGGATAATTTCTTCAAGGCCATCAAGCAGCTGTGCGAAGGTAGCAAGCGCGTTGCAATCGAATACGATCACGTTACCTTGCAAAATCAGCAGAAGTTCAAGGATGCCCTGGGCGGCGTGGAGTTCGCCGACATCGGCGTCCCCACCATGAAGATGCGCATGTTCAAGTCCGCCGAGGAGATCGAGCTGATTCGCAATGGCGCCCAGGTGGCGGACGTGGGCGGTGAAGCGATACGCGATGCGATCAAGGCCGGCGTGCCGGAATACGAAGTGGCCCTGGCGGGCACTCAGGCCATGGTGCGCGAGATCGCCAAGCGCTATCCCCACGGCGAGCTGATGGATACCTGGGTCTGGTTCCAGTCCGGTATCAACACCGACGGCGCCCATAACCCGGTCACCAGCCGCAAGGTACAGCCCGGCGACATCCTGAGCCTCAACACCTTTCCGATGATCTCGGGCTACTACACGGCGCTGGAACGCACGCTGTTCTGCGAGCATGCCTCCGACGAGCACCTGCGCCTGTGGGAAGTCAACTGCAAGGTCCACGAGCGCGGCCAGGAGCTCATCAAGCCCGGCGTGCGCTGCTGCGACATCGCCCATGAACTCAACGAGATCTTCGCCGAGCATGATCTGCTCAAGTATCGCACCTTCGGCTACGGTCACTCCTTCGGCACCTTGAGCCACTACTATGGCCGCGAGGCGGGTCTCGAGCTGCGCGAGGACATCGAAACCGTGCTCGAACCCAACATGGTCGTCTCCATGGAGCCGATGATCATGATTCCGGAAGGTCAGCCCGGTGCCGGTGGCTATCGTGAGCACGATATCCTGGTGATTCATGACGCCGACAACGTCGAGAACATCACCGGCTTCCCGTATGGACCGGAACACAACATCATCAAGTAAGCAGGCATCAGGGGAGCAGTGGCTCCCCTTCTTGATCACAGGCTTGATTACAAGTTTTAAAAGTATTTCCTAATAAAAAAACAACAGGAGAAACCTATGGTACTGCATTCCGGACCCTTCAAAGGTATAAACCCGTGGGTAACGACCATCTCGCTGATCATCGTTACGGGCTTTATCCTCTCTTCGATCATTTTTCCCGACACTTTCCTGCAGTTGATCAATCTCGGGCGTACCTACATCACGCTCTATCTCAACTGGTGGTATGTAGGGCTTGCCGCGTCCTTCCTGGTTTTTCTGACATATCTTGCCTTCAGCAAGCATGGCAGTATCAAGCTCGGGGCTCCGGGGGAAAAGCCCGAGTTCAGCTATTTTGCCTGGTTCGCCATGCTTTACGCGGCGGGTCAGGGTATCGGCATCATCTTCTGGTCGATTGCTGAACCGATAATGCATTTTTCCGGTGGGACACCCTTCTCCGAGGCGGTGGCCAATCCTGAAGCGGCCACAGTGGCGATGCGGCTCGCCTACTTCCATTGGGGATTCAATGCCTGGGCCATCTACTGCATCGTGGCGCTGGGCCTAGCCCTGATGGCCTATCGCTATAACAAGCCCTTGAGTATCCGCTATACGCTGTATCCTTTGCTAGGCGAACGGGTCAATGGATGGATCGGTAATCTCATCGATGTCATCGCTATCTTCGCGACCCTGTTCGGTATTGCCACGTCTCTGGGTCTGGGGGTTCAGCAGATCAACGCCGGCATCAACTTCCTGTGGGAGGTTCCGATATCGGTCCAGGTCCAGGTCGTGCTGATCGCCATCATCTCCGTTTTGGCTCTGATTTCGGTGATGACCGGACTCAAACGCGGTATCAAGTACTTGTCCATTGCCAACATGTACTTGACCTTCGTGGTGCTGGCCTTCTTCTTCATCTTCGGGCCGACGCGCTACATCATTACCAACATGTTCGATTCCTTCGGTGATTACCTCTTCAATCTGATACCGCTCAATTTCTACGCCGGTTCCACGGAGCTTGCCAGGAATCAGGGCGGTTCCTGGCAGGATGTCTGGCAGGGCTGGTGGACCATCTTCTATTGGGGCTGGTGGCTCTCCTGGGCTCCGTTCGTCGGTATGTTCATCGCACGGGTCTCGCGGGGGAGAACCATTCGCGAGTTCATTTTCGGCGTCATCGGGGTTTCAGGGCTGCTCTCCTTCGTTTGGATATCGGCTTACGGCGGTTCGGCCCTGTACGTTGAGCTGTTCGGTGATGGCGGTATCTCCGAAGCCGTCAGTGGCAATGTCTCGCTGGCCCTGTTCGCCACCTTCCAGGCTATCGACCCAGGGATGATGGGCATGATCATCGGCTTCATCGGCGCCGTACTCGTCTCGACCTACTTCATTACCTCGTCGGACTCGGGAACGCTCGTCATTACTACCATTCTGAGCGAGGGCGAGCCTCATCCGCTGACCCGGCATCGGGTGACCTGGGGGGTGATAGAAGGAGTCGTGGCCGGCGTGCTGCTGGTAGCCGGTGGCACCGCGGCGCTGACGTCCCTGCAGACCGGCGCGATACTCGCGGCATTGCCGTTCTCGATCATCATGGCGCTGATTGCCATATCGATCCACAAGGCGCTGAGCGATGAGTATTACGCACGGGAAAACGCCATGGCCGCCGTGCAGGATCCGGCCTGAGCCGTGCTGCCCGGTGTCGGCGCGTTACGCGCCGCGCCGAGCAGGGGCTTGTTGGCACGTCATTGAGAATGCAAGCGGAGTAGGCTGCTATGCGCAACGTCAAGATAGAGAACATGGACTGGGTGTCCTACCAGGAAAAGACCGAGACAGGGCGATGTAGAATCATCCTGCCGATCGGCGCGATCGAGCAGCATGGTCCTCACATGTCCCTCAATCCGGATGTGCTGATCCCCAGTCATATTGCCGAACAAGTGGCACAAAGAAGCGACAGCATGCTGGTGGCGCCGGCCATCAGCTATGGCTACAAGTCTCAGGTAAAATCCGGCGGTGGTAATTTTTTTCCGGGAACGACCTGCGTCTCGGGAAGCGCCCTCGAACAGTACGTCTATGACGTACTGCTGGCCTATGTGAATCACGGCAACCGTGAGTTCGTCCTGATCAATGGCCATTTCGAGAACTCCATGTTCCTGTGCGAGGCCGCCGACAAGCTGGTCAAACATTGCGAGCTACGCAACCTGAAGGTAAGGATTTACCTGCTTTCCTACTGGGACTTCATCAGCGAAGAAACCATTGCCAAGGTGTTTCCGAAGGGGTTCACCGGCTGGGCCGTCGAGCACGGCGGTATTCTGGAGACCTCCATCATGCTTGAGCTTCATCCGGAGCTCGTGGATATGGACAAGGCGGTGCACGTCGAGCCGGCCACGTTTCCGCCCTATGACGTCTTTCCTCCCGATCCAAGCTGGGTAGCTGAAAGCGGAACGCTTTCTTCTCCGGTAGAGGCCACTTCAGAAAAAGGACGCTGGATACTCGATGAGTGTATTGCCGGGATCGTACGGCACTTGGATTGAAGATGCCGTGATTGGCGATGCATTGATTGATGCTGCAGCAGCAATGGCGAATACAGCATCGCCAATCACAAGGTTTCGAACCTGCTCTTCTCCAGATTGGCGATGCCCGCGCGAATGAAGTCCAGGGCGCGGTGCGCGGCGGCGCTCAAACGCTCATTCTCGTAGTAGAGACCGATACAGACATTTCCCAGTTTCGGTAGTTGCGCGCTGTGCTCCAGGCTCTTCAACTGACTGGGTATCGTCGAGCGCGCCATGACGGTAACACCGAGTCCCGCTTCCACCGCCGATAGCAATCCCAGCAGGCTAGGACTGGTGTAAACCATCTTGTGCGGCTTGGCGTGCGCTGCAAGAAGCTCTTCGGTGATGGCGCGATAGACACATCCCTGGGGATAGGTGATCAAGGGGATGCTTTCCTGAGGCGAGAGCTTGTAGTCATGCGCCATGACCCACTCCAGGGGTTCGATGCGATAATCACGCCGATCACGATGTTCGTCGCCATTGACCCGTTCCATCACCAGTACGATATCGTAGAAATGCTTTTGATAGCGCTGCTGGATGGCTTTGCTGATATCACAGTCCACCTCCACGGATACGTTGGGGTGTGTCTTGGTGAAGCTTCTGAGCACCCTGGGCAGGAAGGCCAGCTCGAAATCATTTGGGATACCGAGCCGCACCTTCCCCGATACACCTTCGCCTTTTATCTTGTGAATGATCTCGTCATTGATTTCCAGCATCTTCTTCGCGGATTCGTAGAGGTATTCGCCGTCGGCGGTAAGAGCCAAGTGAGTGCCGCGCAGGAAAAGTCGCGTGTCGAGTATCTCCTCCAGCTTCTTGACCTGCAGGCTGATGGCGGGTTGCGAGCGCCCCAGTAGTTCACCTGCGCTGGTAAAGCCGCCTAGGTCCTGGATCGTGACGAATGTCCTCAAGAGATCGGTTGGTATGTTCTTCATTGCTCCCCCCTATTGGCATGCATGATACCGGCATTAGCCATACAAATTGGTCTCCTCTGACTCGCTGAAATAACGTCAATTGTTATAACGGCATTCGCTGCGAACTTCTTATCCCGAGCAGCGACGACATTCCTGTTTCAACAAGTTCAAGAACAAGAGGATACGGTCATGGATTCCTGGGTATTGTCCACCTTCCTGGTGTTGACCATCTACATGCTAGTGCATGCCGGTGCCGCCTATGTGCGCCGAGAACTCAAGCGCAAGCAACAAGAACAGCAAAAGAGGTGATTAAGATGGACGGCTATCAACTATTCAACTGGGGCCTTTTGCTGATCACCTTCGGACTGATGATCTATCTAGGCTTTCTCTCTTCGCGCATGATGAAAAAAGGCGACGAAGGCGGTTTTTTGCTGGCAGGGCGCTCCCTGGGGGCCTTCGTCGGTGCCGGCACCATCGTCGCCACCGGCTTCAGCGGCTGGGGTTTCGTGGGTTCCCCCGGCGCCACCTATCAGTTTGGGGCGGTCGAGGTGCTGGGTAATTTCTTCTTCGCCCCGGCAATGATGATTGCGGTGCTCTATTTCGCCAGCTTTCTGCAACGCAAGGCGGTGGATATGGGCAGCAACACCATTCCGGAGTATATCGCTCAGATTCATGGTGGCGGCACCATAGGCCGAGCGGTGCAGGGCCTGGCAGCGGTCATCACCATCATACTGCTACTGGTGTTTCTGACCAGTCAGATCAAGGCGGTCGCGCTGCTGGGAGCCAACTGGCTGGATATCGAACTGACCAATAGCGCCTTGCTGATGGTCGGCGTCATCATCATCTATACCATGCTGGGCGGGCTTGCGGCGGTGGCCTGGACGGATACGGTGATGGTCTGTGGCATGGCGATCGCCGCAGTGCTGATCATCGTGCAGATAATGACCAGCGTCAATCTGGGCGAGTGGGAAAGTGCGCTCAACGCCATCGATCCGGAGCTTTTGAATCCCACCACCGGCGCGCACTATGGCGATAGTCCCGCAGCGGTATTTCTGGTGTTACCCTATGCGTTCCTGTTCGCTGCGGTATTGCCTTTCATGGCGGTGCGTTTTCTGGCCTTCAAGCCGGACGTCAAGCTGCATAAGATGGGCGTTTACGTGGCGTTCTTTGGCGCGCTGCTGAGCCTGGTGCCGATCGTCGGGCTTTATGTGCGCATGAAGGTTCCTGGTTTGACGGACCCGGACAACGCCATGCCAGTCTATCTTGAGCAGTTCATGCCGCCGGCGCTGGAAGGATTGATTACGCTGTTCATTCTGTTCGCCATGAAGTCTACCGCCAATTCGCTATTGCACACCGTAGCCTCGGCGACTTCTCACGATCTGCGCCTGGCGCTGTTCAGTAATCTCTTCAAGAGTTCGTCATTGGTATTGTGGATCAATCGTTTTGCGGTGGTCGTCCTGGGGGTCGTGGCGCTGCTGATGATGCTCTACGCACCGCCCTTCATGCTTTCCTGGCTGGGTATCCTGGGTACCGGGACGCTGCTGGCCAGCCTGATCGGCCCGGTATTCATCTCAACCTTCTGGCAAGGCTCGGCCTGGGGCGCGATCGTTGCCATGCTCACCGGCTTCGCCACTAGCGGCTACATGATGTTGTTCGCCGACGTGGGTTGGCTGATCGGCCCGCTCACCGGCTGCGTCGTTTCCTCGATCTGCTATGTCGGCGTCTCGCTGGTGACCAAGCGTACGGCGTATCAGAAAGCCGTGGTGTAAAGACGCTGTAACATCACCGGGGCTCTATGGAGCCCCGGTGATGTTCGCCGAATGGAGCGTTGGAATCTTTACGCCGTTTACTCCTTCGTCCATTTTATTTGAAACTCGATCTCTTCTTCATTGTCTTCGCGTTCATGCTCGATGCTGTAGGTCGCCCGCACCGGGACATAGATTCTTTCACCGGCAATACTGATTTCGAATTGCTCACCCTTTTCGAGGCAGTCCGCAAGACGGCGTAGCTTCGCGATAAATTCGGCCGTGGGATAGCTTTTCTCGATGTCTCTATCTGTCTTGTTGCTCATGATTTTTTCCTTTTGTGTAGCACTAGTCTGTTTTGTAGAAATAGGAAGGCAAGTTCATTCAGATGATCGACAACCAGGTCGGCATCCTCGGTGAAGCGATGGTTATCGCCGTAGCGATATAAACAACCCAGCGCACCGGCGGCCTTGGCGGTTTGCAGGTCAAAGAGGAAGTCGCCCACATAGATGAGCTGTGGTGTCGTGGCACTGAAGTGGTTGGCGATCTTTTTCAGCCCGTCCGGACTTGGCTTGGGCGCGCAGTCTTCCCGAGTCAGGGTCAGATCGATGGGAATTTCCAAGTTGCGCTTGGCAAGCTCAACCGCCTGACGCGTATTGCGGGTGAGAATCGCCGTATGCAGGCCGACATCGTGAAGGCTATCGAGCAATTCGCGGGCGCCGGGCATCCAGGTGGCGGCGGCGGCCCCAGCCATTTCATGGCGATGGACGACTTGATGAGCGTGTTGGACCTGGTCGCTATCTTCCAGGGTGGCGATGTGCTCGAGCAGACCGACATCCTCGGGGAAGCCAAGCTCCTGGCGAATGGCGGGGAAGTCCAGGCGCGAATCGATCAGGGTGCCGTCCAGATCAAACGCAACGACCGTTATGTTCGAAAGATCCAGCACGTAAGCGATTCCTGTAGAAAAACAAGATGTAGAGAAAGATAAGGTCTATTACCATTTCCGCCTCGGTCGTGAAGCGATTTCGTGACCGTATACACGTTGCCCATGATTGTTCGTCAGCCTACACCAGATCGACTCACTGGCTTCGCCGCTAGAGAGGTGACAAGGCTCATCATGGACAGCTTCAGTACACTTTCAACAATAACGTTCGGGAACGTCCGATGCACAGGAAAAGATCAAGACTCGATCCTTACGTTTTCTGGCCCGCCATCGCCGTACTACTGGTGATCACGGCGTTACTAGCCGGCTTTCAACAGACTCTGGCGCCCCTGATGACCCAGGCCCTGAGCCTGATCAACCATCAGATGGACTGGGTTTTCGAATTTTTGACCTTCGGCATCTTCGTCACGCTGCTGTGGTTTGCCTTCGGGCGCTACGGGAGTATTCGCTTCGGCGGGCACGGCGAGCGTCCGATATTCGGCAACTTCAGCTACGGCGCCATGCTATTCTGCGCCGGCATGGGCACCAGCATCATGTTCTGGTCCATCATCGAGCCGATGTACTACTACCAGGGACCGCCGTTTCAGGTGGAGGCCAAAAGCGATGCCGCGGTGGAATGGGCGCTGACCTACGGGCTCTTCCACTGGGGCGTGTCCGCCTGGTGCATCTACACGCTACCCACCGTCGTGATCGCCTACTCGCTCTACAACAAGGGCAATAAGTCGCTGAAGATCTCCCAGGCCTGCAAGGGGGTACTGGGCGCTACAGCTGATGGCTGGCTGGGTCGGGTCATCGATATCTTTGTGATCTGGTCACTGGTGGGTGGGCTGGGCACGTCTCTAGGACTCGGCGTGCCGATGATCTCCGCCGGCATCGGCGATATCTTCGGCATTGAGCAGTCCACCCAGCTCAGCATCATCATCATCCTGATCTGGTCGGTTATCTACCTGACCAGTGCCACCCTGGGGCTGGAGAAGGGCATCAGCAACCTGAGCAACCTCAACGTTTATCTGGCGGTAACGCTGGCGGTGTTCGTGCTACTCGTTGGGCCCACGAGTTTCCTGCTGTCCTATTTCACGGACAGCTTCGGACGCATGGCACAGAACTTCCTGCGTATGAGCTTTTATACCGACCCGATTCGCCAAGGCGGCTTTCCTCAAAGCTGGACGGTGTTCTACTGGGTATGGTTCGCCTGCACCGCGCCCTTTCTTGGCCTGTTCGTGGCGCGCATTTCCAAGGGCCGCACCATCAAGTCCGTAATCGTCAACATGCTTGCCTGGGGAACCCTTGGTGGCTGGTTGTACTTCGCCGTCATGGGCGGCTATGCCATGCACCTGCAGTTGACCGATGTTTTCGACGTAGTGGGCAGCATGACGGAGAACGGCGATGCCCAGACTATCATCAACGTGCTCAATACCCTGCCCCTAAGCAAGATCGTGGTGATCTTCTTCGTCATTCTCGGCTTCATTTTCCTGGCCACGTCGCTTGACTCGGCGTCCTTCGTACTGGCCTCTACCGCCTCGATCGGCGAAGAGGATGGCGAGGAGCCGGCCACCTGGCACACCATTACCTGGGGCGTTCTCATGGCGGTGCTGGCAATCTCCCTACTGCTGATTGGAGGGTTGAAGGTGGTGCAGTCCTCCACGGTCATCGTCGCGGTGCCTGTGCTGTTAATCTATCTGCTGCTGATTGCTTCCATTGTCTGCTGGCTGCGCCAGGACCACGGGCCAAAAGGAGAGACGTAATGGGTGTCTTCGACGTCGACTACAGCAAGATTCACGAACGCACGGACCTGCCTTATGCGGTCAGAACCATCGAGCATGCGCCCATACCGTTGACCGATGGCACCGTGCTTTCCGCCAAGCTGTGGCTGCCCGAGGGTCTTGCCATGGCGCGGGGCGTGATCCTTGAGTATCTGCCCTATCGTAAGGATGAGTTCACTGCTCTGCGTGATGAAATCCGTCTCGGCTATTTCGCCGGCTGCGGTTATGCGGGGGTGCGGGTGGATATTCGCGGTACCGGCGATTCGGGCGGCATCATCGAGGATGAATATCCGCGCCAGGAGCAGCAGGATTGTCTGGAAGTGTTCGACTGGATCGCCGCGCAGACATGGTCCGCGGGCAATATCGCCATGATTGGCAAGTCTTGGGGCGGCTTCAACGGCCTGCAGATGGCAGCTCATCAGCATCCGGCGCTGAAGACCATCGTCACGCTGTGCTCCACGGACGATCGCTACGCCGACGACGTTCACTATCGTGGCGGTACCCTGATGGGCTCGGACATGCTGTGGTGGGCGTCCACCATGTTCGCCTACAACGCCCGCCCGCCCTTCCCGCGCTTCGTCGGCGACAGGTGGCGCGAGATGTGGCTGGAGCGGCTGGAAAAGACGCCGCCTTTCGTGGAGACCTGGCTCGAGCACCAGACTCGAGACGACTACTGGCGTCAGGGCTCGATCTGCGAGAATTACAGTGCCATTCGCATTCCGGTGCTGACCATGAGCGGCTGGGCGGACGGCTACACCGATGCGGTGTTCCGATTGATGGACAACCTCGACGTGCCCAAGCGGGCCATCGTCGGCCCCTGGGCCCATGAGTTTCCCGACCTGGCGATACCCGGGCCACAGATCGGCTACCTGCAGGAGTGCGTCAGCTGGTTCGACCGCTGGCTGGCCACGGATGCCACGATTGAGCCCCACGAAGACAGCTTCGTCGTTTACCTGCAGGACAGCGTGCCTCCGCAGACGACCTACGATTACCGGCCGGGCCAGTGGGTGGATCTGCTGGCCACGGATATCTCGGACTTGGATGTGCTGGAGGCATTTTCCGGGCAGCAGACGCTTGCCAACCGTCAGCATCACGGCCTGTATTCCGGCGTGTTCTGCCCCTTCGGCCAGGAAGGCGACCTGCCGGACGATCAGACCATCGACAACGCCCTGGCCACCAGCTGGACGCTACCGGCGACAGAAAAACCGCTCAACATGCTCGGCAAGACGCGGGTCAAGCTGCGGCTGAGGAGCGATCAACCCACCGGCAACGTGCATGCGCGCCTGACGGATGTGTCACCAGAGGGTGAAAAAACCTATATCACCGCGGGCCAGTTCAACCTGACTCATCGGCATTCCCATGCCGAGCCGAAAGCGCTGCCGGTCGATGAATGGTTCGACGTCGAGTTCGGCCTGGACGTCGTCGGCTACCGGCTGCCCGTGGGCCACCGGCTGGAAATCAGCCTGAGCCCGACCTATTGGCCACAGGTATGGCCATCCACGGCAGTAGCGAAACTTCAGGTTGATCTGGATCGTAGCCAGGTGAGGGTGCCCCAGACCGCGGAGCCGGTGCTCACCGAACTGCCTTTCACCCGGGCGGAAACCGCCAAGCCGCTAGCCAAGACGGTCCTGCGCGAAGGCAGCCGCACCCGTCGCGTCATCAAGTCTCTGACCACCCGGGAGTGGCTGCTGGATGACTTTTCCGATGAGGGGTTGCGCATGCTGGACCACAATGGCATCACCTACGGCACCAAGAATCACAATGTCTGGCGCATTCGCGAAAACGAGCCGCTGAGCGCCATGACGGAGTCGACCTGGGAAGTCGACCTGAGCGATGCGGATATCAGTATTCACGTGGATACCCAGAGCCGCATGAGCTGCGATACGGAAAATTTCTACGTGGTCAACAGTCTGCAGGCCTATGAAGAAGGCAAGGAGATCTATCGCAATAGCTGGGAGAAAACGATCCCTCGCTATTTCTGTTGATCAACTGCCACTTTACTCAACTACGCCAATCCACCATGCCCGTGCCCTGGCCGGTATCGAATATGTCCTCGCCGGCCAGATGGTTGATGATGGTGGCGGAGCGCCAGCACATCAGGCTCATCTGCGATTCGGCGATACCGTGGCTGAAACGCCCGGCGTTGACCGCGTAGATGCGATTGGTGGCTTGGCCCTGCCATTGGGCTTGAAAGTGCCGATCGAGGATCAGTTGGCCATGCTCATCAAGGGTCAGCTGCTCCCGCAAGGGGCCGAGATAGGCTGGTAGCTGCTGACTGAAACCGGTGGCCAGGATGACCACCTCCGCGTCGCACTGCTGATGAGCGCCGTCCAGACGATTACGAAAGTGGAGCTGATGGCGTCCATCTTCATATTTCAGATTGTAGAGTTCGCGCCCGGGCATCAGCCGCACGGGGGGAAAGTTGCCCTGTATCTGGCCTTCGTAGAGACGCTGATAGATCGCCTTCAGGGTGTCCGGCGAAATGCCGTCGGAGGCCATTTTCTGCTCATCGACGACTCGTTGCTTGATCGAACCAGGCAGATCGAAGAAGGCGTCGATGTATTGAGGCGTGAAGTATTCGTTGGTGAAGGGCGTTTCATCCAGTGGCGCGAAATTGCTGCGCCTGGAAAGCCAGTTGACCTGGGCGGATCGTCCCCAGTGATTGTCAAGGATGGCCTGCAGGACTTCCGCACCGGATTGACCGCCACCGATGATCGCCACCCGTTTGCCACTCAGGTCCAATTGCCGATTGGCGATGCCGATGGCGTGAAAGCAGTTCGAGCTTAAGTGAGGGCGGCAGCAGTTCGGCACCCAGGGCGGTTTACCGGTGCCCAGGCATAGATGGCGGGCTGCGATCGGCTGGCGTCCATCGGAAAAATGCAATTGAAAGTAGTGGCCATCGAAATCCACGGTTTCGAGCTGGCTATCGAATTTCAGGCTATCAAGCTGATCCGCCGCCCAACTCAGATAGTGACCGTATTCTGCTCGGCTGATAGCGGGTAGCTCCGCCGCCAGAAACTGATAGAAGCGTCGTTGGCTGACCAGGAACTGCAGGATGCTGTAAGGGCTTTGCGGCGCGACAGCAGTCACCAGATCCTTGAGAAAGGAGGTCTGCAGGCGCGCACCGGGCAGCAACATGCCGGGATGCCAGTCGAAGTCCGGTTTGCGATCGAAAAAGCGTGCCTTTAGCCTCGGTTTGTTGGTGTGGGGCGGACTATCCAGTAGCGTGGCGATACTCAGGTTGAAGGGGCCGATACCGATACCGGCCAGGTCCAAAGGCGCTGTCATGGTCGACCTCCTTCGCTGGTGAAAGTGGCTGCTGAGTCAGTGATCGACTGATGAGTAAGCACCAGCGGATTGGCTAGTGGTGGTCCGAGTTCCGGCAGAGGTCGCTCGGCGCTGTCGTCATACCCCACCTGGTAGCGGGCGCGATTGAGGCATACCCGTAGCAGTTGCGGAGTGAACAGGTCGAATTGGGCAAAGCGTTGGGCCAATTGAGGATGGCGGCGCTGATAGGTCCGCAGCGTTTGGCTCAGCAGACGATAGAAAGCGCTTTCCGGATAATTCAGGTCCCGGGCCAATAGCGGCGAAATAAAGCGCAGGGTCGAGACCAGATAGCCGGTCACCAGGTCGTGAATCAGATAGTGCGCCGGTAGATGGGTCAACGCATCCGCCACGGCTTGCGGCAGGCCTTCACGCACCGCCAAGGGGGCTTCCCACAGACGTAGATCGCCATGAAAATCTTTGATGGCGCCATATATCGGCACATGTCGGTCGAGCACCACCGACAGGTTCTGGCCATGGGCGATCACCCCGACGCCGTAGGCGCACATCAGGTGATAAAGCGGCACCACGGTCACCTCGAACAGCCGGCGCAACCAGTCCTCTACCTGGAGGCCGGAGCGGTGGACATGGGCGGCGATCAGGCTGTTGCCCTGACTATCGCTGTGCAGGAAGGCCGCCAGGGGACGGCTCAGTTGGCCATCTTCGAGCCTTGCTTCCAGGCTCTCCCGCCAGATGGCACCGAGCATTTCCTGGAAGCGATAGGGCGTGCCCGGCAGCTCTTCCTGCCAGGGCGCGGGGCAATGGATTCCCGCCAGTTCCCGCTGCACGATCAGCGTCGACAGGGTGCCGTCTTCTTGGGTCAGTCGCGTGAGCCAATCGCTTAGCGCCGGGCCGATGGCGATATAGCGCCCCGGAATCCCACGAAAACAGGAAGTGTTGAGCACCGTCAGGGCCAGCTTGATGTCGACATCGCCTGGACCGCTCAAGGTGCGCAGGGAGAGCTGCGCCCGATAGTGCCCTTGCCGCTCGCCGAGATCGATCAGCTCGCCGCAGGCCAGGAGTTCCGCGTAGTGAATGGCGATGCAGTGCTGCCACTGCCAGGGATGTACCGGCAACAGGCGCACCTCATCGAAACGGCATCCCTGCTCTGCCAGGCGTGCACGTATGGACGCCAGGTCTTGGGCTGACAGGGATGCCTTCCATAAATCGTGCCAATGGTCCGATTCACTGATGGCGCTGTTGCAGTCTTGGCGTCGCATCGCTAGCCAGCGCAGTGTGAAGGCTGTTCCGGCTTCCGGGCTGTAGCGTGCCAGATCGCTCGTGCCCCAACCGACGCGGCCCTTGCTGGCGAGTAGCTTGGGATGGCCCTCCAGCAGGCCCTGCAGGGTGATGCCATCCAGGGTGGACAGCTCGGATGCGGTCCAGGACTGCTGGCGCCTGAGCGTTTGAACATCGCTGTAAAGCGTGTTGTTGAGCTCCGCCAGCAGATTGCCCAGCAGGACATCGTCGATGCCGAGAGACATCTGGGCGTCGAGCAGAAATCGCTGGGGACCATGAGCGGGAGTGTCGTTACGGGTAATGCTGTCGGGATCGATGATCAGCCAGTCCCAGAGACTGCGGGTCGCGCGAAATCGATAGCGTACATTCCCGGGGAGCTCGACCTGAAAGCCATCGCCTTCCTGCGCCATCGCTTTCAGGCTGTTCTCGAAGCAGGATTCAGCCAGCGCCTTGGCCAGCAGGCGTCGACGGGCTTGAATGAACGGCTCGCCCGGCATCATGAATCACCACCGAAGAAATCCTGGCGCGAACAGCTGAGCAGCATCGAGCGCTTGTGAGGAAAGTCGAACTCATAGCGCTTCCGCCAGGCGTTCAGCGGATAGGTGTAACGCAGGATGGCTCGGTTGTTGGCGTTTGGCTCTCCGAACAGGGTCTGGCAACGCGGTTCCCGCAGAAACAGGTAATGGCTCAAGCCGTTCAGCCAGGCGAGCGTATTGGCCTTGCCCAGATGAACGGCTTCGCCCACCAGCACGTGTATGCCTTGATCGAAGGGACCGTGCTCGCAGTATGGAGCGAGGCGATCTTCCGCCACCCAGTAACACTCCAGGTAGGCGAAGGGCTGATCATCGAAGCACCCGATCAATGGTGTGCAGTGCGCGTCCGCCAGTCGATCGCGAATCATGTCGTCCAGGGTCACGCGATCGAAGGGATACTCCCAGAAGGCGGCCACCCGTGGATCGTTCTGCCAGCGATGAAAGCGCTCGCCGTCTTCCTCTACATCGATCAATCGTAGACTTAAGGTCTTGTCGATCTCCGGCACATGGCGCCGATAGTGCTCTCCAGGTGGGTCGGTGGGCCGCCTGGGATGGGGTGTGCCGTCGGTTTGGGTCATGGCGGTCGGGCTGCTGGTGGCCAATAGCGCCGGCGCTAGATAGCGTTCGCGTTCGTCGCGTTGAAGGGCGTGGTCGGTCATGGGATGGCAATCGGGTTGGGCATGGGGTGATAGAGTGAAAGCGGGTCTTGCATGGTGTTCTCGTTGATCGCCTGGAAGGCGCACAGGAAGTTGCCCTTGGCCCACAGCGTCGGGCTTTTCAGGAGATAGTCCAGCAGAGCGCTATCGCGAACGCCCCGGGCCTTGAGTTCCACCAGGAAGCGCCGAAGCAGCGCCAGGTAATGTCGCTCGTTGCCGAGCCCGGCACCGGCGAGGCTGGCGATCACGTTGAAGGTCGCGTTGACGATCAGGTAGTAGCCCAGCAGCCGGATACCCATCTCCTGCTCTAGAAGGTTGGTGCTGCGTTCGACTAGCTGATTCAGCGTCGGGCCGTAGCACCGAGTCGCCAGGGCGGTGAAGCCAGTCCCCTGGCAATCCCGGAACCAGGCGCGCACCGGCATCAGTTCGTCGTCGAGTTGCAGGAGGATGTTCTGCTGGTGGGCGCCGAACAATAATCCGTAGTCCGCCTGGGCGATCAGCAGGGGTTCCACGGCGATGTCTAGAAATGTCGTGAACCACGCGCTTGCGGTCTTGCGTGGACTCGATGTTTGCGCGAGTCGCTGGGCGAGACGCGACGATCCGTTGCGGGGGTCGTCCTGCAAGAGGGTGGCCAGCATTTCGACGTCGCGGGTGGCGTCGCCGACAAAGGGATTCTCGCGCCACAGCATCAGGGTTTGGGGAAGCAGTTCTCCGGTCTCAGCCAGTATTCCAAGCCCCAGCGGCTCACGGAGTATCGTGAAGTGCGGAAACCGAGCGGCAAACGCTTCCAGAGGCTGGGAGTTCAGCACCTGGTGCAGCACCGCACCACGATGGAATTCGCTGGGCTGCAAGTGACGCAGCGAGTTGGTCAGGCGCACACTCAGGGAGAATTTCAGCATCCAGGGGCGCTCGGGATGCCAGATGCTGCGCACCGAGGAGGTCGCGCGCCAGTGCGGGTCGGCATCGCCCAGATAGACCAACGCGCCGCTATCGCGCAGTTTCTTCAGTGCGGGGTCCCTCTGCCAGTGGCGGTGCTGGTAGGGGTGGCAGGGAATGATCAGGTGATCCGAATCGAGCGCACTTCGGCAAGGATTGCCCGGGAGTAGCTGCTCGGTCAGCTGCCGTGGCGCCAGGTCCGCTCCGGCACTGACCCCCACTTGAGTCGTCGCTACTCGGTACCAGCACAATGGAAACGACGCGCCGTATTCCGGGGCGTAGCGCTGGATGTCCTCGGTGGTGAAACCATCCCGCGCCTTGGGGCAGGGGTGTATCGAATGGCCCGTCAGTAGCGCCGCTTCCGAGTCGATGAAATCCAGTGGTGCATCGAAAAGGCGACCTAGATCGCCTTGAGCGGCGAGACTGTGCTCCAGGCTGGCCAGACTATCCAGCACCCGTGCCTGTAGCGCCTGCGCCTGGGCGTGAGTGCTCAGCGTGAGTAACCCCGGGTGACGTAGCACCCAGCCCACCGCATCCGCCAAGCCGATGACATGATCATCCAGGCGCAAGGGACCCTCGAGCCGATGACGACCGGTAACGGAAAGGTGCCGATAAGGTATGCGCAATCTGTGTTCGCCATCGCGGATGGCGACGTGCGTTGGCTCGATGTCGTAGTGCGGCCATTCCCGCAGCAAGGCATTGAAGAAGCAGTTGGCCGCGGCGTGTTCGGAAGGTGTCATAAGGAGAATCCCAAAAGCCCGATATGCGACACCGGGCTCTCGCTAGCTCTGTTGCGTCATGAACGAGGGATTGGCCTCACGCGATGGTGATATAGTCCGCCGCGTTAGCGAGGATATCGTCCGAGGGTATGCCGGCCATCAAGATTTGGGTCTGTTCGCCCAGGTCGACCACGGCGCCATTCTCGGAATCGCTGACTCGACTGGCCAAATCCGCCAGAGTTTCGATACCCGTGTCGTTGATGTTGGCGGAAACAATGACCTGATCGCTCTGGGCGCTAAAGTTATTGACGATATCGTTGCCATCGTCACCGGTGTAGAAAATCTCGTTGCTTCGGTCGTCCCGAGGCTCACCGTCGCGACCCAAACTGCCGTAGAGGACATCGTCGCCGCCCTCGCCGTAAAGCTGATTGTCGCCGGAGCCGCCGGAAATCCAGTCGTCGCCGTCGCCGCCCTGCACGACGTCGTCGTCCTCGCCGCCGAAGACCACGTCGCTGCCGGTGCCACCGATGATCAGATCGTTACCCAGGGAACCGTAGAGAGCATTGTTGCCTTCCACGCCGTAAAGGGTGTCGTCGCCTTCCTTGCCGAACAGCTGATCGTTGTCTTCACCGCCCCACAGCAGGTCATCGCCTTCGCCACCGTCGAGCCAATCGTTGCCGCCGCCGCCATAGATCAGATCGTCGCCGGCTTCGCCGAAGACCAGGTCATTGCCGGCCTCGGTATAAGCCACGTCGTTGCCTTCGCCGAGATTGGCGACATCGTTGGAATAGCCCAGCCGCAAGGCATCGTCACCGCCCTTGGCGTTGACGATGGCAGGGCTGTCGCCCCAGATGACTTCACCCTCGTCGGTCCCGTTGATCAATCCGCTGCCTTGGTTTTGAATGGCCATGCTTTGCTCCTTGAATAACCATTGAGCATCCCTGAGATGCGCTAAGCTGCGTTCAGGCTCCCTCTGGCACCGCAATGACGCCTATCGTCGAGTATTGCGATTTTGTGAGAAGGGAATCACTAAACACAATCTAAATAATAAATATTATCGTTTAGATTGATAGCTTTTCTGCGTAATTTATTGTTACTCTTCGCGCTGAGATGCATATCCCTAGTCGAGGGGACGCCATCGTCCCACGATTAGCGATAGACCAGATTGGGCAGGTAGGTGATCAAGGCCGGGAATAGGATGACCAGCAATAGGCCGAGTGCCTGAATACCCAGAAAGGGCAGCGAGGATTTGAAGATCTGCGCCATGGTGATGTGTGGCGGGCACACCCCCTTGATATAGAACAGCGCGTAGCCGAAGGGTGGACTCAGGAACGACATCTGCATGTTGACCAGATAGATGACGCCAAACCACAGCGAGACGTTGGCCGCATCGACCCCGGGCAACCCGAACAGGCCATCGAAGGAGAGCGGCTGGATCAGTGGCACGAAGATCGGCACCGCCAGCAGCAGGATGCCGACCCAGTCGAGAAACATGCCCAGGGCGATTAGCAGCACCATCATCACCATCAGCACGCCATAGGGGCCGAGACCGGCGCCGGAGATCAATTCCTGAACGAACTCCTGGCCGCCTTGCAGAATATAGAAGCCGACGAAGATGGTGGCGCCGAAGATGATCCACATCACCATGGCCGTGGCCACTAGCGTGGTCATGCAGGCGGCGTGCAGGTTGGGCCAGGTCAGGCGACCATGCATGGCGGAGACGATCAGGGCGCCGAAGGTGCCGATGCCGGCGGCCTCGACGGGCGTCGCCAGACCGGTGAAGATCACCCCCAGCACCACGATCACCAGAATGATCGGTGCCAGCATCTTGCGCAGCAGGCGCAGCTTCTCCTTGATGTCGACGCGATCCTCCACCGGCAACGGTGGTGCCGCCTTGGGGTTGAGGGCGCCGCGTAGCCAGCAGTAGAGGCCATACATGCCGGCCAGCAGCAGGCCGGGAATCAAGGAGCCGAGATAGAGTTCGCCCACGGATTGCTGAGCGACCACGCCGTAGATGATCGCCAGGATCGATGGCGGAATCAGGATGCCCAGGGTGCCGCCGGCCATGATCGAGCCGATCGCGATCTCCGGGTCATAGTGGCGCTTGAGCATTGCCGGCAGCGCGATCAGGCCCATGGTCACCACCGCGGCGCCGATCACACCGACCATGGCCGCCAGCAGGGTGGAGGCGACGACGGTGGCAATGGCTAGTCCGGCCTTGAGTCCGCCCATCCATTTGTAGACGGTGTCGAACAGCTCCTCGATCAGGCCGGCCTTCTCCAGTACCGCCGCCATGAAGATGAACAACGGGATCGCCGATAGCTGGTAGTTGGTCATCATCGGGAAGATGCGTGACGGCATCAGATTGAGCATGAACTGATCGCCAACCAGATACAGGAACACCACGCCCAGGCCACCGGTGACGAAGGCCAGCGGCAAGCCGGCCACCAGCACCAGCATCAGGGTGCCGAACATCAGGGCGGTCAGGGTGCCGATGCCGACGTTGGTCAGGCTGTTCTCGATGCTCAACGGGAAGCGCTCGTAGTCATTGACCACCACGTTGACGATCTCGTGCAGGGCATACAGTCCCAGCGCGACGCCCAGCAGCACGAGCAGCCAGGCGAAGGCGATGCTGCCCTCGTTATGCTGCCGGGCATGGCCGAAGGCCTGAATGTCCTTGATGAGCTGGGCGACGCCCTGCAGCAGCAGAAGCACGCCCCCCAGCACCAGGGTGAACTTGACCGGGTAGTACTGCACCGACCACTCGGTGAAGGAGGTCTCGTTGGCGTAGCCCTGGCCGAAGAAGAAGATTTCCTGGTTCACCGACTGGGAAAAGAACGTCCACCCGGTGGTGATCAGCGCCAGGGTGAAGATGAAGAAGAACACCGAGGTCATGATGTCCAGCGCGGCCCTGGTCAGCGGCTTGGCGCGGACATAGAGGATATCCACGCGCACATGGCCGCCCTCCCGCAGCGCGAAGGCCCCGGCTATCAGGTACTGCATGCCGAACATCAGGAACATTGATTCGTGCGCCCAGTTGGTCGGCGAGTTGAGGGCATAGCGCACGAAGACCTCATAGCAGTAGACGAGCGGTGCGATCAACGACCAATAAGCAACATAGCGGCCCATGAAGCCGGAAATCGTGTCGATGATCCGGGTCAGCATATTGCCGGGCGGGCGATAGGCATCGTCCTGCTCGTCGGCGGGCATGCCTCCCGTGGTCGACCCGCTGACCGTGCCGCCGCGGCGAAAGCTGCGGTCGACGAGCAGCATCACCAGCAGCGGCAATAACAGCAGGACCGACCAGTAGAGCCAGTGGGGCAACACGAAATCGATCTGAAGATCCATGGACGCTCTCTCATCAGCACGGCATCAGGAATGCCGGGAGCCGTTTATTGCTTTTCTTGAAGAACGCGCCCGCCCACAAGGCTGGTCGTGAGCAGGCGTGCTGCCGGCCTGACGTGCTAGCCGTCCAGCGAGTAGTCCTTGATGTCCTCGTCGGTGATCAGGGCAATGGCCGGGTCCTGCATGGTCTTGAGGTGGGCACGGAAGAGCTTGGTAGCGTCCGGGTCCTTCTTGGCCCACTTGAACCACAACGGGATCGCCGCCTCGCGGAAGCGCGAGGCATCCTCCTCGGAAAGGTGAATGATCTCGATGCCCTTCTCTTTGTACTTGGGCCAGGCCTCGGCGTTGGCCTTCTGGATCGCACCGTAGTGCTCGCGAGAATAGGCGGCGACCAGGTCATGCATCAGATCCTGAGTCTGGGGCGACATGCGTTCAAAGACGCGCCGGTTGACGGCGATATCCATGAGGTCGACGGCTTGGTGCAAGCAGGGTGTCGAGGGTGGCCCCATGATGATGTACTTGGCGACCTGCCAGAAGCCCAGCTCGTAGTTCACCGCTGCGCCGGTGTAGTCGGCGGCGTCGATGGTGCCTTTCTCGAGAGCCGGATAGACTTCGGACCCCGGCAGCAGGGTGGTACGCGCGCCGATGGAGGCGAAGGTCTCGGCGACGATGCCGCCGGGCATGCGGATCTTGACCCCGTTGAAGTCGTCGAAGCTGCGTAGCGGCACCTTGGAATGGATCAGGTTGAGATCGTGATGTACATGACCGAGGAATTCCAGGCCCTGCTTGCGATAGAGATCCTTGGCGATCTCGAAGCCACCATAGGCGCCGAACATCACGTCCCAGTGGTGAGGCACCGACAGCCCCATGGGATAGGCCGTCAGAAATACCCCGGCGGGCATCTTGCCGGGCCAATAGACGGTGAACCAGTTCTGACCCTCGAGCACCCCATTGCGCACCGCGTCGGCGACCTCGAAGGCACCGGCCACGGCGCCGGCGGGAAACGGCTGAATGGTCACCTCCCCCGAGGTAAGCTCCTGAACGCCATTGGCCCAGGTCTCGAAGGTCTTGTAGCCGGTCGTTCCCGGCTGCCAGGAGGATTGCATGCGGATACGGATGCCCGCCTGGGCCTGGACATTGCCGATCCAGGGGGCCGTGACGGCCGCTGCCGAACCAACCGCCGCGGCTTTCAGGAAGCTGCGACGATCATGGGGGTTGGCGGCTAACGAGGCGGTGATTGTGGCATGCGAGGTGGGAGCGTCCTTCTCGGGATGCTGCGGCTGGTCGATCGACATGATGAGTTCTCCACGAATTTTTTATTGTCCATTGGCCTGGCTGACGCGGAGTGTCGTCACCGTCCTGGTGATGATTCGTCGAGCGGCCCATCCCTGCCGAGGTCCGCGCATTGGCTACTGGAAGCGTACTCCACTTCATAAATTAGCCAAGCTGCGTTGGCTTGCTATCAACCCTGTCAACGCTAATGGGCCCTCGTGCAGTGCATAAGTTCACCCGAAACGGGGGCGTAGCCCTTATCAGAAGTGGGCTACGCCTGGTCAGACCAATGAATTGTCTCGTCAACCTTCGCTACTAAAGCATAACGGCTGATGGTCAGTACCATGGTCAAGGCGACATGGATACCTGCAATCAACGACAAGGGTTCATAGATCAGGAAAGTCTCGTCGCGGACCAGGTCGGTGGCCTTGAGCAGCTACTGGCTACGTCGATAGTCGTGCGACCGATCCCGCAGATCCTTGAGTGCGACCCCGAGCGCACAAAGCACGACGAGCATGATCAGGCCGAACCCGAAGGTCACGGCCAACGACCAGGAGGTTACGTTAAGCGAGGCAAAGACCGCTGCGGTGATCACGGCGATGCCGATGGAGGTGCCGATGCGCTGGCCGGTCTGCATGATGGCGCCGGAGCTTCCTGCGTACTGCAGGGGAACCTCCGCCAGGGTCAGCGCCTGATTGGGGCTGATCACAGCGCCCTGGGCCACGCCGATCAGCGCCAGGGAGAGCAGCAGCCACCAGATGCTCAGATAGCCCCCTGCGTGCAGCAGCACGACAGTGATACTCGCGGCGAGGCCGATGAGTGCGAGAAACAGACCCCAAATAACCATCTTGCGCCCATAGGTCATCACCCGCCGGCCTGCCCAGTTGGCTGCGAAGGCCGAGATGAAGGCGGCCGGCGTGCTGATAAGACCGGTTGCAAGGGCGGATTCACCCAGGCCCTGCTGCAGATACAGCGCCACCAGTACCCAGATACTGGTCATCCCGGTGAAGTACAGGGTCATGATGAGGGCGCCATTGGTGAAACTGCGCGTGGAGAATATGCTCAGATCCACCATCGGGCTGCGGCCCAGGCGGGCGTAGCGTCGCTCCCAGCGAATCCAGAATGCGACGAGTGCGATGCCAAGCGGGAGCAGCAGCCAGGTGAGAGGTGACGACTCGGACTCCATGAACGGAAACAGGGCGGCGAACACGGCAAGGCCCAGCAGTACTGCACCAATCGGGTCCAGGGAGCGGAACGTGGCGATCACTCGGCGCGAGGTGCTCGAGGCAGTGTTCGCTCCCTGGCTGAACAGCGGTTTCGGGAACCAGGCAAACGCCATGACGATGGCGGCGATACCGATGGGCACATTGGCCAGAAACGTCAGGCGCCAGCCGAGATCGGCGCCGCCAAGTTCAATCAGCAGACCGCCCAGCACCGGGCCGATGCCCACCGACAGACCGACCGCAGTGCCGAAGTAGCCGAACGCCCTGCCGCGCTCGGCGGCACGAAAATATTGTTGAATCATGCCCACGGCCTGGGGACTCAACAACCCCGAGCCGACACCCTGCACGAACCGGGCGACATTGAGCCAGTCGGCATCCGGGGCCAGGCCCGAGGCAATGGAGGCTGCCGTGAACACTGCCACGCCGACGATGAAGATGCCCCCGCGCCCCAGGAGATCGCCGGCGCGGCCGGCGGCCACCAGCACCACGCCGAAGGTTAATGCATAGCCGGATAGCACCCACTGCAGATCGGACTGGGAGGCCCCCAGCCCCTGCTGGATGGAGGGCAGGGCGACGTTGACGATGCTGACATTGATCAGCGACATGGCGATGGCGGCCAGTAGGACCATCAGAATGCGCCAGCGGGTCGAATCCGCGATTGTCTCGGCATTTGCCTCTACTGCATCGGATCGCCGCTTCGTCAAGTCAT
This sequence comes from Halomonas sp. GXIMD04776, assembly GCF_049808615.1. Classification (NCBI taxonomy): domain Bacteria; kingdom Pseudomonadati; phylum Pseudomonadota; class Gammaproteobacteria; order Oceanospirillales; family Halomonadaceae; genus Halomonas; species Halomonas sp. GXIMD04776. The sequence continues at coordinate 149,125 of NZ_JBNCAN010000003.1, read as the reverse complement.
GTCTCCATTCCCTGGGAATAGTTACGAGCGGCGCCCATTGGCGCCGTCGCTCAGCCTGCAAGAATGGCACTATCCTCGGGAAGAATGAAGGCGCCGCTGTTGGTCTTGCTGTATCGCGGCGACCTTGAATGCTTCCATGACATACGAGCCGTTGCCGCTAGCCGGGCAGCAGCCGGCGCCGCATCTTGGCTGGCTGGGCGCCGGGAAAGTTGCGCTCGATGAAGCGCATGCTGATGGTCAATACCAGGGTCAAGGCGATATAGATACCTGCAATCAACAGCAGCGGCTCATAGACCAGGAAGGTCTCGTCACGCACCAGGTTGGCGGCCTTGAGCAGGTCCATGACGGCGATGGTGGATACCAAAGGCACGGATTTGAGCAGCAGGATCATTTCGCCGGTAAGCGTCGGCAGGCAAATCTGAACGGCGCGAGGCAGCCATAACCGGTACAGCACCTGCCAGCGCGACAAACCGAAGGCGCGGCCTGCGGCCAGCTCACCGCTGGGTACACTGAGCATGGCGCCGCGAATCACCTCCCCGGAATAGGCGCCCACGCTGATGATGAAGGTCAGGGCGCCGTAGAAAAACGGGTCGCGCAGCAGGGGCCAGATGATACTTTCCTGAATGCCGGGAATCTGCGGCAGCAGGCGGCCCACGCCGTCATAGAAGAAGAACAGCTGCACCAGCAGCGGCGTGCCGCGAATCACCGTGGTGAAGCCGCGTACCAGCATGGCAATCGGCTTGGGCGCGGTGAGCTGGACCAGGGCGATGATGACCGCCAGTATCAGCCCCAGAATACCGGACACCGCCACCAGCAGCAGCGTGTTGACGAAACCCGTCCAGAGATACTCTTGATAGAACGGATCGAAGATCCAGGAAAAGTCCATGGCGTTGTTCTCTTGGAAGTTGCCCTAGGCGTTGTCTGGGAGCTGGCCACGCCGAACGATGCGCTCCGCCCAGCCGAAAAGCGCGTTGGAGCCCAATGTCATGACCAGATAGAGCGCTCCCGCGACGCTGTAGAACAGGAAGTAGGAGCGGGTGCTCGCCGCCGCTTGCTGGGCGGTGAAGAACAACTCCTCGAAGCCGATCACGCTGATCAACGCCGTATCCTTGACCAGGATCAGCCACAGGTTGGACATGCCGGGCAGGGCATTGGGCAACATGCCGGGAATCACGAAACGATGAAACCGGGTCCAGCGCGAGAAACCATAGGCATCCGCAGCTTCGAGCTGGCCGCGAGGAATGGCCAGAATGGCGCCACGAAACACCTCGGTCATGTAGGCGCCCTGAACGAAGGCCAGTACCCCGACGGCGGTGACGAAGCCACTGATCTGCATGGCGCTTTCGAACCCCAGGGCGCCGAGCCCCGCATTGAGCGCCTGGGTGCCAGCGTAGTAGAGCAGAATGATCAGCAATAACTCAGGTATGGCTCGCACCAGGGTGGAATAGGCGGTGGCCAGGGCCTGTAAAGGCCCCCAGCCGCTCAACCGCGCGCTGGCGCCGATCAGCCCCAGCACCAGGCCGATGGCGTAGGCCAGCAAGGCGATTTCTATCGTCACGAGCGCCCCTTGCAGGATGGGGTCGGCCCAGGCCTGAAGTCCTTCGTTCTGATAGTTTTCCATGATGAGGTTCTTTCTCGAATGAGCAGGATCTTTCGCCAGGGACTTGCCCTGGCGAAAGAGACGATGAGATAGGAAAGGCGATCAGCCGCCGCAGATATCCGTATCGAAGTAACGCTGCGATAGCTCGCCGCACTGACCGCTTTCTACCACTGCGGCGATGGCGTCGTTCAGCTTGCTTTCAAGCTCGTCGTCATTCTTGCGCAGGCCGATGCCGATGCCTTCACCGAAGGCCTCATGCTTGGGTGCCGTGGCGACGATGGCGTAATCCTGGGCTTCGTCCCGTTCGACGAATTCGGTCATGGCGATCTCGTCGGCGAGCATGACGTCGATACGACCGGCCAGCAGGTCGCGGTTGACCTGTTCCTGCTGATCGTAGATCTTGAGTTCGACGCCGCTGTCGCGTAGTTCCCGCCGCGCATAGGTGGCGTTGGTGGTGGCGCCCTGCACGCCCAGGATCTTGCCATCGAGCCCGTCGGGAACCTCAAGGGCGGTACCCTTGGCGGCGACGTAGGCGGCAGGGGTGTAGTAGTAGGGATTGGTGAAGTCGATGACTCGCTTGCGTTTATCAGTGATCGACAGGGAATTCATGATCATGTCGATCTTGCCGGAGTTCAGTGCCGGAAAGATGCCGCTCCAGCCGGTCGGAGCGATCTCGCACTCCATCTGCATCTCCTCACACAACAGTAAGCCAAGTTCGACCTCGAAACCGGTCCAGTCGCCGTTGGCACCCTTGTAGGTGAAGGGGGGATAGGGCTCCGCCGCAATGCCGATCTTGAGCGGCTCCGCTGCCAGACCGCTAGTGTTCAAGGCCAGAGTGATAATACCGGCCGCCATGATCAAGCTGTGTTTCATCGGTGTGGATTTCATTATTCGCCTCTTTCATTGTTTTCTTTTGGGGTGTTGCAGACGTTATAAAATATCGTCAGGCCACGCTGGACAGAAACTGCCGGCAGCGTTCGTTGCTGGCGTGTTCGAAGACTTGCTGCGGTGTGCCGGCCTCGGCGATCTCCCCTTCGTGCAGGAACACCACCTGATGAGAGACTTCCCGGGCAAAGCTCATCTCGTGGGTCACCATCAGCATGGTACGACCCTCGGCAGCGAGATCGCGGATCACGCCCAGCACCTCGCTGACCAGTTCCGGGTCCAGGGCCGAGGTGGGCTCGTCGAACAATAGCACCCGAGGCTCCATGGCCAGTGCCCGGGCAATGGCAACCCGCTGCTGCTGGCCGCCGGAAAGATAGGCCGGGTATTGGTCACGCTTGTCGGACAATCCCACCTTGGCCAGATAATGCTCGCCGAGCTTGACAGCCTTGCGCCGACTCAAGCCACGCACCCGCAGCGGCGCCTCGATGACGTTGCCCAACACGGTCAGATGCGGCCACAGGTTGAATTGCTGGAACACCATGGTGACCTTGGCGCGCAAACGATGAATCTGGCGGCGATCCAGACCGGTGATGTTGCCTTCTGCGTCGTGAGTGAAACTAATATTCTCGTCGGCGATGGTCAGTTCACCTCGATTCGGCCGTTCGAGCAGGTTCATGCAGCGTAGTAGCGTGCTCTTGCCGGAGCCGCTGGAGCCGATGATCGAGACCACCTGGCCCTCACTGACGGTGAGGGACACATCCTTGAGAACTTCGAGTTCTCCAAAGCATTTGACCAGATGGCGAGCATCGATCATCGGGGCAGACGTTGTTGTATTCATAGGCACTCAGGTTGTCGTTGTCAGGCATTGCTCGGCACAGCGCTCGATCCGCCGACAGGCCTCGCCCAGTAGCTCCGCGTCGACCGTCAGGCTCAAGCGCACGAAGCCTGCCGCCGAGGGCCCAAACGCCTCGCCGGAAAGCACCGAGACATTTTGCTCCGCCAGTAGACGATCGGCGAAAGCCTGGGTGGACAAGCCGGTACGGCGAATGTCGACCATCATGAACATGCCGGCCTTGGGTGTGAGCACCTCGAGTACCTCGCTGTCGGCAAGGGTCGCCAGCACCACATCCCGGCGTTGTCGATAGGTCTCGCGCATCTGCGCAAGCTCCTGCGGCGGATGCTCCAGGGCGGTACAAGCGGCGTCCTGAATGAAATCCGGACAGCCATAGAGCATGCATAGCGCCAGATTGGTCAGATGTTCGACCAAGGGTTTTGGCCCGATCACCCAGCCCAGGCGCCAGCCGGTCATCGCATGGGATTTCGACAGGCTGTCCACCACCGCGGTTCGCTCCGCCATGCCGGGTAGGCTGGCGGGGCAGATATGTTCGTCCTCGAAAACCAGTTCGCCATAGACTTCATCGGAGATCAGCCACAGATCATGACGCTGACACGCATCAGCGATGGCCTGCCAGTGCTCCCGACTTAGCACCTGGCCGGTGGGGTTATGCGGGCTATTGACCATGATCGCCCGGGTGCGCGGCGTGATCGCGGCCTCGATATCCACCGCTCGGGGCAGAAAATTTTCGTCCGCCCGCAGTGGTACCGACACCAGGGTGGCGCCGGTGGCTTGCAGGACCGCTTCGTAGGTCACGTACATGGGCTCGAAGACGATCACCTCGTCACCGGGATCGAGCAGGCACTGGGCGACGGCGTAGAGCCCGCACTGGGCGCCGGCGAGCACCGCGACGTTGTCCGCGTCCGCCTCGCCGGCCTTACTGCGATGGCGTTCGGCGATCAGCTTGCGCAGGCGCGGCTTGCCCTGGACGTCGGCGTAGTGGGTCGCACCAGCCTGCAGGCTAGCCACGGCGCTGTCGATGATCGGCCGGGGTGTAACGAAATCCGGATCGCCTATGGAGAGCACGATGATATCCTCTCCCCGGGCCTTGCGCTCCATGGCATGGAAGTGAATATCCCAGGCGGCTGCCCCCTCGCCGGCAATGCGAGAGGTCAAGGCGGAGTAATGCATGAATTGCTCCTCATGGCGTGGTCTAAAGGGATAATGAATCGAACGAGCGTTCAGTCGATGGCGCTCGTGGCCGGCTCACCGTCTCGGGTCGTCACGCCTTCCAGAAACGTCTTGATCTGGTCGGGGTGAGATTCGATCCAGGACTCGGCGACGTCTTCCAGGTCCTTTTCCTGCTGGCTAAACTCATCGATGAACTGGCTTTGTTCTTCGGCGCTGAAGACCACCTGATCGAGAAGCCGAGTCAGGTTGGGATTGGCGTCGCTGAAGTCACGCCGGACGATGGTGCGAATATCGCTCTTGCCGTTTTCCGGACCGTAGACGTTGGCCGGATCATCGAGAATGGCCATGTCGTACTTGGGTGCCATCCAGTGGGGCGTCCAGCCGTAGAAGACGATCCAACGCTTTTCGCGATAGGCGGCATCGACCTCCGCCAACATGCCGGCGGTAGAGGATTCGCGAATGTCCCAATCGCCCAGGCCGTGAATGTCCGCGTCTGCGGCGTCGTGGATCGATTCGCTGACGGTGGAGCCGCTTTCGATGGAGTAGAACTCTCCGCCAAAGCGTTCGCGATTCTCGGGCTCGTCCAGCTGAGTGGCGCTGGTGATGCCGGCGTCATGGACATAGCCAGGCACCGCGAAGCCCATGCGCGCGCCCTCGACGTTGTTGCCCAGATCGACGATGGCATCGGATTCCATGGCCGCGTCGTAGATCTTCTGCTGAGCAGGTAGCCAACCGCCCAGAAAGACATCGCTGTCGCCGGACTGCAGGGTGCTGTAGCCCACGGTGCTGCTCATGTCGAGGCGATTGGCTCGATAACCCAGCTCATCGATGAGCTGGGCGACGATCTCGGTCTTGACCGTGACGCCGGGCCAGGGCGGGACCACGAAATTGACCTGGCTCGCCTCGTCCTGGGCCTGAGCGGTCATGGAGGTCAACATCAGGCCGATGATCATCAGGCCACGATGCAAGGAAGGATGAAAGATAGTTGGAGCCGTCATAGCGTTACCTCGTTATTGTGTAAAGCGCCGGTGTGTAGCGCTTTGCCGCCTCTCGGCGGGGAAACGAAAAGAAAAATAAACGGGATCAATCCTTGGCGGTCACCTCGATTAGTGTCGGTGCCCGCATCTTTTGAGAGCCTCGTTGCGATGCCTGTAGTGCCTCAGCCAGCGCTTCGGGTGTGCCCGCATACCGATGCTCGCAGCCGAAGCCTTGGGCCAGCGCCGAGAACTCTGGGGCGGTCAGCTCGACCCCTCGGCGCGCCACGTCATGGCTATCCATATAGCGACGAATCTCGCCATAGCCCTGATTGTTCCAGATTACCACCGCCAGCGGTAAGCTTGCGTCCCGAGCGGTGGCCAGCTCGCTCAGCGTGAACATCAGACCGCCATCGCCGACCAGTGCGATCACTGGCCGCTCGGGAACGGCGATCGCCGCACCGATTGCCGCGGGCAGGGCGTAGCCCAGGGTGCCGTAACCGGTGGCGGCATTGAACCAGCGCCGGGGCGCGGGCATGTCGATCAGGAAGTTGCCGGCATACACCGGTCCGGTGGAATCGCCGACGATGGTGGCCTCGGGCAGCGCTTGGCGCAGCGCATCCAGCCATTCTGCATAGGGCGCAACATCCGGACGCTCGCGTAGGGCCAGGCGCTGACGTACCGCATCGGCCTGGACGATGCCATCGCGACCGGCTCGGTCGGAAAGCCGTTCGGCTTTCAACAAGCGCTCGGCAATTCCCTTCATGACCTCGCCGACATCGCCGAGCAGGGCCAGATCGGGTAGTCGGTTGCGTGCCAGCTGCTGCGGGTCGATATCCACCCGGATCAGACGGCCCTCGAGGATGAAGCCTTCATCGGCGACCAGGTCGTAGTCGGTTTCACCGAGCTCGGTGCCCAGCGCCAGCACCACGTCTGCTTTCAAGGCCAGTTCACGCCCCGCGGGGAGGCTGGAGCAGTTTCCAAGATCCAGTGGATGACCCACGCCCAGCACACCTCGGGCGTTGATGGTGGTCATGGCCGGCGCATCCAGGCGTTCCACCAGGGCACGGGCACTGGCCGCGGCATTGGCACAACCTCCGCCCAGCAATATCAGCGGTCGCCGGGCCTCGGTGAGCCAGGCGGCAGCCTCATCCAGTGCGGCTGGCGAGGCTGCGGGTGGATAAAAACGCGGCACGCGAATCGGGGCATCGTTGACTGGTTGCGGCATCACATCCAGCGGAATCTCGATATGCACCGGCCCCGGCCGGGCACTCTGGAATACCGCGAAGGCCCGGGCCATCACCTCATCCAGGGCATTGGCATCGAGCAGGGTGTGGCTGAATACGCTGACCCCGGCCAGGGTCTGCTGCTGGTTGGGTAACTCGTGCAGCCGCCCTTGACCACGGCCCAGAGTGTCGCGGCGGTTGACCCCGGAGATCACCAGCATGGGAATGGAGTCCGCCAGGGCCTGACCCATGGCGGTAGCGATATTGGTCATGCCCGGGCCGGTGATGATGAAACAGGCTGCAGGCTTGCCGGTGGACCGGGCGTAGCCGTCCGCCATAAAGCCTGCACCCTGCTCATGACGCGGGGTGATGTGGTGCAACGGGCTGGTATCGAAACCGCGATACAGCTCGATGGTATGCACGCCGGGAATGCCGAACACGGTATCGATGCCGTAGGCCTCGAGTAGATCGAGCAGACGCTGGGCGCAGGTGATCATGCACTCTCCCCCGCCGGTGAGACATCAGGCGTTTGCTCGCTGCCGAAAGGGGCGCGGCTCATGATGCGCTCCACCATGGGGATGAAGTACTCAAGCGGTAGAGTGTCGTAGTCCGGGTCGAAGGAGCGCTGATCCCATTCATCGCAGAAACGCACGGTGCGGGCATAGGCCGGATGATCGCGGAACTGCTCTCGAGCCTCGGGGTCGAGGCCATAGAAATGGCGATAATGATAGCCCTGGAACAGCTCGTGGTGGCGAATCATCCAGGTGTTGAGCGGGTCGATAAAGGGCTCGAGAATCGCCGCGGCGATCTCGGCGTGATTGGCCGGAGCAAGGTCGTCGCCGATGTCATGCAGCAGGGCGCAGACCACGGTTTCTTCGTCGGCGCCGGCGCGCAGCGCCCGAGTGGCGGTCTGCAGACTGTGTTCGAAACGATCCACCGGGTAGCCGTGGTTATCGCCCTTGAGATGCAGCAGGTGTTCGAGCACGCGGCGGCTGGCGTCGTTCTGATACGCCTGGAAGTGCGCATCGATGATTTGCCAGTCCTCGGCGCGGCTTTCGTCGAAACGCTTGAAGGTTGCTTGGTTCATTGCACGGCCTCCATTCTTGTTTGCAGCACCCGGCGACGGCTGGCGGTGCTGTCCCGGTCCACGTAGCCCTGGCGCATATGGCGTATGCCGCCTTCCAATTGAAAGGCAGTGCGTCCATGGAACAAGCGGTAGTTGTCCATGATCAGCATCTCGCCGGGGTCGAGCTTGAGTTGCACGGTCAATTCATCCGAGGTGATCAGCTCGTAAAAATGCTGCCGAGCGGCGTAGTAACGCTCCAGCACTTCCGGATCGTGGGCGGGCACCCGCTCGGTGCGGTTGGAAAAACGCACCCGGCGTAGCTTGCCCAGGCTGTCGAGTTCGATCAGCGGCCCTTCGCTTTCCAGATGAGTGGTGTCGTCGGTATACAGGAACTCGGTGGCGAGCTGAGTCAGGCACTCGTAGTCCTTGGGTGACGCTTCTCGTAGCCGCCGTGCGGCCATGAAGCCATCCACCAGAGTACTATCACCGCCCTCGGCAGCATTGGTCAGGCAATGCAGCCAGATGTAGCCAGGAATGGGGTCGCGGTAGGGATTGTCGGTATGCGGTTCCAAACCACGTTGGGTCATGGTCAGGTCATAGGCCTGTGACACGGACTTGACGTCGGCGATACCGCCCCAGTTGGTGCGCCGCAGCGGACCGATGCGGTCGATCAGCGCCTGCATGCCGTCTTCCTCGGCGGGCACACCGCGCACCCGCACGAACCCGTAACGGCGCAGTGCATCCAGCATGTCCAGCAGCCGGGCATCGCTTTCCAATGCTGCCGCGAAGTTCGCCTCGGGCAGCGTGTCCAGGCTGGCATCCCAGAGAATCAAATCATCCGGGGTGTCGCTCCGGCTGGCTGCGCTGGCTTCAAGTAGCGAAGCTAAAGGAAAGGTCGTGCAATGCGTATCACTGAACTGCAAGCTAAGCGTTTCGCCGTCGACCTTGGCGTCCTCGATGGTCAGATCGAGAGGAAGCTGAGCGGCCTCGATCAGACGCTGACCGGTCTGGGCATCCAGGGTATCGGTATCCGGGGCGCGCTCGCGCAGCCATAAGGCGGCAAAGCAGCGCTCCCGGTCTTGATCGCGCAGGATCAGACGGCGGCCTTGGGCATCCAGCGTGATTTCCGCAGTGTGCATGATTCGCGATTCCTCACGAGTAGTCGAAGATGGATTCATGACGCCGATTACCTGCGACATGACGACATTGGTCTTAACTTAGTGCCATAATCACGATCGAGTTTGATTTTTTTGGCCATATACTTGCAGTTAATTGCCATGAGTGAGTTTTCCACGACAATCTGGCCCTATCCGCGTCCGGATCTTCCACCAGTACTGCGGCCTGAAGAGGCCGAGCACACCATTGATGTCTGGCTGCTGCCCAAGTTCTCGATGCTGTCGCTTGTGTGCCTGCTGGAGCCGCTGCGCGTCGCCAATCGTTTTGGCCGAGCGCTGTTTGCCTGGCGTTTGTTGTCGAGCACCGGGGACCCGGTGGTGGCCAGCAACGGCGTGCGTACCGATGTGGATGGCCGGCTCGAAGAGCTCAAGGAATGCGAGCTGCTGATGGCGATCTCGTCCTATGAAGCCGAGGCCACGGTGACTGCCGGCGATCGCGCCATGTTGCGTCAGGTTGCGGCGTTCGGCGGCAAGGTCGGGGGCCTGGATACGGCACCCTTCATCCTGGCTCGGGCCGGAGTACTCGAGCATCAGCCGGTGTCCCTGCATTGGGAGAGTATCCCGGCGTTCCAGGAGGAGTTTCCGCATCTTGCGGTCAGCCGTTCACGCTTCGAATTTACTGAGCAGAGCCTGACCGGCTCCGGTGGGGCGACCGGCATCGACATGATGCTGCAATGGATCGAGCTGGGTTACGGGCCGGCGCTGGCGGAGGCGGTCAGTCGTCAGTTGGTTCACCAGCGCTTGTCTGAAGGCGAATTACGTGAACATCAGTTCAGGCGGCAATTGAAGCATTTGCCACGTACGGTGGCCAACGCTCTGGCCATCATGGAAGCACATCTAGGCCAGGTGTTATCGATACCCGAAATCTGCCGGCTGGTGGGGCAGTCTCAGCGTCAGTTGGTCCGCCAGTTCCAGACACACTTCGGCGAGACCCCCAAGCAGTGCTATTTGGGAATGCGCCTGGACCAGGCTCGACGCATCCTCACCGACAGCCGCTGCCAAGTCACCGAGGCGGCATTGGCCACGGGCTTTACCCACTTGGCGCATTTTTCCCGGACCTATCAGGCGCGCTTCGGCGAGCGGCCCAGCATGACCGCAGAGCGAGGGTTGGGATAAAGCGCGGCGCGGGGCATCGGCTGAGCCGACATAAGCGCCTTGTTGGTGCGAGAGGCCAAACGTGCGGCTATTCACGAACTCTGCTGGCGCAGCGCCTCGGCGGCCGCCTGAGCGAGAAAGCCGGAGCGATTGCGCGAGACGGCATCAATCTGGACCAGCAAGCGCTTGGGCAAGGTAACGTTGACGCGTTCGGAGATTTCCGGCGGGGGCAGCAGCGGCACCAGGATGACCAGGGCGTCGTCCCATTCGATCCAGTCGTCATCGGCGGCCTTGATCTGCTCCAGGCTGCGTGGCGCAAGAACCGGCTCACCGTCTTCTTGCATGCCGGCTACGTGAAAGGCCAGCGCTTCGGCACCCATGCGAAGGGCGTCTTCGTAGCTGTCACCGGCGCTGACACAGCCGGGAAAGTCGGGAAAGAGAACGCCATAGGCATCCTCTTCACGATGCAGCAGAGCGACGTAGTGCGCCATGAGATCCTCCTATTGCTGCCAGCCGGCTTGACGAAAGATACTGCGAATCGTTGGTGTGGTCAGATCTTTGCTGGGGTGGGGAATGGTGACGCGACCGGGTTTGTCAGGATGCTTGAACTGATGATGCGAGCCGGCAACCGCGACCTGTTCCCAGCCGTCAGCCTTTAGCATCTTGATCAACTCCCGACTGCTGTATCGCTTCCTTGTTACCCATTCCGTGTGTGTATAAAGGTACACACCAATAAAGACGCCTACAAGCATGAGGGCATGGTTTTGTGGTCAACGATAGATGCCCGGGCAGGGTGCGACTACAGGCCGTCACTATGCTGGCGGCCTTACCCTCACCTCTCAACGGCCACCTCCCGCCGCGACTGATCGAGCGCCGCGACCCGACGCCGACGCTCGCTGCGCCACAGCATGCGCAGCCGGGAGCGAATCTCGTCGCGTTCCATGTAGCAGCCCTGCAGCCAGCGATGGCCTGAGCTGCCCTCAAACGCATCCCGGGCATGCAGCAGGCGACGGTTGTCGAAGATCACCAGATCGCCGGGCAGGTAGGTGAAGCGCTGGGCGAAACGCGGCTCCTTCAATAAACGCTGCAGCTGCATCAGGGCGTCATAGGCCGGTTCGATATCCTCAAAAGGCGCCATCAGCGGGCCGCGCAGGAAGTCGGCGATGCGCACCTCGACCAAGCGGCCCTGGTCGTCGAGCTTGATCATGGGGTCGAACCAGACATAGTCCGTCACCTTGGCGGTATTGGCGTAACACCAGTGAACGCGAGTCAGGGTGGTAAAGGCCTGGGGATGCTCCTCGCGCAGTGCCTCGGCGATGGCGAAGCCGTCCGCCATCACCGCCTGGCCGCCCTCGACGCTGTTCTCCAGGCAGTGCAAGAACTGCAGCCCCGGCTGATATTCCCGGGTGGGCAGGTCCACATGAAAGGGCAAGGCAATGGACGTGTAGGCGTTGGAGTCCGGGTCCGGCTTGGCCTTGACGTCGAACAGGGTGCCGAAGTTGGTATCGCGCATGGGCCCGATGCGCTCGGCGATGCGCGCCAGGGTGCCGGGCTCGGTAGGTAGATTGCGCAACCGTACCAGGCCGTGGCCGAGCACCGCCTGCAGAGCCTCTTCCAGCAGCGCCTCGAACCTCGGATCGTCTTCGGTATGGGTGAGCCACCCGCTGGCATCCAGGCTGATGGGCTCCGCCAATTCCTCACCGGTCCAAGTGGTCACCGGCACCAGGGGGGCGTCCGGCTGCTCGAGATTGGAGTAGTCATTCGCGCGCAGCCAGCCCGGGTGAAAGCGAAGGGTACGATTCTCGGGTGCAAAGGTGACGCTCAAGGCGCCTTGATCGTCCAGCGCCGCCTCGCTGATGGTCGGCCAGTCGCCCAGGGTCGAGAGATCAAGAATGCGTTCCCGAGTGGCCGGATTGACGGTGCTGTCGTCGGCGGCATTCTCCCGCAGCCAGACGCTGTGATAGCGGCTGACGAGGCCGTCCTGCCAGTGCAGCTCGAGCACACGTGCATCGTGGCTGACCCGGGCAGGCAGTACCTCGATGGGCCAGGCGTCGTAATCCGGGGTGAGGGGTAGGCGAGAATCGGTCTCTGCTCTGTTCATGGTCATGGCTACCTTGATGACGTTTGATATCAGCATGCCTGTCCAGGGCCTTATCAATACGACACAACACGACAGCTTTTTGGCATGAGTCGTCATGTCATGAGATCAGTGCAGGGAGTTTCAGTCGATGACTCGGTCGTCTCGAGGGCTGGTGCCATAGCGTCCTTTATAGGCCCGAGAAAAGCTCGACGGCGAGGTAAAGCCGCAGGCCAGACTGATACTGAGGATGTCGTGATCGGTCTCCTTGAGAAGCTGGCGCCCGCGAGCGAGACGCAGCGCAAGATAGTGATCACGAGGGCTTGCGGTCAGCACCTGCTCGAACAGCCGTTGCAGTTGACGCAGCGAGATACCCACCTTCCCGGCGATGTCGCTAACGGACAACGGCGTTTCGATATGCTGTTCCATCAACGCCACCGCCTCGACCAGGGCGTGGCGATGGGTTCCCAGCCGACGGGTCAGGTCCAAGCGCTGGTGATCGTGTTGGGTGCGCATGCGGGCATGAATCAGTTGTTCCGAGACCGCGGTGGCCAGCTCCTCGCCGTGCCGACGCGCGATCATCGCCAGTGCCATGTCCATGGCGGCGGCGCCCCCGGCACAGGAGAAGCGCTCGGCACTCACTTCGTACAACGATTCGGTGGCATCGATCTCGGGAAAGCGCTCGCGAAAGGTCGGCAGGCTTTCCCAGTGCATCGTCACCCGCTGCCCTTCAAGCAATCCTGCCCGGGCCAGGATGAAGCTGCCGGTATCGATACCACCCAGTACGCAGCCGCGTTGCGCCAGTTGGTTGAGCCAGCGCCTCAAGTGTCGGGAAAGCGTTGCCTCCGGCTCGAAGCTGGCAACGACCGCCAGGCTGGCAAGCGCCGGCGCCGAGTCCAAGGACGTATCTGCAAGCAGGGTCATGCCATTGCTGGCGCTGATGGGCTGACCATCCTGGCTGATCACATGCCAGCAAAAAAGCTCTCGTGTGGCGATGCGGTTGGCGATGCGCAGTGGTTCCACGGCGGAAAAGAACGCCATCATCGAAAAGCGGGGTAACAGCAAGAATCCAATGGGCTCGGGCCAGGGCCCTTGATAGTCCAGGCGCATGGAGGTGTCTCGTGGTAATCAATGATGTAAACGACACTATCCCCTATCCTAAACTAAGAAGGATCTGACGAAGATGGCGCCAGCTCTAGCCGTGCCTTCTCTACCATTTCCTCTGGCAGCTCCCTCTTGACCGACACGCCGAGTTCGCGAAATTCGCTGGCCTGCTTGATCAGGTTGCCCTTGCCCCCGGTCAGCTGATTGAGCGCCTGATCGTAGCTCGTCTTGGCGCCATCCAGGCGCTTGCCCACATCCTGCATGCTCTCGAGAAACACCCGCAGCTTGTTGTAGAAGCGCTCGGCGCGATTGGCGAGTTCGGCGCTGTGCTTGCTTTGATCCTCGAAGCGCCAGAGCTGGCGCACGATATTGAGGCTCGTTAGCAGCGTGGTGGGCGTGGTGACCAGGACGTTGTTCTCGATGGCGCGCTGATAAAGGGTGTCGTCGAATTTCAGCGCCTCGACGTAGGCGGACTCCACGGGGATGAACATGATGACCACTTCCGGGGAGTTGAGCCCGGGCAGGTCGTAATAGTGCTTGTCCGCCAACTCGTTGATGCGATCGCTGACCGCCCGGCTGTGTTCCGCCAGGGCCTGGGTGCGTTCGATGTCGTTGTCGCTGTTGACGTAGCGCACGTAGGCGGAAAGCGAGGTCTTGGCGTCGATGATCAGATGCTTGTTCTGGGGCAGATAGACGATGGCGTCCGGTCGCCTCCGACCCTCCTCGGTATTGAAACTGACCTCGCGCTTATAGTCGGTGCCAAGGCGCAGGCCGGAGCCATCCAGCACGTTTTCCAGCATCAGCTCGCCCCAGTTGCCCTGAATCTTCTTCTGCCCCTGAAGCGCTTCGGTCAAACGTTGCGCCTGATCGGTGATCTCCCGATTGAGGCTTTGCAGATTCTTGAGCTCGGTGCGCAGCGCTTCCTGTTGCCGGGTGTCCTGGTGATGCAGGTGCTCGATCCGCTCCCGAAAGCCTTTCATCTCCGCATGCATGGGTTGGAGCAGGTGGGTCAGATTTCTCTGTGAGAATTCGCTGAAGCTTTTGCCCTTGCGCTCGAGCACCTCGTTGGCCAGATTCTCGAACTCTTCCTTGAGCTGTTCCCGGCTGGTATCGACAAAGGCAAGCTGCTCATCGAAATGGCGCTGTTTCTGTTCGAGGGTGATCGACATGCGGGTATTGGCTACCCGTTCATCCTGCAATGCTTGCGAAGTGCGGTCGAGCCGTTCCCGGGTCTGGGCAAGCTCCTGCTCACTCTGCATCAGACGCTGGTGATAATGCTCGGCCGCCTGCTGACTAACAATCCATTTGCTACGCAGGATCAGAAAGGTCAATAGAATGCCCGTCACTAGGGCGGCAAGTATGTAGAGTGCCAGATAAGGAGGATCGATTGGCATGGGATGATTCTCAAGGAAACAGTAAACAGAAACACAGCATCCCGATAATATCAGCGATCGTTGATGGCCGCAGAATCGTCCTTCGGCCCTTAGGATTTGCTATCGTGATACTTATCTCATTGACCGGAATCTAACCGTGGCGCTAGCCAACATCCAAGGGTTATCCGTCGGCTTCATATTACTGCCGCGTTTCACATTGTTGCCCTTCGCCGGCTTCGTCGATTGCCTGCGTCTGGCGGCGGATGAAGGCGACATGAGCCGCCAGCTGCGCTGCCATTGGACCTTCATGACCAGCGATGGCGAGAGTGCGCTATCGAGCAGCGGGGCGGCGATCTCACCCTGTGAGACCTATCAGCCTCCCGAGAATTTCGATTATCTCGTGGTCATCGCCGGGGTGCTCAAGGACAGGGAGATGGTGGATCGTGCCACGATCGACTATCTCAAGCAGGCGGACCGGCTCGGCGTGCCTCTGGTGGGCATCTGCACCGGGGTCTTCGCTCTGATTCAGGCGGGGCTGATGCACCGACGCCGCTGCTGCGTGAGCTGGTATCACCACGGCGATCTGGTCAAGCGCTTTGCCGATATCACGCCGGTCTCGGATCAACTCTTCATCGACGACGGTGATCGCCTGACCTGCGCCGGCGGTATTGCTTCGGCGGATCTGGCCGCTTACCTGGTCGAGCGCCATCTAGGCCGCGCCTGGGCGAAGAAGAGCCTGCACATCATGCTGATCGATGAGGCACGCCAGGGTAATCATCCGCAGCCTCATCCGCTGGTGCTCAACAAGGTCGACAACCGTCAGGTGCGCAAGGCCATTTCCTTGATCGAGCAGCACTTGGGGGAGTTGATTCCCATTGATGAACTCGCCGAACGGGTGGGGTGTTCACGCCGCGCGCTGGAGCGGCATTTCCGTGAGACGCTCGGCGTCAGCCCGCAAAAATTCTCCCGGGATCTGCGCCTGCGCTATGGCCTGTGGCTGCTCAACTTCACCAAGAAAAGTATCACCGAGGTGGGCGAGCGTTGTGGCTTTTCCGATACCGCACACTTTTCACGCAACTTCAAAGATACCTTTGGCTATAGCCCATCGGACATCAGGAGGGGCGACGTGCTATTACAAAAAGATCTGGTGGACCCTTTCTTCTTGCATATCGGCAAGCTGGATGGGTAGGGGGCTTGAGCGGACGGAGGGAGTCTCAAGTTTCAAGCGCTGGGCGGCGAGAGGCAATAATATTATTGGGTTTTATGTCTATACTCATCAATGATGTTTTTCTGACTTGGCGCAATGCCAAGTCAGTGTCGGAATGGAAGCCAACATCGGAATGCAAGCCAGCTTCGAAACGAGAGCCAGCTGCGTCAATCCGTTCATTTTGTAAGGAGACAAAACCCCATGCCCCAACCTCGACTGTCCAAAGTCGGCGCCATCCTGCTCTTCATCGCCTCGCTGGCCGGGCTCGCCGTTGCCCTCTATGCCTATTTCACGCCGCTGACCGGTGTCACCGGATCGATTGGTGCACTCGTCGTCATTCTGGCCTGTGTCGCGCTTGCGGTCATGGCGCTCATTCTGACGGCAGCGAAAGGCCACGGCGCGCTCATCGCTTTACGCTTTCTGATCTTTATCGGTCTTGTCGGTACCTGCTTCGCGGGGCTTCTCCTGCATCAGTGGTGGATCGGCGTTGCCATGGCGATCGGTCTGCTTGGGTTGGTCCTCGACATGGTGCGCCATGCCAGCGCCAACCGCCTTGCCCATTCATGAGGAGCCGCCCCATGCCGACATTCAAATCCGTCGCGCTTGCGTTTTTTATCTTGCCCGCTCCGCTGCTGGCGCAGGATCAGCCGATACCCCTCGTGCCTGAAACGCCAACCTGGGACAGTTTTCACGGTCAGTTGAACGCCCAGAAGTACAGTCCCTTGGACCAGATCACTGCAGAGAACGTGGGCGAGTTGGAAAAGATCTGGGAGGTGCATACCGGCGATGTGTCGGATGGCTCCGGTGATCTACCTCCCACCGTCTGGTCCGCGACCCCGGTCTTCGCCAACGACACGCTCTACATCGGCACGCCGTTTTACCGCATCCTGGCCCTCGATCCGGCGACGGGTGAAGAGAAGTGGAGCTTTGATACGCAATCCGCGCTCAAGGCACTGACTCAGCCCGCCCTAAAGAACCGCGGCGTGGCCTATTGGGAAACCGGTGAACCAAAGGAAGATGAGGCCTGCCAGAGGATCGTTTATATGGGCACGATGGATGCAAGGCTTTTCGCGGTGGATGCGGACACCGGCAAACCTTGCGCCGACTTCGCCGACAACGGCGTGCTCGATGTCAATCAGTGGAACACCACCAACGATAAATGGCCTCTGTCGCTTTTGCAGCCGCCCACGGTGGTCGGCGATCGGCTGGTTCTGGGTTGGGCGGGCAAGGATTGGGCCTATGAGCAGGCGCCGCCAGGAACCGTTTTCGCTCTGAATGCCCGCACCGGCGAGCGTGAATGGGCCTTTGAGGCTCTACCCGATGAACTGCGCGAGAAAAGCGGCACCGCTAACGTCTGGACCCACATGTCCGCGGACGAAGCGCTGGGGCTCGTCTACCTGCCGGTCTCGTCCCCCTCGCCGAACTTCTGGGGTGGCAACCGCGCCGAAGAGGCGCCTCTGGCGACGTCGACCACCGCGCTGGATATTGAAACTGGGGAAGTGGTCTGGTCACGTCAATGGGTGCATCACGATATCTGGGACTACGACACGCCTGCTGCCCCGACGCTGATGGATATCACCGTTGACGGCGAGGAAATACCCGCTTTGATCCAGGCGATGAAGCAGGGCTTCCTGTTTGTCGTCAATCGCGAGACCGGCGAGGATGTCTGGCCGATCGAGGAGCGACCGGTTCCAGGTGGCGACGGTTCCGTGGAGGGTGAGGTCTATGCCGAAACGCAACCTTTCCCGACCAAGCCTGCGCCGCTGCTCGATCAATCCGAGAAGCCGGAGCTCTGGTGGTTGGCGGATGCGGTCGGTTTCGGCCAGTGTTCCCGGCTTTGGGACGACCTCTGGTACGAAGGCCTGTATACCCCGCCCACCACCAAAGGCGAAGGGGTTCTAGCCTATCCGGACAGCGCCGGCGGGGTGCAGTGGGGTGGGGTGGCCTTCGATCCTGAAAGCCAGACGGCCATCGTGAATACTTCGCATATCGTGCAGTACGTGAAACTCTATGATCGCGAAGCCTATGAGAAAGCGGATAGCGGATCAGGCAACAAGACCGGATTCTCGCCGCAAGAGGGCGCTCCCTACGGCATACGACTCAAGACGGCGCTGAACTGGCTGGGGATGCCCTGCTGGGAGCCGCCCTTCGGTGAGATCGTTGCCCTCGACATGACGACGGGCGATATCAAGTGGCGTCGTCCGGTGGGCGCTTCGCAGCAATATGGTTTCTTCATGCCGGAAAGCTGGGGCTCGCCCACCATCGGCGGTCCGGCGGTGACGGCGGGTGGCGTCGTGTTCATCGGCGCGTCGATGGACGCCAAGCTGCGCGCCTACTCCCTCGAGACCGGCGATGAGCTATGGTCGGATCAGGCTGAGGCGCCGGCGGTGGCAAACCCGGCGGTCTATGAATACGAAGGACGTCAATACGTTGCCTTTGCTGCTGGCGGCAATACGATTCTGAAAGATCAGGTCGGTGATCAGATCGTGGTCTACGCATTGCCGGAATAGGTCGCGAGCGGCCGCGCCGTTTCATAGCAAAAACGCCGGTCCCGCATCCGGGATCGGCGTATTTATCTCGTAACGGCTATCAGCGCGGCTGTCGTACCACCCGCAGGTAAGGCGTCTTGGTTTCCCAGCCTTCCGGGAAGCGCTGCTTGGCGTCTTCATCCGAGACCGACGGGGCGATGATGACATCCTCGCCGTTTTGCCAATCCACCGGTGTTGCCACCTGGTGCTTGCTGGTTAGCTGCAGTGAGTCGATGACTCGCAGGATCTCGTCGACGTTGCGGCCGGTGCTCGGCGGATAGGTCAGGGTCAGACGGATCTTCTTGTCCGGGTCGATGATGAACACGGTGCGTACGGTGACCTTGGGGTCCGCTTTGGGATGGATCATGCCGTAGAGGTTGGCCACGGTCTGCTCGGGGTCTGCCAGCAGCGGATAGTTGAGTGCCGCGCCCTGGGTGGTTTCGATGTCCTTGGCCCAGCCATGATGCGAGTCCAGCGGATCCACGGAGACGCCCAGCAGCTTGGCGCCACGCTTGTCGAACTCCGCTTTGCGCTTGGCGAAGGCGCCGAGTTCCGTGGTGCATACCGGGGTGTAGTCCGCCGGGTGCGAGAACAGCACCACCCAGTCGTTGCCGATCCAGTCGTGGAAGCTGATCTCGCCCTCGGTGGATTCGACGGTGAAGTCCGGTGCGGTATCGCCTAGTTGTAGTGCCATGAAAGGCTCCTTTTGCGGTAGGTAAAATGAGGGGTCATTGTTCGTGGAAATAGCGTCCGGCGGTGGTTTCCTTGATTATCCCGGCGCGAATCACGAAGTCGCCAAAACGTTCGCCCTGCTCGCGCTCCCGGGCATAGCGCTGCAGCAGCGGAGTCAGCTCTTCGAGAATCGTCGCTTCATCGATGTTCTCCCGGTAGAGCTTGTTGAGCCGCTGCCCGGTGAAGTCGCCGCCCAGATAGAGGTTGTAGCGCCCCAGCGCCTTGCCGACGAAACCGATTTCCGCCAGATAGGGCCGGGCGCAGCCGTTGGGGCAACCGGTCATGCGCACCACGATGGCATCCTCGGCGAGTCCCGCTTCGGCCATGATCTCGTCGAGCTTATCGAGCAGCGTGGGGAGATAACGTTCGCTCTCCGCCATGGCCAGGCCGCAGGTGGGAAAGGCCACGCAGGCCATGGACTGACGGCGCAGCGCCGTGGTGTCGCGATGCAAGCGGTACTTGTCCAGCAGGGCGTCGATGGTCTCGCGCTGCTCGTCTGCGACGTTGGCGATGATCAGGTTTTGATTGGTGGTCAGCAGGATGTCGCCGTCGTGGCGTTGGGCAATCTCACGCATGCCGGTCATCAGTTGACGGTCGGTGTCGACGAAGTCGGCGATGCGTCCGTTCTCGATAAACAGGCCGTAATGCCAGTGGCCATCCTCGCCCTGGTACCAGCCGTAACGGTCGCCGTTGCTGTCGAAATGGAAGTCGCGAGCTTCTTCCAGGGCGTAGCCGAGCCGAGCTTCCAGCTCGCTGCGAAACCACTCGACGCCGTAGGTCTCGAGGGTGTACTTCAGCCGCGCCTGCTTGCGATCGTGGCGGTTGCCGTAATCGCGCTGCACCAGCATGACCTTCTCGGCCACGTCGACGACCCGCGCCACCGGGCAGTAGCCAATGATGTCACCGGTGCGGGGAAAGGTTTCCGGTTCGCCGTGGGTCATGCCCATGCCGCCGCCGACGCTGACGTTGAAGCCCTTGAGTTCACCGTTCTCGACGTGGGCGATAAAGCCCAGATCGTGGGCGAAGACATCGACATCGTTCTCGGGCGGAATGGCCAGGGCAATCTTGAACTTGCGTGGCAGATAGTGCGCCGTATAGAGCGGTTCCTGCTCTTCGGGGCCGCCGGCCACGCGCTCCTCGCCGAGGAAGATCTCGTGATAGGCCCGAGTACGAGGCAGCAGGTGGGTGCTGATTTTCCCGGCCAGTTCGTATACCTGACGATGAACCGGCGAAACATGGGGGTTGGCAGTGCTGATGACGTTGCGATTAACGTCGCCGCAAGCGGCGATGGTGTCGAGCATGGCCTCGTTGACTGCCTTCAGGTGGGCGCGCAGGTCGTCCTTGAACACGCCGTGGTACTGGAAGGTCTGACGAGTGGTAATGCGCAGGGTGCCGTTGGCGTAGCGCCGTGCCGCCTCGTCGAGCTTGAGCCACTGCTCGCTGCTCATCACGCCACCGGGCATGCGCAGGCGGACCATGAAGGAGTAGAGCGGCTCGAGCTTCTGATGGCGCCGCTCGCTGCGCAGGTCCCGGTCGTCCTGCATGTAGAAGCCGTGGAACTTGGTCAACTGGGTGTCGCCCTCGGCCACGGCGCCGGTGGCACGATCGGCCATGCCCTCCGTGAGGTGGCCGCGCAGGTAGTCGGCGTTCACCTTGAGGCGTTCGTTGGGATGGAGTTCCTCGAGGAAAGCACCATCCTGCTTGAGTCGTTCGATGTAGTGGGTCATCAGTACACATCCCGCTGATAGCGCTTGGCTTTCTGTAGATCGCGGACGTAGTCCGCCGCGGCGTCCTCGCTGCATCCGCCCTGATCACGAACCACGTCGATCAGCGCCTGGTTGACGTCCGTGGCCATGCGTTCGCCGTCGCCACAGACATAGACGTGCGCGCCCGCTTCCAGCCAGGCATAGAGGTCCCGAGCGTTCTCGCGCAGGCGATCCTGTACGTAGACCTTCTCTTGCTGGTCCCGGGAAAAGGCGACGTCGAGACGGTCGAGCAGGCCCTTGCCGCGCCAGTTCAGCCATTCCGCCTGATACAGGAAATCGCTTCTGAAACGGCGATCACCAAAGAATAGCCAGTTCTTGCCCTCGGCGCCGGTCTCCTCGCGCTGCTGCAGGAAGGCGCGGAACGGGGCGACACCGGTGCCCGGCCCGACCATGATGATGGGCGTGGCGTCATCCGTGGGTAGCTTGAAGTTCTTGTTGCGATCGATGTAGACCGGCACGCGGTCGCCGGGCTGGATGCGGTCGGCCAGATACGTGCTGGTCACGCCGTTGCGCTGTCGGCCATGGGTTTCGTAGCGCACGGCGCCCACGGTCAGGTGGACCTCGTCCGGGTTGGCCTCGAGGCTCGAGGCGATGGAGTAGAGCCTCGGCGGCAGCTTGCGCAGCGCCGCGAGAAAGTCCTCGGCGGCCAGCCCCGTCACCGGGAAATGCTCGAGCACGTCGATGATGTGACGGCCATGCATCCACTCGCGCAACTCATCCCGGGCCTCCTCGCCCAGCAGGCGGCGCAGTTCGTCTGCCTCCGAGAGCTCCGCCCAGTGGTTCAGGAAGGGTCGGGTGAGGGTCGTGACTTCGAACTCCCCCAATAGCGCCTCTCTTAGCCGGCGGCCTTCGCCGAGATCATGATCGGCGTCCAGGCGCAGCGTCTCGAGCAGCTCGTCGACATAGCGCGGGTCGTTCTGGGGCAGGATGCCCAGCGCATCGCCAGGTTCGTAAGCGAGGCCTGAGCCCTCCAGGGAAAGCTCGAGATGGTGCGTGGCCTTGTCGGAGCCGCGACCGTTGAGCAGCACCGAATCCAGCACCTCCGCCTGAAAGGGATTTTTCTTCGAGAACGGGGTCGCGGACTCGGTAACCGCGGTTAGCGGTATCTGCCCTGGGGTCGCTACGGTCTCGGGTGCGGCGCTGGCCCCCGCAAGCTCACTAAAGCGGTCGAGCACCGATTCGATCCAGGCCTCGGCGGCGTCCTCGTAATCGACGTCGCAATCCTGGCGGTCATGGATGCGTTCGCCACCCAGGGCCGCGAAGCGCTCATCGAGATGCTTGCCGGTGTGGCAGAAGTATTCGTAGCTCGAATCCCCCAAACCAAGCACGCTGAAGCGCGCGCCCTCGAGCTTGGGCGCCTTGCGCCCGTCGATGAGCTCGAAGAAGCCTTCGGCGGTATCCGGCGGCTCGCCTTCGCCCTGGGTGCTCACCACCACCAGGAAGTTGCCGGCCTGCTTGAAGTCCTTCTTGCTGGCCTCGGCCATGTCCAGGAGGCGCGCCTTGAAGCCTCGGGCTTGGGCACGCTCATAGGTCTGCTGGGCCACACCTTCGGCGTTACCGGTCTGGCTGCCGTAGAGCACGGTGATCTCCAATGCCTCGGACGCGGCGATGCTGACGGAGTGAGAAGCGTCTGGTGCAATGCCCTGCGCCGTCAGACCGGCGAGATAGCCACTCAGCCAAGTCATCTGCTCGCCATTGAGACCGGACAACGCCTGATTCAACTGGATGGCCTGTTCGGCCCTCAGAGGACTGTTGGTATCGGACAAAGGCGCATATGACATCGAAATAGCCGTCTTTATTCATGAAGTGACGGCCAGGCTAACGACTTTCCAAGCTAAATAAAAAGAATAAAAACAAATTCTTTTATTCTTTTTATGAATTACCAAGCAGCAAGCGGATCATTAACTGCGCTGGATGTAATCCAGACATTTGTTATACAAATACCCTTTATTAAATTTAAGTCTATGTTTTTAAAAGAATTGTTTTCCGGCAATAAACTTGGCGCATTTATTCAATTCTTGGCTGCACCTCTCGGCTATTAATGATCGCCATACGTCAATTACCTCTTGTGACAACTATAACCAGAGGAGGAGCCATGATCTCGACCTGTCGTCAACCCAGCTTGCCCCTGGCACTGCTGCCCATCGTGCTGACATTTTTGGTGCTGGGCACACAGCTGTTCATATTCGATACCTTTACCCCGCATGTGCCGTTGGTGATCGGTATTGCGCTCACTGCGGTGCTGGGTCGCTATCTGAACTGTGCCTGGCAGGACATGGAAGAGGGCATGCTGCACGTGGTCAGCGTGGGCCTGCCTGCCGTAGGTATCCTGATCCTGGTGGGCATGATCACCGGGGTGTGGATCTCCAGCGGTACCGTGCCGACGCTGATCTATTACGGCCTCGAGGTGCTTAGCCCGGAAGTATTCCTGGCGGCAGCGGCGATTCTGTGCGCCGTGGTGTCGGTGTCTTTGGGTACTTCCTGGGGAACGGTGGGGACGGTGGGCCTTGCGCTGATGGGTATCGGTGCCGGTTTTGGCATTCCCGTCTACTGGACCGCCGGCGCCGTGGTGTCCGGTGCGTTCTTCGGCGACAAGGTCTCGCCCCTGTCGGATACCACCAACCTGGCGCCGGCGGTGACCGGGGTGAACCTGTTCGATCATATTCGCAATCTGATGCCGACCACCCTGCCAGCCATGCTGATTGCCCTGGTGATCTATGCCGTCGCCGGCTTTAGCCTGGTCGGGGATGAGGGTGCCTCCTTTGCGCGCATTACTGCGATCAATACGGGCCTGGCGGACAGCTTCACTCTCAGTTTGTGGACGATACTCCCGGTGGTACTGGTCATAGGGCTCGCGGTGATGCGCATGCCCGCCATGCCGGTACTCTTCACGGGCGTGGTGCTCGGTGGCCTGACCGCGGTGCTGTTTCAGGAGGCCCCGATCAAGGACATTTTTGCCTACGCCTTTTCCGGCTATGAGATCACCACGGGGGTCGATGAAATCGATGGCCTGCTGAACCGGGGCGGTATCCAGTCGATGACCTGGGTGATCACGCTGTTGCTGATCGCGCTCTCCTTCGGCGGCATCCTGGAAAGTACCGGCTGCATGCGGGCGATCATCGAGGCGGTAGTCAAGCGCGTCCGCCGTTTCGGCCCTCTGCAAACTTCCGCCATCGGCAGCTCCATTGCCACCAACGTGGTCGCCGGCGATCCTTACCTGTCGATCGCGCTGACCGGACGCATGTTCGGTCCCGTCTATCGCGGCATGAAATATTCCATGCTCAATCTATCCCGAGCGACGGAAGAGGGCGGCACCCTGGTATCGCCGCTGATTCCCTGGAACGCCGGCGGTGCCGTGGTCATTACCTCACTCGGTCTCGGCGTCTACAGCGGCAACATGACCGACCTTTTGTATATCCCCCTGGCGTTTGCCTGCTGGCTGTCGCCACTGATCGGCATTCTCTATGCCTGGACGGGCTGGTTTTCCCCCAGGGCTGGTGAAGAAGAGCAGGCTCGGTGGGAAGCACAAGGCGAGGAGATCATGGACGTGGCGTACGTCCAGAACGAGATGCGATCGCAAGTCTATCGCGTCAATTAGCATTAAATAAGCGCATTTGGATTATTGATTGGTACCCAACGCGCACTCTCACTAGCTTGCATGCAAGCGTCGTCGCAACGTAAGGCGATCATGAAAGTGCTATCAAACAACATGTCGAGTACAGCCGTCGCGTACAGCTGTTGAGTACAACAAGGAGCAAACCATGAATACAACCTCCCTTCACGATTTCGATCCGCAAGTCGCTGCCGCCATCGATGACGAAATGGCGCGTCAGGAAGCGCACATCGAGCTGATCGCTTCCGAGAACTATGCCAGCAAGGCGGTCATGGATGCCCAGGGCACCCAGCTGACCAACAAGTATGCCGAAGGCTATCCGGGCAAGCGCTACTACGGCGGCTGCGAGCACGTCGATGTGGTCGAGCAGCTGGCCATCGATCGTGCCTGCGCCCTGTTTGAAGCGGATTACGCCAACGTGCAGCCGCACTCCGGCGCTCAGGCCAATGCCGCCGCCTTCATGGCGCTGGTCAAGCCCGGCGATACGATACTGGGCATGAGCCTGGCCCACGGTGGCCACCTGACTCACGGCGCGGCGCCAAACTTCTCGGGGAAGTACTACAACGCCGTACAGTACGGTCTGAAACCGGAGACCGGTGAGATCGATTACGAGGAAGTCGAGCGTCTGGCGCGCAGTCACAAGCCCAAGATGATCATTGCCGGCTTTTCCGCCTATGCCCGCGTAGTGGACTGGCGGCGTTTCCGCTCCATCGCCGATGAAGTCGGCGCCTGGCTGCTGGTGGATATGGCCCATGTCGCCGGCCTGGTGGCGGCAGGACTCTACCCCAGCCCGCTGCCCCATGCCCACGTGGTCACTACCACCACTCACAAGACCCTGCGCGGTCCGCGCGGCGGCTTGATCCTCGCCGCCGGCGGTGACGAGGCGCTGCACAAGAAGCTCAATGGCGCGGTATTCCCGGGTCAGCAGGGCGGTCCGCTGTTGCACGTGATCGCGGCCAAGGCAGTCGCCTTCAAGGAAGCCATGAGCCAGGATTTCGTGCGCTACCAGACCCAGGTCGTCGACAACGCCCGGGCCATGGCCAAGGTATTCCTGGAACGGGATTACGACGTGATTTCCAAGGGTACCGACGACCATCTGTTCCTGGTCTCGCTGATCAAGCAGGGTGTGACCGGCAAGGACGCGGATGCGGCCCTGGGGCGTGCGCATATCACCGTCAACAAGAATGCAGTACCCAACGATCCGCAGAGCCCTTTCGTGACCTCCGGACTGCGTATCGGCACACCGGCGGCCACCAGCCGTGGCTTCGACGAAGCAGACTGCACGGCGCTCGCCGGCTGGATCTGCGACATCCTCGATGTGCTGGCCAAGGGCGAAGACACCAGCGCGGTAGAGGCGGAGGTTCGCGAGAAGGTCGCCGAGGTGTGCGGACGCCATCCGGTCTATTCCGCTGAAGCAGGCAGCGTTCGCGCAACCGCCAACGCCTAAGAGCAGGCCCTGAGGAGAGCAATATGCAACGTTATTCCGGCTTTGGCTTGGTCAAGCACGCACTGAGCCATCACGAAAACTGGCAACGCCAGTGGCGCAATCCCACGCCCAAGAAGCAGTACGATGTGATCATCGTCGGCGGCGGCGGCCATGGCCTGGCCACCGCCTACTATCTGGCCAAGAATCACGGCATCAAGAACGTGGCCGTGCTCGAGAAGGGCTGGCTGGGCGGCGGTAATACCGCGCGTAATACCACCATCGTGCGCTCCAACTATCTATGGGACGAGGCGGCGCGGTTGTACAACCACTCTCTGGATCTGTGGAAGGGCCTGTCCCAGGACATCAACTACAACGTGATGTTCTCCCAGCGCGGCGTCATGAACCTGGGCCATACCCTGCAGGACATGCGCGACATCCAGCGTAGGGTGCACGCCAATCGCCTGAACGGCATCGATAGCGAGGTGATCACGCCCGAGCAGATCAAGGAGATCGTCCCGATCATCGATACCTCCAAGCGTGCCCGCTATCCGATCATGGGCGCCTCCTGGCAGAAGAGTGCCGGCGTGGCGCGTCACGATGCGGTGGCCTGGGGCTATGCCCGCGCCGCGGATTCCCTGGGGGTGGATCTTTTGCAGAACACCGAGGTCACCGGCTTCAAGATTCGTGACGGCCAGGTGTATGGCGTACACACCAATCGCGGCGATATCGAAGCCAAGACCGTGGGCTGCGTGGCCGCGGGTAACTCCGGGGTGCTGGCCAAGATGGCCGGCCTCAAGCTGCCGCTGGAATCCCATCCGCTGCAGGCACTGGTCTCCGAGCCGCTGAAGCCGATTCTCGATACCGTGGTGATGTCCAACCACGTGCACGGCTACATCAGCCAGTCGGACAAGGGCGACCTGGTCATCGGCGCGGGCATCGACGGCTATCTTGGCTACGGTCAACGCGGCAGCTACTCCACCGTGGAGCACACCCTGCAGGCCATCGTCGAGATGTTCCCGATCTTCTCCCGGGTGCGCATGAACCGCCAGTGGGGCGGTATCGTCGACACCTGCGCGGACGCCTGTCCGATTCTGTCGAAGACCAAGGTCAAGGGCCTGTTCTTCAACTGCGGCTGGGGTACCGGGGGCTTCAAGGCCACGCCTGGTTCGGGCCATGTGTTTGCCGCCAGTCTCGCCAAGGGTGAAATGCATCCCATCGCCGAGCCGTTCTCCATCGATCGCTTTAACACGGGCGCGTTGGTTGATGAGCATGGTGCCGCCGGTGTCGCCCACTAGGTACTGACGAAAACGGTCTGCGCTCGACAATACGGCGTTAAAAAATGGCTCAATATGCTCATTTACGCACTTGTAAACTCCGCTATTTCGCCATTTTTTGCCTTGTCTTGACATCGCTCGACGAGTTTTCGTTCAGCACCTGGTAGCCATATCAGCGCAG
The DNA here is from genome assembly GCF_049808615.1 of Halomonas sp. GXIMD04776. Classification (NCBI taxonomy): domain Bacteria; kingdom Pseudomonadati; phylum Pseudomonadota; class Gammaproteobacteria; order Oceanospirillales; family Halomonadaceae; genus Halomonas; species Halomonas sp. GXIMD04776. Next base: position 121,797 of record NZ_JBNCAN010000003.1, on the reverse strand, counting down.
AAAAACTATTCGCTTTCATCCGAGTGATGGAGGAATAAAAAATGTTCTACATTCATTGCCCTTACTGCGACGAGCATCGTGAGGAAGAAGAGTTTCATCCCAAGGGCCAGGCGCATATCGTCCGCCCGGCGGACCCGGAGAACTGCAGCGACGAAGAGTGGGGTGATTACCTGTTCTTCCGCGACAATCCTCGCGGCATCCATCATGAGCTGTGGGTACACGCCATTGGTTGTCGCAAGTTCTTCAACATCACCCGCAACTCGGCGAGCTATGAGATTCTCGAGACCTACCGCATGGGTGAGCGTCCGTCGGTAACCGCGGAAAGCCTGGCGAACAAAGAGAAGCAATCCGGCGTTCAGGCCGCGGACGCGGGCTGGCAAACCGTCGGTGCCCGCCCCGAAAGCGAAGCGCTCAATGAAAGTGACGCGTCTTCCAGCCAGGCCAATAAGGAGAAATCGATATGACACAGACCAATCGTCTGCAGCAGGGCGGTCGTATCGATCGCTCCCGTATCTTGAACTTCACCTTCAACGGCAAGACCTATCAGGGCCATGCCGGCGACACCCTGGCGGCGGCACTGCTGGCCAACGGCATTGACGTGGTCAACCGTAGCTTCAAGTATTCCCGCCCGCGCGGCATCGTCGCCGCCGGCGCGGAAGAGCCCAATGCGGTGGTCCAGTTGGGGCAGTCGGAAGCCGCCCAGGTGCCCAACGTGCGCGCCACTCAGCAGGCGCTCTACAACGGCTTGAATGCCCGCTCCACCAACGGCTGGCCCAACGTCCAGAAGGACATGATGAGCTGGGTCGGCAAGCTGGGGGGTGGCTTCATGCCGCCGGGCTTCTATTACAAGACCTTCATGGCGCCGGCCTCCATGTGGATGACCTATGAGAAGGTCATCCGCAAGGGCGCCGGTTTGGGGCGTGTACCCAGCGAAAACGATCCGGATATCTACGATCATCTCAATCAGCACTGCGACGTGTTGGTGATCGGTGCCGGCCCGGCGGGCCTGGCGGCGGCACTCACGGCAGCCAACAGCGGTGCTCGGGTGATCCTGTGTGACGAGCAGCAGGAAATGGGCGGTTCGTTACTGGATAGCCGCGAAACCTTGGATGGCGCACCGGCGGCACAGTGGGTAGAAAACACTCTGGCCACGCTTGCCGGCATGGAAAATGTCACCTTGCTGCCCCATACCACCGCCAACGGCTATCACGATCATAACTTCGTGACCCTGCATGAGCGGCGCACCGAGCATCTGGCGGACACGGCGCCGATGGCCAACGGTCGTCGCCAGGCCCGTTCGCGGCTGCATCGGGTGCGCGCCGCCCAGGTGGTGCTGGCCACGGGCGCCCACGAGCGGCCGCTGGTCTATGCCAACAACGACGTGCCCGGCAATCTGCTGGCCGGTGCGGTGTCGAACTATATCCACCGCTACGCCGTGGTGCCGGGTAACAAGCTGGTACTCTCCACCAGCAACGACCATGCTTATCGTGCGGCGCTGGATTGGGCCGATGCAGGGCGCGAGGTGGTGGCCATCGTCGATGCCCGGGCCAATCCGGACGGCGACCTGGTCAAGGAAGCCCAGTCCAAGGGAATTCGTCTTATCACCGGTTCCGCGGTGATCGAGGCCAAGGGCGCCAATCGCGTCACAGGGGCGCGGGTCGCGAAGATCGACACCGAACGCTTCGCCGTGACCGGTCAGGTGGAAGAGCTCGGCTGCGACACCATCGCCAGTTCCGGGGGGTACAGCCCGGTGGTGCACCTGGCGTCCCATACCGGGGCGCGCCCCACCTGGCGTGACGATCTGCTGGGTTTCGTGCCCGGCAAGGTGACCGGAATGCATCCGGCGGGCGGCGCTCAGGGCGTCTATGCCCTGGCCGATGTCCTCCGTGACGGCGCCGGGTCCGGTACGCAAGCAACCAAAGCCAGCGGTATCGAGTCGGTCGCCGAGCCCAGTTTGCCCAAGACGGATTCGCCACGAGAAGCAGCGGCCTGCGCGCTCTACCAGGTGCCCCATGAGAAGGCCACACTGCGTGCGCCCAAGCAGTTCGTCGACCTGCAGAACGACGTGACCGCCGCCGGCATCGAGGTGGCGACTCGCGAGGGCTTCGAGTCCATCGAGCACGTCAAGCGCTACACCGCCATGGGCTTCGGCACCGATCAGGGCAAGCTCGGCAATATCAACGGCATGGCCATCGCGGCACGTATGCTGAAGCGTTCCATTCCCGAAGTGGGCACCACGGTGTTCCGTCCCAACTATACGCCGGTCACCTTCGGTGCCATCGTTGGCCGTCATGCCAGGGAGCTGTTCGATCCGGAGCGTTATACCGCGATGCACCAGTGGCATGTGGAAAACGGCGCCGAGTTCGAGGACGTCGGTCAGTGGAAGCGTCCCTGGTACTTCCCGCGCAAGGTCAATGGCAAGCTGGAGTCCATGGATGAGGCGGTTTCCCGGGAGAGCCTGGCGGTACGCACCAAGGTGGGTATCCTCGATGCCACGACCCTGGGCAAGATCGACATTCAAGGCCCGGATGCCCGGGAATTCCTGGGCCGCGTCTATACCAACAAGTGGGCCAAGCTGGCGCCTGGGCGTGTGCGCTACGGCCTGATGTGCAAGGACGACGGCATGCTGATGGACGACGGTACCACCAGCTGCCTGGGCGAGAATCACTTCCTGATGACTACCACTACCGGCGGTGCCGCTGGGGTCATGGAGTGGCTCGAGCTGTGGCACCAGACCGAATGGCCGGAACTGCAGGTGTACTTCACCTCGGTCACGGATCACTGGGCGACCATGACCGTGACCGGCCCGGACGCCAGGAAACTGCTCTCGGAAGTCACCGATATCGATCTGGACAAAGAGCAGTTCAAGTTCATGGACTGGCGCAACGGCAAGGTCGCCGATGTACCGGCCCGGGTGTTCCGCATTTCCTTCACCGGGGAACTGGCCTACGAGATCAACGTTCAGGCCAACTACGCCCTGCACGTATGGAAGACGCTGTTCGAGCACGGCAAGAAGTACGATCTGACCCCCTACGGCACCGAGACCATGCACGTGCTGCGTGCCGAAAAAGGGCTGATCATCGCCGGCCAGGACACCGACGGCTCGGTGACGCCGGAGGATCTCGGCATGTACTGGGCGATCGGCTATGACAAGCCGTTCTCCTGGATCGGAAAGCGCGCCCTGAGCCGCTCGGATACTGCGCGCAAGGATCGCAAGCAGCTGGTGGGTCTCAAGCCCACGGACCCCAAGGTGGTGCTGGAAGAGGGCGCCCAGATCGTCTTCGACAAGGATCAGCAGATCCCCATGACCATGCAGGGGCATGTGACCTCGAGCTACTACAGCCCGAATCTGGAGCATGGCTTCGCCCTGGCGGTGGTCAAGGGGGGCCAGGAGCGCATGGGCCAGAAGGTCTATCTGCCCATGCCCGGCGGCGAGGTTCATGAAGCCGAGATCGTCAGCACCGTATTCATCGATCCCAAGGGAGAGCGTCAACATGTCTGATCAGAATTACGGCAACGTCGCTGTCTTCGATACGCGGCCCGAGAAAGATATCGCGATCGAATCGCCGCTATCCGTGGCCTATCATCGAGGTCAGGCGCCGAAACCGACTCAGCAAAGCCAGGTCCAGCTAGAGGAGAAGCCCTTTCTCGGTCATCTGATCCTGCGCGGCGGCGCCATCGTCCTCGACGAGGCGGTGCGCGAAGTGCTCGGTATCAGCCTGCCCGGTCGGCCCCTGGGGCTGGCCCTGGACGAAAGCGGCGAGCGCTCAGTTCAGTGGATGTCGCCAGACGAATGGCTCGTCATCGTGCCCGGCGGCGAGGAATTCGATCTGGAGAATCGCCTGCGCGAGAAACTCGGCAATGCCCACTTCGCCATCGTCAACGTCAGCGGCGGCCAGACCCTGGTCGAGCTGTCCGGCGAGAAGGCGCGGGAAGTGCTGATGAAGTCCGTGCCCTACGATGTGCACCCGGCCAACTTCCCGGTGGGCAAGGCGGTCAGCGTGGTGTTCGCCAAATCCAGCGCCATCCTGCGCCGCCCCAGCGAGGAGCGTTATGAGCTGGTGCTGCGCAGAAGCTTCGCCGACTACTGCTATCGCTGGCTGCTGGATGCCGGCGAGGAGTACGGGATTGGTGTGACGAAGAAATAGACATCAGATAATCCATTTCTCTGTTGCCAGACCGAAGTCGATAACCCCTTTCCTTGGAAAGGGGTTTTTAATGAATGTGCAAAAGAGCAGTTGCAGCATGAAATAGCGCCATTAATACGCCTCATTCCACGGATTGGATGTGCACGGTCGGTGATAAATTGTCGAAAACGTTCAAGACACTACGTGCAGGGCCGGACAATGACGATCATCACGCGTCTCATGAGCGCTATCATGCTGGCGGCATTCGCCAGCGGTTGCGCGACATCCAAAAGCGATCCTGTTCCGCCCGCCTATGGAACAGGTCATAGTGAGAGTTCTCGTCATGGTGAACAACTTTATGCTGCCGAGGGGAAAGACGAAGAAGGCTTCGCCTACCAGGCCTTGATGTCCAATATGTTGGCCACCGCCAGTACCGCTTTGTTGTTGAGCAGCAATGCCGGGATTGGGTTGTCGCTAGGAAAATCCTTCGGCCTTGGCTTTGCGGTCTCGATGCTGGATCCCCTACAGGATAGAGAGCAGGATAAGCATCAAGCCAATGCGCCGGAAGGTACACTGGTATCGCCTATGGCCCTGCAAACAATGACACCGGAACAGCTGCAGGCGCAGCTGCGCGCTTCCTTGCAGCAGATAAGCCTCCAAGCGCTGGTGGGCATGGGAGTACCTCAGGCAACCCTCGAGCAGGGGCTACAGTACAAGACGTTCTATGAGCGGGCAAACAATAGCACCCTCGTAGCCAGCGAAAAGGACGGGTGCATCAAGATGGTCGATGACAATGGCGGCGGGGCTTGTGTGCTGTCACTTCAGCTTCAGGCACCGGTTCAGTCTTTTAACCCCCAAAACCCCTTGCTTGCCGATTCCCAGAAGGGCACTTATCCGGCCCAGAGCTACTTTGGTTTGTAGACGTCTCGCTGTGCAGCCAGTCGATGGCCTGTTTCAGTTAGCTGTTTGACACCTTGGAGCGAGAAGAATCTAGCGATCCGCTATAAACCCCCTGTATCAATCATCCAGCAGAGAGCACAGCTCAAGATATAGCTTTTCCGATATCTCGATGCCATCCCTCTCGCTTTTCTCTCTGTTCTCGTACCGTCTTCCGGACGGCAGTCGAGCGCCTTGGGACTCGACCAGATCGAAAAAGGTTTCGGCGCGAGAAAGATGCTGTTCAAAATCCTTTCCTGCCGTAAACGCAGGATCGATGGCGATGATGATCTCGCCGTGATAGGGCAGCGCTCCTTTGCCATCATCGTGTTGAGATGATTCGTAGCTCATCAAGTCGCCTATCAAGGGACCGGCGATCAGCTCGATCATCATGGAAAGTGCCGCACCCTTGTGCTCGCCAAAGGTGAGCTGAGCCCCTTCCTCGAGCACTACCCTTGGGTCGTTGCACCCTTGCCCCTTCGAGTCGACTCCCCAGCCATCGGGTATCGGCTTGCCTTCACGTTCGTGAAGTTCAACATCGCCTCTTGCAATCTGGCTGGTGGCGAAGTCAAAAATGAAGGGCGGCTTGTCAGGCCTTGGCCAGCCAAAGGCAAAGGGATTGGTGCCAAGAAGCGGTGCGTTTCCCCCATGAGGGGCGACGTAGGCCTGAGTGGGATTGCAGGCAATAGCGACCAGCCCATTGTTGGTTATCTGCTCCACTTCGATCCAAAGCGCGGAAAAGTGTACGCAGTGGTTGATGGCCAGGAGAGCGATGCCATTCTCTTTGGCCTTTTCTGTCAGCAGCGGTAGGCCAAGAGAGAAGGAGAGCTGCGAGAAGCCGCCATTGGCATTGATTTTGACGATGCTGCCAGAGGAGTGTTCGACACGAGGCTCGGCATCAGGGACGACACCGCCTGCTTCCAATGTCTTGATGCAGCCCAGGAGCCGATAAAGGCCATGCGATCCGCAACCATCCTTTTGTCCCGCAACCACCGTATTGCTTATCGCCCGTGAAAAACCCTCGCTGAAGCCTTTTTTCAACAATATCTTGCGAGATAGGTTCAGCGCGTCTTCTTCGCTCAACAAGACTGTTTTATCCGACATGGCAACCTCGTTATTGTTGAATGAAATTTATGAGTTTCTCATGCGACTACCCGCAAGCACTGGCCTGCATGATAGAGGGTAAACCCGCTTTCATAGGCAAAGCTACGGGTGCCGATGGCAGAAACGGGCTTCAAGTATCGGATGGGCAGCGGAAGTCCTTCATCTGAATCTTCTTGGATCAACTTGGCAAACCCCTTGCCGACGACCGTGCCGGTGGTAATGCCACGGCCGTTATAACCGGACACCGCCAATATACCTGGAGCGGGCGAAAACAGACGTAGCATATGGTCCGGGGTAAAGCCGATCTGACCGGTCCAGGTGTATTCCCATTCGAGTTTGCCAAGCTGAGGGAAATAGTCACGCTGAACACGGTCGGCCCAGCACTTGATGAACGCCAGCGGTTTGCTCTCACCGCACCCCAGGCTACCCAGCAGCAACCTGCCCTCGGCGTCGCGGCGTAAACTACTGAGTACGGTGCGAGTATCCCAGGCGCCCTGGCGTTCCGGCAGGATGTCGCCGGCCAGTTCATCGGATAGCGGCTGCGAGGCGACCTGGAAGAAGTGTCCGCGAAAGAAATGATGGCGAACCTGGTTCCAGTGGTCCTCGGTGTAGGCGTTGGTAGCGATGACCAGACGCGGTGCTCTGACGCTGCCCTTGGCGGTAACGGCGCGCCAGTCATCGCCCTCGCGTTCAATGGCGGTAACGGCGCTATGGGTATGGAGCCGCACACCGGCGGTTGCGGCGGCCCGGGCCAGGCCCCGGGTGTAAGCCGTGGGATTGAGGGTGCCGGCGCGTTTATCCAATAGGGCGCGACGAATGCGCTGGGTACCGATACGCTGCCGGCAGGCCTCGTCTTCGAGAAGTTCCACCGGTGCGCCACGTTGCTGGAACTGCTCGAAGCGACGCTCCAGATCCTGAGCGCCCTTGTCATTATGCGCCAAGTGCAGGGTGCCGGTGCGAGTCGCATCACAGTCGATGTGATGCCGGTCGATCAGCTTGAACACCTCGGCGGGAGCACCGCCTAGTATTTTGTTGACTCGTTCACCATCCTCCGGACCCAGGGTCTCGAGGATATCGTCCGGTGGAATCCAGAGCCCGGCATTGACCAGGCCCACGTTGAGTCCTGAGCCGCCGCTGGGTATGTCCCCGGCCTCGAGCAGGGTCACAGACACGCCGGCCTCGGCCAGATGCAACGCCGTGCTGAGCCCCGTGATACCACCGCCGATCACGGCAACCTCGGTAGTATGATCACCTTCCAACGTCTCAAGGTGCAAGGCTGGCTCAGGGGAGGTGTCGTACCAAAGACAGGAGGATTTCATAGGGTCTCCCTGAAACAATGTCCGTGCAGCTAGGTAGTGGCTGGATCATCGCGCCAGTCGTAGAAGTGACGACGGCATCTATGCAGCGCTTCACGCTGTTCTTCACGTACGCCTTGCATTTCTTGGGCATGCTCACTCGTATCATGCCGCTCGATCCAGCGTTCGAGATCGCGAAATGCTCGGGGTGAATAAGGCTCGAAGTCGCCCTGCTCCTTGATCAAACGCAACTTGCGTTCCTCCTGGCGCATCGAATAGACCAGTGCCCAGCTAGCGACGCCCCAAAGTGCAATGATCGAGGCGATCATGACGACAATGGCGGATAGGCTCATGATTGCTGTCCTCCTAACGCATTGGGGGCGTTCTTTTCGGTTTGACCGTTTCGCATGATCCATAGGCACAGAGGGATCGTCAGCGTCAGAATTACCAGGCCACTGATGGTCTTCCAGGGCGTCGCGGTCAGGTTGCTGTAAAGGAAATAAATCATGATGAAGAGCATGATCGCGGGAATCTCGAAGCGGATGATGCTCTCCCAGAGCCTGGGCACGTATAGATCGGCGCCGCGGTTGAGGCTGAGAACACGCAAGCGGTTGGCATCGAATTTCCAGCCGATGGTGATCATGATGATGAAGGTCGCCAGCGGTAGCCCCCAGTTGCCCACCACGAAGTCCAGGTAGCCGAGGATGGAGGCGTTCATCGCACTTGGAATGCCCAGTAGCCAGATGATGCCGCAGATGATCAATACGGCCTTGGATCGGTCGGTGTTGCGCTCTTCCTTGAAGGTGGTGACACCGACTTCGGTAATGGCGATTGCGGTGGTCAGGTTGGCAAAGAAAAAGCCCATGAAAAACAATAGCGCCCAGACATAGCCACCGGTCATGCTGCCAAAGGCGCTGGCCAGCGCGACGAAGGCCAGTTCTGCCCCGGAGGTTGGTGAGATCCCCATGGCGAAGACAATGGGGAACACAGCGAAGATGGCCAGCAGGCCGAAGCTGGTATTGCCGATGGCGGTAAATATCCCGCCCCCCAGGGGAATGTCGTCGTTGCGCCCCAGATAGCTGCCGTAGGTCAGGGCGATACCCCAGCCGAGTCCCGTCGAGAACAGCGCCTGGCCCAAGGCGGCGAGCCAGGTTTCGCCGCGCACCAGATATTCCCAGTCCGGCGAGAAGCTGAACTCGAGCCCCGCCATGGCGCCCGGCAGGGTAACGCCACGAATGGCGATGGCGATCAGCGAAACGGTGAGGATGGGCATCATCCATTTGGCCAGGCGCTCGATACCGCCCTTGATGCCCTTGAGCAGAATGACCGTGACGATCAGCATCGCAACGGTATGCATACCCACGTTCAAGGCGGTGTTGTTGCTGAATGCCTGCCATAGGGCAGCGGTGTCGAAGTTGGTGTGGGTGAAGGAACCGATCACCGCATGGTAGGCGTAATAGATCGACCAGCCGACGATCGACGAATAATAGGACATCAACACGATGTTGAAGACCAGGATCACCAGCCCCAAGCCGACGAACTTGTTGTTGCCATATATCTTGCGGAAGGTGCCGAGCAATCCTTGGCGCGTATAGCGTCCGAGACTGGTTTCTCCCATCAGGCCGGGCACGGCGATCAAGTAAAGTAGTATGAAATAGGCAATCAGAAAGGCGCCGCCGCCGTTCTCGCCGGTGACGTAAGGCATGCGCCAGATGTTACCGGCGCCGACCATGGCCCCGACCACCGCCATCAGGTAGCCGAACCGGCTACCCCATTGTTCTCTTGAAATTGTAGTTGTCATCTCTTGGCTCCATGACGCGTCATTGGGCTCCGTGGATCAAGTCATTGCCACCCAGCCAGGCGCCGGGTGGCGACGTTCGCGGTCAATCGAACTTGATTCCCTGGGCCAGTGGCAGCTCGCGGGAGTAGTTGATGGTGTTGGTCTGACGGCGCATGTAGCTCTTCCAGACATCGGAGCCCGACTCGCGACCACCGCCGGTTTCCTTCTCACCGCCGAAGGCGCCGCCGATCTCCGCGCCGCTGGGACCGATGTTGACGTTGGCGATGCCGCAGTCGCTGCCCACGTCCGAGGTGAACATCTCCGCCTCGCGCACGTCGCAGGTGAAGATGCAGGACGACAGCCCCTGGGGCACATCGTTGTGCAGCGCCATGGCCTCGTCGAATTCGCGATAGCTCATGACGTAGAGAATCGGGGCGAAGGTCTCGTTCTTGACCAGTTCGTTTTGCTGATCGACTTCGACGATGGCGGGGCTGACGTAGTAGCCCTCTGCGCACTTGTCGACCTGCTGACGTTCGCCACCGAACACCCGTGCACCCTGTTCCTTGGCCTTGCCGAGCACCGACTGCATCTGATCGAAGGCCTGACTGTCGATCAGCGGGCCGACCAGGTTTCCTTTCAGAGGATCGCCGATGGAGACGCCGCTATAGGCCTTCTTGAGGCGTTCGACCACCTCATCCTTGACGGACTCATGCACGATCAGCCGGCGCAGGCTGGTACAGCGCTGCCCGGCGGTGCCCACCGCCGAGAACAGAATGGCGCGCACTGCCAGATCCAGGTCGGCGCTGGGCGCCAGGATCATGGCGTTGTTGCCGCCCAGCTCGAGAATGCTGCGGCCGAAGCGTGCGGCAACCCGTGGGCCTACGTCGCGACCCATGCGAGTGCTGCCGGTGGCGCTGAGCAGTGGAATCCGAGGATCGTCCGCCAGGCGTTCGCCGGCGGCACGATCACCGATGATCACCTGGCTAAGATGCTCGGGGGCCTCATCGCCGAATTCGGTCATGGCACGCTCCAACAACGCCTGACAGGCCAGCGCGGTGAGCGGAGTCTTCTCCGAGGGCTTCCAGATCAAGCTGTTGCCGCACACCAGCGCCAGGGCAGAGTTCCAGGCCCAGGGCGCCACCGGGAAGTTGAACGCGGTGATCAGACCGACGGGGCCGAGGGGGTGCCAGGTTTCGCGCATATGATGGCCAGGGCGCTCGGAGGCGATGGTCAGGCCGAACAGCTGGCGCGACTGACCCACGGCGAGATCGCAGATGTCGATCATCTCCTGCACTTCACCTTGCCCTTCTGGCAGAATCTTGCCGCACTCATAGGTGACCAGAGCGCCCAGGTCGTCCTTGTGGCGACGCAGCTGCTCGCCGAACAGGCGTACCAGCTCACCGCGGCGCGGCGCGGGAACACGACGCCATTGCTCGAAGGCCTGCCGAGCCTTGGCGATGCGGGCATCCACTGCGTCGGGCCCTTCCAAGCGGACGCGGCCGATCACGCTGCCGTCGATCGGCGTGGTGACGGAATAGTCACCTTGCTGGTACTGCTCGGTCGTTACACCGAGACGCTGCATGAGGGAGTCGATCATTGTTCCTCCTGGAAATTCCGTGATTCGCGAACATCGTCCAGCAGTATCACCAGAGGCGTTGACCCGCCTCAAACGACGTTTTATACAGATGTCATTCCTTTTTTTCTTGATCTCGAGGTGTGGTCATGAATCGTCAACATCTGCCGACGCTCACGGCGATGCAGTGTTTCGAGGCCTCGGCCAGGCATCTCAGCTTCACCCGCGCCGCCGACGAGTTGAGCTTGACCCAGAGCGCTGTCAGCAAGCAGGTCGCCCAGCTCGAGTCAGTGCTTCAGCACCCGCTGTTTCGTCGTGTACGCAAGCGCCTTCAGGTCACGCCGGAGGGCTCGCTGTACCTCACCGAAGTGCGCAAGATCCTGGCCCAGGTCGAGATGTCCACGCGCTACATGCAGTCATACGGCGGGCAGAGCGAGGTGCTCAACGTGACCACGCTGCCAACTTTCGGCGCACGCTGGCTGATACCGCGCATCAACGGCTTCCGCTTTCGCCATCCCAACGTCTATCTCAACATTGCCAACCGCGTGGAGCCCTTCGACCTGGAAGAAGAGCGCGTCGACGTGGCGTTCTTCTTCGGCCACGGTGCCTGGCCGAAGGCGGAGTGCATCAAGCTGCTCGACGAGGAGATGGTCGCGGTGTGCGCACCGTCGATCATCCCGGCCTCGGGCATCGACCATCCCCTGGCGCTGACCCGGCTGGTGCTATTGCAGAGCGCGACGCGCCTCGATGCCTGGCATCGCTGGTTCGAAGCCCAGGACGTCTATACCGAGCACAGCTATCATGGACCGCGCTTCGATACCTTCTACATGGCGCTGCGAGCCGCCCGGGCGGGCTGTGGGGTGGCGTTGGTGCCGCGTTTCCTGGCCGAGGAAGAGCTGGCGGCGGGCCAGCTCGTCATTCCATGGTCATTCTCGCTGACCAGCCGTGACGCCTATTACTTGGCCTACCCCGAGTATATGGGCGAGGTGGCCAAGGTACGCGGCTTCATTGACTGGATTCTCGAGCATCGAGACTCGCCGGCCGCACCACGCCTCGATGTCGGAACCTCTTGAAAATCATGCGGGGCTATTTCCAAGCCTCGGGTGTGGCGAATCGGACATCAAGAAAAAAAGGAATATGTAGCCTGCCTTTTTTCGCTTGAGCCGTTGCTCTCAGGCTGTTCTTATCTTACCTATCTTTGTCATCGGGTAGCTCTGCGAGCAAACTCGACACAGTAATGAACATGTCAGGAGAATTGCATGACCGGGATGACCTTTGTCTCCAGCGACGAGATTCGCACCCGTTTCTCTCAGGCGTTATCCGCCATGTACCAGGCAGAGGTGCCGCAGTACGGGACGCTGCTGGAACTCGTCGAACAGGTCAACCAGGAAACACTGGCGGCCAATCCTGTCCTTGCCGAACGCCTTGAATTCGCCGGCGAGCTAGGGCGGCTGGGCGTCGAGCGTCACGGCGCCATCCGCGTCGGCACGGCGGAGGAACTTGCCATGCTGCGCCGGCTGTTCGCCGTGATGGGTATGCAGCCGGTGAGCTATTACGACCTTTCCGAGGCCGGCGTGCCAGTGCATGCCACGGCGTTTCGTCCGATCGACGATGCGGCGCTCAAGCGCAATCCCTTTCGCGTGTTTACCTCCTTGCTGCGCCTGGAGCTGATCGAGAGTGCCGAGCTGCGTGAGCGGGCGGCGGCCATTCTCGCCGAGCGCGACATCTTTACTCCGAGCGCTCGGGAACTGATTGCGCTCCACGAAGAACAAGGCGGTCTCAGCGATACGCAGGCGGATCGTTTCGTGGAGGAGGCGCTGGAAACCTTTCGTTGGCATCAGGATGCCACCGTTGACCACAAGACCTATCAGGCGCTGCTCGAGGAGCACCGTTTGATCGCCGATGTGGTCTGCTTCCGAGGGCCGCATATCAATCATCTGACGCCACGTACGTTAAATATCGACGATGTCCAGCGTCGTATGCCGGACGTCGGCGTGAATCCCAAGGCGGTGATCGAAGGCCCGCCTCGACGCGCTTGCCCGATTCTGTTGCGTCAGACCAGTTTCAAGGCACTGGAGGAGCAGGTGCGTTTCGACGGCGAGCATCAGGGCACCCATACCGCTCGTTTCGGTGAAATCGAGCAGCGCGGTGCGGCGCTGACGGCCAAGGGTCGCACCCTCTATGATCGCCTATTGGCAACGGCCCGAGAACGAACCGCGGGCCTTGATAATCAAGCGTATCAGCAGACACTGAATGAGATATTCGTCGAATTTCCCGATAGTGAGACGCAATTGCGCTGCGAAGGTCTGGCGTTCTTCGACTATCGACTCACCGATAAAGGACGTGAGGAAGGGGCCGAATGCGGCGGGGACGAGGAAATGGAAGCCCTGATCGACCAAGGGCTGGTCAGCGCTCGGCCGATTGTCTACGAAGATTTTCTACCGGTGAGCGCAGCGGGTATATTTCAGTCGAACCTGGGGGGCGACAGTCATGATACCTATGCCGGCAATGCCAATCGTGAGGTCTTCGAGGCAGCATTGGGTGCATCTGTGACCGATGAGCTCGAGTTATACAGGGCCCTTGAAAAAGATTCCATCGAGCGGGTGCGCGAATGCCTGGCCAAAGCCTCCAAACTTGAAATCGATGGATGATCACGCCGCCTGATTGACAGGTCGGGGCCGACAAGAATTAGCGAATCGCTGAATAAATCGCCGAGTGAGGAGCCAAACAACAATGAATCCCTTCCCCTTGGAAGAACGCCTGTTCGAGGTGCTGCGCGACGGCGACTGGCCGAGCCCTGCCCAGGCATGGCGTCTTGATGAAGTGGGGCTGACGGCTCCCGCGCTTGCGGAACTGTTCGAGTCCCAGGTGCTCAGCCGCCAATTGGACCTGCATGCCCGACGCCTGCAGGCCCGCGGCGAGGCGTTCTATACCATCGGTAGTTCCGGTCACGAAGGCAATGCCGCAATTGCCGCCGCGTTTCGGGTGACCGACCCGGCATTCCTGCACTATCGTGACGCGGCCTTTCTGCTCCAGCGCAGCAAGCAGCTGCCCGGGCAGACGCCAATCTACGACATGTTGCTGAGTTTCGCCGCCTCCAGTGCGGACCCGATCTCCGGTGGCCGTCACAAGGTGCTGGGCTCCAAGGCACTCAACGTGCCGCCCCAGACCAGCACCATCGCCTCCCATCTGCCCAAGGCGGTGGGGGCCGCCCATGGCCTCGGCCTGTGGCGTCGCATCCGAGGAACGGGGGAGTGGCCCACCGACAGCGTGGTGCTGTGCAGTTTCGGCGATGCCTCCTTCAACCACTCGACCACCCAGGGCGCTCTTAACGCGGCGGCTTGGGCGGCCTATCAGGGCACACCGATGCCCCTGGTCATGATCTGCGAGGACAACGGCATCGGCATCTCCACGCCGACCCCTGCCGGCTGGATCGAGCAGAGCATGCGTGGGCGTCCCGGCTTTCACTACATCAGCTGCGACGGGCTCGACCTGCTCGATACCTACCGCGCCGCCCGCGAGGCGGAGCGTCTGGCGCGCCGCCTCAAGCAGCCAGTGTTCCTGCACATGCACTGTGTGCGCCTGATGGGTCACGCCGGCTCCGACGCCCAGCAGGCCTACCTGTCGGCGAAGCAGATCAAGGCCGCCGAGGCTCGCGATCCGCTACTGTACAGCGCCGGTTTGTTGATACGTCATGGCGTGCTCGAACCCGAGACCATTCAAGCGCTTTATCACCACATCGGCGGACGGGTGGCGCAGGTCGCGGAAGTGGCGATTCGTCAGCCCAAGCTGGAAAGCGCCGAGGCGGTGATGGCCTCCATCGTGCCGCCGCATCGCCCCAGCCGTCGCCAGCCCATCGAAGCTGAGGTGGATGCAACACCGGCCACCATGGCCCGGCTGCTCAGCCAGACCCTGTATCGGCTGATGGCGGAATATCCCCACCTGGTCATGGCCGGGGAGGACATCGGCCGCAAGGGCGGCGTCTACGGCGTGACCCAGCGTCTGCAGGCCAAGTACGGTGCCTATCGCATCATCGACACCCTGCTCGACGAGCAGAGCATTCTGGGGCTAGGCATCGGTCTGGCCCAGAACGGCTTCGTGCCCATCGTCGAGATCCAGTTCCTGGCCTATCTGCACAACGCCGAAGACCAACTGCGCGGCGAGGCCTCCACCCTGAGCTTCTTCTCGAAGGGGCAGTACACCAATCCCATGGTGATACGCATCGCCGGGCTGGGCTATCAGAAGGGCTTCGGCGGGCATTTCCACAACGACAACGCCATCGCCGTGCTGCGCGACATTCCCGGCCTGCTGGTGGCTTGCCCCTCGAACGCCGCGGACGCGGTGGGGCTGTTACAAGAAGCAGTGCGTCTGGCAGACGAGGAACAGCGCATCGTGGTGATGCTCGAACCCATCGCCCTGTATCACTGCCGCGATCTCATCGAGGAAGGCGATCAGCGCTGGAGCTTCCCTGATCCCGGCCCGGAACATCGCCTGCTCGTGGGCTCGCTCGGCCAGTGGGGCGAGGGGCGCGATCTGGCGATCCTCACCTACGGCAACGGCGTCTATCTCACGCATCAGGCCCGGGAGCGGCTGGAGGCGCAAGGCATACAGCTTCGCATCATCGACCTGCGCTGGCTGACGGCGCTGGATCACGACGAGATTCATCGCCGGGTCGGCGATTGCGCCCAGGTACTGTGCGTGGACGAATGTCGGCGCAGCGGCTCGCCCAGCGAGGAAGTCATCACCGGCCTGGTGGAGCGGGGCATGGAATCCCACCGCCTGCACCGCCTGACCGCCGAGGACAGCTTCATCCCCCTGGGACCGGCGGCGACGGTCACGCTGCCTTCGGTCGCGGCGATTTGTGAGCGTGCCGAAAGCCTTTTACCCAAGCAAATCGCGTCTGAGCGTACAGTAACAGGGAGCCGGACATGAGTGAGCTGACCCCGCCAACCCCCAAGGAACGCCTGCTGATCGTCTGCCCCGGGCGCGGCACCTACAACCAGGCGGAGTGGGGCACCTTGACGCGCCACGCCGCCGGTAGCGGGTGGCTTGCACGCTTCGATGCGCTGCGCCGTGAGCAGGATCAGCCCACCTTGAGCGAGCTTGACGGCGAGACCCCGTTTCGCCTGAGCCTGCACGGGCGCGGCGATCACGCCTCGCCGCTGATCTACGCCTGCGCCCTGGCGGACGCGCTGGCCATCGACCGGGAGCGCTACGAGATCTGCGCCGTGACCGGCAACTCCATGGGCTGGTACATCGCCCTGGCCCTCGGCGGCGCGCTCGCCCAGGACGACGCCTTCACCCTGATCAACACCATGGGCCACCTGATGCAGACCACCCTCAACGGTGGCCAGCTGCTCTACCCTTGGGTCGACGATCAGTGGCGACCCCAGCCCGAGCATCGCCGGGAACTGCTGGCGCTGATCGAAAAGTTGCACGGACAGGACGGCAGCGAACTTTATCTCTCCATCGACCTCGGCGGCATGCTGGTGTTCGGCGGCAACAAGGCCGGGCTCAAGCGGCTTGCCGAGGAACTGCCGCCAATGGAGCGCTTCCCCCTGCGCCTGCATCAGCACGCCGCCTTTCATACGCCGATGCAGGAAAGCGTAAAGGCCGAGGCCAGAACGCGCCTGCCGGCAACACCATTTCAGGCGCCCGACGTGCCGCTGATCGACGGTCGCGGCAAGCTCTGGACCCCCTGGAGCACCGATCCCGAAGCACTGTGGGACTACACCCTCGGCGAACAGTTGGTGACGCCCTATGACTTCACCGCCGCCCTCAAGGTAGGCCTGCGCGAATTCGCCCCAGACCGCATTGTCATTCCCGGCCCCGGCGCCACCCTCGGCGGCGCCGTCGCCCAGGCGCTGATCCAGCTCAACTGGTGGGGCCTCGACAGCAAGGCGGCATTTCAGGCCATGCAGCAGGAGGAGCCAAGGCTGATCAGCATGGGGATAGAGGAACAGCGGGAGTGGTTGGTGGGGGAGGGCTAGGGCATGGGCAACTGGCTGTTTGGGATCAAAATGGCGCTCGGGCAAATGCAGTCGCGCGTACATTCGTGTCACGCAGCCGGCACGATAGTTGGAGGGGCTGATGGAATCTTCTTGGGCTTTATTTCTCGGTGGTCTTGGAGTTGGGTCAGCGTTGACTGCGTTTATCCAGCACATTCTTGCGCAACGGGCTAAGCAACAAGATTTACGATTATCGGAGCTCAAAGAAGCGTTTACGGGTTTTCTCGCGGCATTTGCAAAGATGAATGAGGAAGACTCGAGCAGAGAATCAGGTCGATTTTGGATTGTGGGTGGCGAGGGTTCAGCTTGTGGCTTCTTCTGCTTTGAGTGAGCGGATTGAAGAGGTTAAGCGGACATCACCAAACTCAAAGCCGCGGACAGATGCCATCGATGCAATGTTACAGGAAATGCGCAAGGACCTTGGGATCGGCAAAGATCGCTAACAAGGTCAGGCACAGCGACGCCTTTTTCGTTGCAGCTTTGTCTCCACTACCAAGGTGCGCATGCTAGCAGCGTTAACGCCTGATCAAAGCTGGTTTGGTCCGACAGGAATTTTTCGTAGCTCTGGTTGGCGATCTGGTGAACGAGCACGTTCTTCGACCAGCCGAACTTGCGGGTCATGCGCAGATAGAACTCCCGCTCCAGCGGATCCTTGCAGCGTTGAAGGATGATCGGGTTCAATTTCTCCAACCAGTGGTTGGAGTTTTGGCGAGCTGTGGTATTCCCGATAAAATTGGCGCATATACCTGAGTGTCAGGCCACTGCTGTCAGTGTGAAGTCGACATGTACGGCATCGAAAGGAAATACGATATGGCCGTCGTCGGTACGATCCAGAATCCCAGCATCGAGTAGCGCATGGACATCGCCATGCACCGTCTTTACGTCCCGCTCGACACGCCGGGCAGCTTCGCGAATGCTCATGGGCCCTTGTCCGGTCATCGCCTTAAGCAGCTGCCAGCGTTTACGCATCATGATTTGCCACAGCAAGTCCACAGACGAGAACGAAATATGGGCACCTTGCTGTTTACCTTCGAAGGCCGCCAGCGCGCGTTGGGTGACATCATCGCGTGAAGCGGCAGAGAGCGTTACGGTCGTCATGTGAGTCTCCATAGATCCACATAAGACTAATCTTACCCAGCAGCAGTGGACGTGCAACGATAAGCCCCCAGGAGGAGAAACATGAACCCCGGGCCGGGTTAAGCAATAAAATCCGTCATGGCGTCTTACCGGGCCTCCTCGGCATATCTAGTTGACTGGACTAAGGCGCTATGGCACGATGCTTTCAGTTGGTTAGCAAGTAGCATATCGTCAGTTGTAATCGAGTCCTTCGGTAGCCTGGTTATATTCCCCTTGTTTTTCCCGCTGTACCTCGGGCAATACCCGGCAAATTTATATATAGCGCCATCGCGCGCAAGGATATCGAACATGGCAACTGGCACAGTTAAGTGGTTCAACGACACCAAAGGTTTTGGCTTCATTTCTCCTGCTGATGGCGGTGACGATCTGTTCGCCCACTTCTCCGAGATTCAGGCTGAAGGCTTCAAGTCCCTACAAGATGGTCAACAAGTCTCTTTTGATGTGACCCAGGGAAAGAAAGGCCTTCAGGCCGCCAATATCAAGCTCGCCTAACCTCCGGTTGGTCTGCGCTTTCGAGCCGTAAGGTTTCGAATACTGAAGCCCGCATATGCGGGCTTCAGTATTTTTGCGTGCTTGGCTTCTGAGTTAATAGGGTATGCAACAATCAGTTTTGCAACCATGGTGCTCTAGGGAACCACTGCATACATGCCTACACGCGCGAATCGCTTCGTTACGCGGTGCTCAAAACTCTTCTAACATCAAGTTATGTCTCGTTTTTTGTGCTCCGTGCGCCTCGCGCTTCATCTCGTTCGGCAATTTATTCAGCGATTCCTTAGTTCTGCTCAGAGTTCGCTTCTGGCCGCTAGCGGCTGTTCGGTTCAGGTGAGACTGGCTGACGTTTGGCAACCCAGCATCGTTGTGGAGTACGTTTTCGCCTTGTGATATACGATAACTCTGCTTTTTGCGTTTGTCTCTTTGTAAGTGTCGATAAGAGATCGATTTTCAGTTTTCTGAATAAGTGCGTTCAAGTTAAAAAAAGAGTGGGCAGCCTGATTATTTTTGAGCGTTCTCTGCGCAATCTTACCGCGATGTTTATGAAAGGAGTGTAGTACCCATGAATCTAAGGTCATCTGATTTTGTTGTCGGGGCTTTGCTGTTCACCGTTACAGCATTAGCAGGGTGCGCCAATGGCGGCACTTCGGGTTCCGAAAGCTCGAGCGCCAGCCAAACCGGCGATTTGCAGTTTGAACAAAGGACTTACCGCTATACCTGCGATAACGATCAGGTAATAGAGGCAAGGTATGTGACAACGCAGGAAGGCAACGAGGGCGGCCCCGTCTTTCTTGTGCTTCAATACAAGGATCAGCTCTTCGGCCTTGCGCCTGCAGTATCGGCCAGTGGCAGTCGTTATATCGGCCATGCAGGTCTAACGACAGGCTCAGGCTTGGAGTGGTGGGGGAAGGGCAGTGACGCATGGCTGAGCCGCTTCACCGGTGACAATGCCCAGGAGACTGAACGACTGCAAACCTGCCGTCTTGATAAGTCTTGAACGGTACGCTCAAGGCGTCATGTGTAGATATGTAGAAAGGTTTACTCAATAAAAATGAGATATGAGCGCTCTGCTGCTTGCTGCCGACGGAGGCAGCAGAGTCTGTCAGATGAAATCATCGCGTGGAACGAAGCAAAGCGCTATGGTCATCACCTGACTTCCTTGGTACCGGGCAGAGCAAGTGCTCGGCTATCGAAGGTATAGGTTCCCGAGTACCGCTCGCCTTTGGAATGTGCAAGGTAGGCGGCTTTTCTGGCGATCAAGGCATCCGGGAAATCTGCATTCGTCTGGCGATAATCCTGTAAAGCTTGCCATACTGTCTCGTCGTCCTCGAACGTCAGGGTCGGCTCTTGTAGCAGGCTTTCGATAGCATCAACCAGTGCTTGCTTGCCGGCGCGATACTTCTTGCCCTTCAGTGTCCAGAGTGTTTCTACGAGGACGATATCCGTCATCAGTACCAATGTGCCGCCTTGGATCAGCGCCGTTGCTCGGCGCGCCTGGGCCTCGTTGTCCTGCAATAGATAGCGCAAGAGCACATTGGTATCGATGGCGATCAAGTCGCCAATTTCCGACTGGCATCGCGTTGCGCCAGTGCTTCTTGCAAGGAGTCTTCATCGCTCAGGGAAGGGTCTCCCGAAAGATGGGCAAGCGCGCCCTTGGCCGCACCAAGGCGTTGTTTCATCAAAGTGATTTGACCGTCGTGGATGAACACCTTGATCTTGTCGCCGGGGGCGATGCCCACCTCACGGCAGAGATCGATAGGCAGCGTGATTTGCCGCTTCGAGCTGACAGTAGCTAGAGCCTTGGTCATGAATTTACTCCCTTTCAACATGATAGTTGTTGAATTTCAAGAATGCTTTACTCTAAATAAATAGTAAAGTTTTTATGGACGCTTCCGGCACCAGGTGTGGCCACGCCCTGCTTGAGAGGGAAACGCTGCTACATCATCGAGTACGGCTCCTATAGAAGGCATAGGAGGAGTGTACTAGCCTCAACACCGGTAAGGATAAAAAAGGGAGGGGCCATGGACTACGGCGAGTTTGTCGGCGAGGTCGTGACCACCTGGCTGGTGGAGCCCGAATCACGGGATCGATTGATGCGCCTGGAGGCGGATTTCGTCTATCGAGACCCCCAGGGCCGAGAGTGGCTGGCGCCCAAGGGCCGAACGGTCAACGGTGCGAGCATCCCTTCTTTTTTATGGGGGCCGGTGTTCGGCTCGCCCTACATGGGCAATTTTCGTCGTGCCAGCGTGGTACACGATATCGCCGAAGAGGATCGTGAGTGTTCCTCTCGGGACGTGCACCGCATGTTCTTTTACGCCATGCGCTGCGACGACACCGAGCCCTGGCTCGCCAGTGTCATCTATGCTGCGGTTCGCGTGTTTGGCGAGAAATGGGACGCGCCACAAGACGTTGCCATGCAGCAGACCCAGGATAATGTCACCGCCTTCCTGGAAATGATTCACTCACCGGAGTTCACCGGAAAGAACGCTCCGGATGAGCTGGATAACCTGCTCGAGGGTTTCATGGGTCGGCGCCTGGGACGCTGATAGCTTTTCATGACGGTTCCGAGGGCAGTGCCAAGCTGTTAGGCTGCTTACACTATTCGTCACCGGCCTCGATAGACCGTCATGCCCACTCCGGCTTCTCCCTTGCCGCGCCATGCCCTGGCGGGCCTGCTGATCCTTTCCGGCCTGCTGCTCCAGATTCTCGGTTTCACCGAGTTCGACTCGGTGCCGCAACTGGTGGGCTATGCTTTCTGGCTGGCAACGCTGCTGCTGTGGCGCGACATACCCCAGCGTACCCGGCTCCAGGCGGGAGTTCTCGCTGGACTTGGGCTTGCCATGCTGCTGCTGACCGATCTCTATTATGAAGAGTCCGTGCGTTGGCCGGGCATCCTCGACGGCAATACCCATGTAGTGGCGATGCTGGTGGGGGTCAGTTTCATCGGGTTGATCGGCAACCGCCGAAAACGCTCTCTCGGGCGCTCCGTCACCGGACTGCGCGGTACCGCCGGGACCTGGTTGGGCGTCCATCTGCTGGGAACAATTCTCAACCTTTCCACGGTGTTCATGATCGGCGATCGTCTGGCCCGGCATGGCCCTCTTTCCCTACCCCAGTTACTGGCCCTCAATCGTGGCCTCTCGAGCGCGGCGCTCTGGTCGCCTTTTTTTGCTTCCATGGGCGTGGTGATGACGCTCGCGCCGCAAATGACCTATCTGAATGTGCTGGCGGTGGGCCTGCCGTTGGCGCTGCTGTCTGGGTTGATCACGTTGTTTGATCTTTCCCGAGGCTTCAATCTCTCGGAAGTAGCAGGGTTCTCTCTCTCGCCGCACAGCCTGATGATGCCGTCTGGCATGGCCCTGCTGGTGCTGCTCTTTCACTATCAACTGCTGCCAGGGTTGCAGATCATCAGCATCATTACCTTCCTGCTGCCGGCGGTGGCATTGATCAGCAACTTGGTTCAGGGGCTCCGTTGGACGCTCAAACGCACTCGTCAGCATGCGCTGGAGCGGTTGCCTGCCATGCGCGGCGAGATCTCTCTTTTTCTTTGCGCGGGGCTCTTCACCCTGGGGCTTTCGAGCCTGATCGATGCCGCTACCGGCGGCAAGTGGACGCTCTTCACCGAGTTCGGCGCCGTTCAAGGGGTGATCAGTTTCCTGGCCATCGTGGCGAGCGCCATTGCCGGCCTGCATCCCATCATTGGCGTGTCGGTGCTTGCCTCGATGCTGAATCTTCAGGGAGGAGAACAGACGCTTTTCGCCTTCGTCGCCCTCGGCGCCTGGGCGGTCGGCACTGCCGTAGGTCCTCTTTCGGGCATCAATCTTTCGCTACAGGGGCGCTACGGCGTCAGCGGCTACCGCATGATGAAGCACAGCCTGGGCTATGCGGCGGTGATGGCAGGATTGGTATCAGCGGGCATCTTCGGGCTTGATGCCTGGTTGTGATGGCGGGATCTTATCATTCCCAGCGTCAACAAACGGAAGGTTTCAAGCTCTCTTGGGCGGCTTGATCAGGCTTTCTGCCGGAATACCAAACATCTCGTGCAGCCTCCAGACCATTGCTAGAGTCAGGTTGCGCTTGCCATTCAAGATTTCGTAAACCCGATTACGCTGACCGATGGCCTTTTCCAGATCCCTGACCGTGAGTCCCTCTTGGTCCATGCGAAACTTGATGGCTTCTATCGGACCTGGCAGGTCAACTGGATAGTGTTCTGCCTCACAGGCTTCGATAAGGATCAGCAGCACCTCGAAGCGATCGCCATCGTCGGTACCGGGTTCGGGTTCGTTCTCGAAGAAAGCGGATGCTTGCCGCAGGGCAGCTTTATAGTCTTCCTCGGTACGAATCGGGCGAATGTTCATATATCACTCCATTTCAACCGTTGCGGCATTCACTTTGTCATATTCCTTTATACGCTTTTTGTGCGTATGAAGTGGAGTCCGACCATTTTGCCAGTCCAGCCGCGAAGGCATCTACTACACTCTGTTTTCAATAGAATCAGGAGATCGCCATGTCCTGGGAGTTCTTGCTGACGTCATTCGTCGTCGTGCTGTTACCCGGCACGGGTGTGATCTACACGCTCGCCGTTGGCCTGGGCCGGGGGTTTCGAGCCAGCGTTGCCGCCGCCTTGGGGTGCACGTTCGGCATCGTGCCTGCCGCCGTCGCCAGCATTCTCGGACTGGCGGCGCTGCTGCATACCAGCGCCTTGATGTTTCAGGTGTTCAAGTATCTCGGGGTGGTTTATCTCTTCTACATGGCCTGGAGCATCCTGCGAGAGGGCGGCGCCCTCGACGTTACCGACAATACGACTAAGGGGAGCTTGTGGCGTATCGCGGTGAGAGGGACGCTGCTCAATGTATTGAACCCGAAGCTGTCGCTGTTCTTTCTTGCCTTCCTGCCCCAGTTCGTGACGCCGGGCGCCGAAAACGCCACCCTGGCACTTGTCGGTCTTGCCGCGATCTTCATGCTGATGACGTTCGTGGTTTTCGTTGGTTACGGTGCCTTTGCATCTTTTGCTCGGGATTACGTGATCCGACGGCCTAGAGTCTTGCAGTGGATCAGGCGCGCCTTCGCCGGAGCCTTTGGCTTTCTCGGGGCCAGGCTGGCGACGTCCGAGTAGCGACATCTCATTGCCGTGCGTCTTGGGCCAGGCATGGGATTTATTCCCAATCCTCGACGCTGGCTGGTTAGAATGGTTCTTGCCTTTCATCGTCGATCGAGGAACCTCGCATGAGCGCCACCGACACCTGGATACTCACCGCCCAATGCCCCAGCCGCCTGGGCACCGTGGATGTGGTCACCCGCTTCCTGAAAGAGCAGCATTGCTACATCACCGAGCTCAACTCCTTCGATGATCGTCTGGCAGAGCGTTTCTTCATCCGTGTCGAGTTCCGCCCTGAAAAAGATGATTTTGACAGTGAGCGCTTCCAGGCCGAATTTGCCCCTCGAGCGGCAGAGTTCGACATGACTTTCGAGTTGGCCGCGCCCGCCAGGCGCATCCCGGTGGTGATCATGGTCTCCAAGACGGATCATTGTCTTAACGATCTGCTTTATCGCTACCGTACCGGTCAGCTGTCCATCGATGTGCGGGCGATCATCTCCAATCACCCGGATCTCGAACCCCTGGCCGTCTGGCATGAAATTCCCTATCACCACTGCCCGATAACGCCGGAAACCAAGCCCCAGCAGGAAGCCGAGGTGTGGCGTATCATCGAGGAAACCGGCGCCGAGCTGGTGATCCTGGCGCGCTACATGCAGGTGCTCTCGAGCGAGATGTGTACCCGCCTGAGTGGCTGGGCGATCAATATCCATCACTCTTTGCTGCCAGGGTTCAAGGGCGCCAAGCCTTATCATCAGGCCTACGAGAAAGGGGTCAAGCTGGTCGGTGCCACGGCCCACTACATCAATGACGATCTTGACGAAGGGCCGATCATCACCCAAGGCGTGGAAGTGGTGGATCATAGCCACTACCCAGAGGATCTGGTGGCCAAGGGTCGTGACATCGAACGCCAGACCCTGGCCCGGGCGGTGGATTACCACCTGCAGCGCCGGGTGTTTTTGCATGCAAAGCGGACGGTGGTGTTTGCGGGGAGCTAACGCTGGCGTCGCTTCCTGTTACAAGGCAGGTTCAACGACGGAGGTATGTAACCATATCCGCCCTTAACTCGGCCACGCTGCTGCAACCCAGCAGGCCGACGGTCCTGTCGATTTCCCGTTGCAGGATATCGAGGGCGTGCTCGACGCCGGCCTGACCGCCGGCGGCTAGGCCATACAGGGTCGCGCGTCCCAGCCAGACGGCATCGGCGCCCAGGGCCAGCGCCTTGACCACGTCCGTGCCGCGCCGAAAGCCGCTGTCGACATAGAGCTGGCAGCGCTCGCCGACTCGGCGTCTGGCCTCGGGAAGCACCTCGAGCGGTGAGCGTGCATGGTTGAGCTGCCTGCCACCGTGATTCGACAGCACGATGCCATCCACGCCTAGCCTGGCGGCCTGTTCGGCTTCTTCCCCCGAGAGAAGGCCCTTGAGAACGAGCTTTCCCGGCCAGTAGTCGCGCAGCCAGGCGATGTCATCCCAGTTCAGCGAAGGGTCGAGCTGTTCGCCGATCACCGCCGAGGCACCCTGCACGGTGTTCTTCCCGGGCGGCAGAAGATCGTCCAGATTCTTGAAGGTGGGCACACCATCCGGCACCAGAACGTCGAGCATCCAGCGCGGACGCGAGAGCACATGCAGCAGGTTGCGTGCATCGAGCTTCATGGGTTTGCGGAAGTTGCGCAGATCCCACTCACGATTTCCATAGATGGCGCTGTCGGTGGTGACGACGATGGTTTCGTATCCCGCGCTTCGGCAGCGTTCTGCCAGTTTCCTGACATAATCTCGATCCCGATAGAAATAGATCTGCATCCAGGCGTTCACTCCTTCCACGGCGGCAATGTCTTCGAGCGACGTCGTCGAGACATTGCTGAGCACGAAAGGGATGCGCTTGTTCGCCGCGGCCGAGGCGAGCTTGATGTCGCCATTCCTGGTTACTAGACCGCTGTAGCCTGTGGGGCCAATTACCAGCGGCATGGCGTAGGGCATGCCCAGCAGAGTGGTAGTGAGATCGCGCTTTCCCACCTTCGTCAGGGTTCTAGGCTCGAACAGATAGTCATCGAAGATGGCGCGATTGCGGGTGAGGGTTTGTTCGTCGTCAGAACCGCCATAGATGTACTCGAAGACGAAGTTGGGTAGACGCCTTTGCGCGAGATGCTCCAGGTCGACGATGCTCAAAGCCTTGTGATGGCGGGTTCCTGTATAGGGGCGGCGTTTCATCGTTCTTCTCGCGATCTAGATTAAACTAAGGTCTAAGATAAGGTGCTTTCACTCTTCCTTGCATACTACCATACTAGCTGTGTCAGATAAGCTAGAGTTGCTCCTACCTGATAGAGGCGTTTCGCCATGAACACGAGATTGCTGACGCTATGGCAGAAGACGGATGATCGCGGCGCCGTGCGTCAGCGTCTCTACCATGTCCTGCGCCAGTCGATCATTCGCATGGTCCTGGCGCCGGGCCAGGCGCTGTCGGAAAAAGAGATCGCCGATACCTTCAACGTGAGTCGGCAGCCGGTGCGCGAGGCTTTTATTCGTCTTTCCGAGGCGGGGCTGGTGGAGGTTCGACCACAGCGAGGCACCTATGTAGTACGGATCTCTCAGCAGGCGGTACTCGAGGCACGCTTCGTGCGCGAGGCGATCGAGGTTGCCGTAGCGAGGCTGGCCGCCGAACAGGGGCTGGACGAAGCAACGCTGGCCGAACTGCAGGAGTTGATCGAACGCCAGCGCCGTTGTATCGAGCCTCAGGACTATGACCGTTTCTTTCAACTCGATGAGGCCTTCCATCGGACGCTGTCCCTGGGCGTACACCAGCAGGCCGCCTGGCGCGTCACCGAGGAGGTCAAGGCGCAGTTGGATCGCGTACGCTATCTCAGCGTGCCCGACAGTACCCCGATCGACAAGCTGATCGATCAGCACACGCGCATCGTCGACACCATCGCGCGGCGCGACATCGAGGCGGCCGCCAGCGCCATGGCCGTGCATCAGCGGGAAATCTGGCAGTCGCTGCCCGATCTGGTGCGCCGCTTCCCGGCGATGTTCGAGGATTCGGCAAGCGCGACGCTTTTGTCCGAACACGAAACGGAAGCGAGCCTATGAAGATTCAGGATGCCTATGTGATCGTCACCGCGCCGGGGCGCAACTTCGTGACCCTGAAGGTCGTCACCGCCTCGGGCATCCACGGCATCGGCGATGCCACCCTGAACGGCCGCGAGCAGGCGGTGGTCGCCTATCTCGAGGAGCACGTCATTCCCGCCCTGATCGGTCGCGACGCCAGCCGCATCGAGGATACCTGGCATTATCTCTATCGTGGCGCCTACTGGCGGCGCGGGCCGGTGACCATGAGCGCCATCGCCGCGGTGGACATGGCGCTGTGGGACATCAAGGCCAAGGCCGCCGGCATGCCGCTCTATCAGCTGCTCGGCGGCAAGAGCCGTGAAAGGGTCATGGCCTACGCTCACTGCACCGGCAAGGACATCGAAAGCTGTCTTGCCGAAGTGGCCCGCCATGTAGAGCTGGGCTATAAAGCGGTGCGCGTGCAGGCCGGCATTCCCGGTATTCCGACCATCTACGGCGTCGCCAAGCGCGATGGCGAGCGCTACGAGCCGGCGGACGCCGAACTGCCTGCCGAGCACGTATGGAGCAGCGAGAAGTATCTCAACCAGGTGCCCAAGCTGTTCGCCGCGGTGCGCGAGCGCTTCGGCGACGACCTGCATGTGCTGCACGACGTGCACCACCGCCTCACCCCGATCGAGGCGGCCCGGCTGGGCAAGGCGGTCGAGCCCTACCACCTGTTCTGGCTGGAGGACTGCGTGCCCGCCGAGAACCAGCAGAGCCTCAGGCTGGTGCGCGAGCACACCACCACGCCCCTGGCCATCGGCGAGGTGTTCAATTCGATCCACGATTATCGCGAGCTGATCGAGAACCAGTGGATCGATTATATTCGCACACCCTTGACCCACGGTGGCGGCATCACCCATGTCCGCCGGATCGCCGATCTGGCCGCGTTGTACCACATTCGTACCGGCTTTCATGGACCCACCGATCTGTCGCCGGTGTGTCTCGGCGCGGCGATCCACTTCGATACCTGGGTGCCCAATTTCGGCATTCAGGAACATATGCCCCATGACACGGCGACGGATCAGGTATTTCCCCACGACTACGCCTTCGAGGACGGCCACTTCCTGGTAGGCGAAACCCCGGGTCACGGCGTCGACATCGACGAAACCCTGGCGGCCCGGTACCCCTACAAGCGTGCCAGCCTGCCGGTCAACCGGCTCGAGGACGGCACACTCTGGCATTGGTAGCCCACCAGCCCACCGAATGATGAAGGAGAGAAGCATGCAAGCATTTCAAGTGAAGGCACCTCATGATTTCAGCATCGTCGATATCGAGATGCCCCAGGCCAAGGCCGGCGAAGTGCTCGTCGGTGTTGCTTTTGCGGGCATCTGCGGCTCCGACATGCACATCATCCACGGCAACAACGCCTTCGTGCGCTTCCCGAGGGTCACCGGCCACGAGTTCGCCGGGGTGATCGAGGCGGTCGGCGAGGGCGTCGAGGGGATCACCGTTGGCGAGCGGGTGTGCGTCGATCCGGTGGTCAGCTGTGGTGAGTGCTACCCGTGTCGCATCGGGCGGCCCAACATCTGCACCCGGCTGGAAGTCATCGGTGTGCATCGCGACGGCGGCTTCGAACAGCGGGTCAGCGTGCCCGCGGCCAACGTGCATCGTTTGCCCGAACATGTCGGCCTCGATCAGGCGGCCCTGGTCGAGCCTTATTCTATCGCCACCAACGTGCTCGATCGCATGCAGCCCATCGAGGGCGATGGTCTGCTGATCTTCGGCGCCGGGGTCATCGGCCTGACCATTCTGCAGGTCGCCCGGGCCAAGGGCTTGACCGACATCACCGTGTGCGACGTCATCGATGTCCGTCTGGAGACAGCTAGTGCCCTGGGTGCCAGCCACGTCGTCAACGGCGAAAAGGAAGACATCGAGGTGGTGATGGCCGAGCGCACCCAGGGCGAAGGCGTGCCATTGATCGCGGATGCCGCCTGCGTGCCGGCGCTGTTCCCGTCGCTGGTGCGCATGGCCTCCCCGGCGGGGCGTATCGGCCTGCTGGGCTTCAATGCCACGCCCTGCGATCTGGTGCAGCTCGAGGTGATCAAGAAGGAGCTGACCCTGGTTGGCTCGCGGCTCAACAATCGCAAGTTCCCCGAAGTCATCGAGATGCTCGCCAGCGGGCGGCTCGATGCCACGGCGCTGGTCAGCCACCGGCTGCCCTTCGCCGAGATGAGTGAGGCGATCCACATGATCGATCACCATCCTGAAAGTGCGCGCAAGGTCTTGATCGACCTGAGTGCTTGAACGCCATTGGAATAACAGCCACAACATCGCGTCAGGAGTGACCACCATGCTCAAGCAACTTTTCGCTAGTACCCTTATCGGCTCGGCGCTGCTCGCAGCGCCTTTCGCCATGGCCGCCGACTACACCCTCAAGTTCGGCCATCTGGCCAACGAGCAGCACGTCTGGAATCAGGCCGCCAAGCATTTCAAGCAGCAGGTCGAGGAGAACTCCGATGGCCAGATTGAAGTGCAGATTTTTCCCAACGAGCAGTTGGGCAATGAGATGGATACGATCAACAGCATTCAGTTGGGCACTGCCGACATGACCATCACCGGGGAAAGCCTGCAGAACTGGGCACCCCTGGCCGCGATGATGGCCGTACCCTACGCCTTTCGTGATTCGGAGCATCTGCGCAAGGCGGTACAAGGCGACGTTGGCAAGCAGATCGAAACGCAGATCGAGGAAAAGACCGGTCTGGTGCCGCTTACCTGGTTCGAGCGCGGCCCCCGTGAGCTGACCTCCAACCGTCCCATCAAGAGTCCGGACGAACTCAGTGGCCTGCGTCTGCGTGTGCCCAACGTGCCGCTGTTCGTGGATACCTGGCAGGCGCTGGGCGCCAAGCCGACGCCGATGGCCTTCAGCGAAGTCTTCACGTCGCTGCAGCAGGGCACCATCGACGCCCAGGAGAATCCGCTGTCGCTGATCGAGAGCGCCAGCTTCAACGAAGTCCAGGACTACGTGAACATGACCGACCATGTGCGTAGCTGGATCTACGTGGTGATCGGCAAGAACAAGCTCGAATCGATGCCGGACGAGCTGCAGCAGGTCGTCATGGACGCCGCGGAATCGATGCACGAGTTCGAGGCCGAGAAATTCACCGAGGATCAGAAGCGTCTCGAACAGGCGCTCAAGGACGCCGGCATGGAGTTCGTCGAAGTCGATCAGCAGGCCTTCGCCGAAAAGGCCGGGCCCGCCGTCGAAGCCTCGCTGAATGAGGAGCAGCTGGCACTTTACGAAGCCATCCAGAACCTCTAAGGAATCGCTGCATAAATGCCTACACGAACGAATTGCTGCGTTGCGCGGTACTCGGAAACTCGCCTAACCCCATGTTATGTCTCGTTTCCTGCGCTCCGTGCGCCTTGCACTTCATTTCGCTCGGCGATTTATTCAGCAATTCCCTAAGCCATTGCACAACCGGCTTCGCATCCTGAATAACGAGGTGGTGCGAAGCCGGTAACCTCGAAATGCAGTGCATAAAGTATCAAGGGCGCTTACATGAATGAATCCGATGTGCAGCCTGGCGATTCTCTCCATGCCATCGCCGAGATACCTCCCTTGGGTGGAGCGTTTGGGCGGCTGATAACATGGCTCGATCGACTGTTCGGTGTCCTGGCTTCCTTGGCGTTGCTGGGCATTGCGGCGGTAGTGCTGTTGCAAATTTTTGCGCGCCTGGCGCTGCCTAGCTCACCGGCATGGACGGAAGAGCTGTCGCGTTATCTCTTCATTTATATGGTGGCGCTCTCATCAGGGCTGGTGTTGCGGCGCAACCGGCACGTCAATGTAGAGTTGTTTCATCAGTTTCTCCCCTGGCGCGGGCAGTTGGCTTATCGCGCCCTGGTATGCCTGCTGGTGGGAGGGTTCGCTCTGCTGATGGTGCCCTATGCCATGCAGTACGCGCGGATCGGCGCCTTTCAGACGTCACCGACGCTCAAGGTACCGATGCTTTATATCTTCTTTTCCACCGCTGTCCTGTTTGGCCTCAATGTTCTTTATGCGGCGCTGGGCCTGATCGAGGCCGCCGTGGCCATCGTTCGTGGTCCATCGTCTTACCAGGAGCGCGTGTGATGGAAATCGCCATACTCTTCAGCGTGTTTCTCGTGCTGCTCTTGTTGGGCGTGCCAATTGCCTTTGCCCTTGGAATTTCGTCGCTAAGCTATCTGCTTATCGAGGGCATCTCCCTGACCATCGTGCCCCAGAAGCTGTATGGCGGTATCGACTCCTTCGTGCTGCTGTGCATTCCCGGCTTCGTGCTGGCCGGCAACCTGATGAACGTGGGCAACATTACCGATCACATCATCCGCTTCTGCAATGCCCTGGTGGGCCATGTGCGCGGTGGGCTGGGGCTGGCCAACGTCGGCGGCTCGATGCTGTTCGGCGGTATCTCCGGCACCGCGGTGGCCGATGCCGCCAGCATCGGCTCGGTGATGATCCCCGGCATGGCGCGGGCGGGCTACGACAAGCCCTTCGCCGCGGCGGTGACCGCCGCCTCGTCCACCATCGGCCCGATCATCCCGCCCAGCGTGCCGATGATCATCGTCGGTTCGCTGGGCGGCGTCTCGGTGGGCAAGATGTTCTTGGCCGGCGCCATACCCGGGCTGCTGCTGGGCGTGGCGATGATGATCACCACCTACCTCCTGGCGGTACGGCGCAACTATCCGCGGGAGCGGCGCTCGAGCCTCAAGGAACTTCTCCGGGAAGGGCGCAGCGCCTTCTGGGCATTGCTGATGACCTTCATCATCCTCTACGGGATCATCGGCGGCCTGTTCACCCCCACGGAGGCCTCGATCGTCGCCAGCCTGTATGCCTTCGTCATCGGCATGTTCGTCTACAAGGGGCTCAACTGGCGCAACCTGCCGCAGATCATCGTCGATACGGTGCTGACCTCGGGATCGTTGATGCTGCTGGTGGGGCTGGCCAACCTGTTCGGCTGGATTCTCACCAGCCAGCAGATTCCCCAGCTGATCGCCGACGGCATTCTCAACATCAGCGAAAAACCCATTGTGGTCATCCTGATCCTCAATCTGATCCTGTTGGTGGTGGGGTCGTTCATGGAGACCATCGCCGCCCTGATCATCTTGTTTCCAGCGCTTCTCGGCGTGGCGACGGGGATCGGCATGGACCCGATCCATTTTGGCCTGATGGCGGTACTCAACCTGATGATCGGCCTGACCACGCCGCCGGTGGGGGTCTGTTTGTTCGTCGTCTCGGGCATTGGCAAGCTGCCCATGCTGCGGGTGGCCCGTGCCATCCTGCCGTTTCTGATATGCAACCTGATCGTGCTGCTGCTGGTCTCCTATATCCCCGCGCTTTCCCTGTGGCTGCCTAATCTGTTGATGGAGTAAGCGTTCATGACTGCCAAGGCTATTGCCTGCTTCCGTGGCCAGGGCCAGCTCGGTATCGTCCATCTGGGCCTGGGCGCCTTTCATCGCGCCCATCAGGCGGTGTTCCTCGAGCGCTATCGACAGCGCACGAATGATGCCGGCTGGGGAATCAGCAGCGCCAATCTGCGCTCGAGCGTGGGGCTGGTCGATGCCCTGCGCGAGGCGGATCATCGTTACCATGTGGCGGAATATGCCGATAGCGAAAATGTGACGCTGCGTGAGATCGGCGTGATCGAAGAGACGCTGTTCACCGGCTGCGACGGTGAGGGGCGCTGGGGTCGCGATCTCGAGGCGTTATTGACGCGTATGTCCGCCCCCGAGACCCGTATCGTCACCCTGACCGTCACCGAGAAGGGGTATTTCCTGAGTCCGGCCAGTGGCGATTTGCTGATCGATGACCCCATGATCGCCTTCGACATCGCCAATCCCGCTTCGCCGCGCACCGCGCCGGGTATCCTGGTCGAGGCCCTGGCGCGGCGCCGGGCTGCCGACGTTGCTCCCTTCACGGTGCTCAGTTGCGACAACATGCCGGACAACGGCAAGCGTACCCGGGCGGCGGTAAGCCAGCTGGCGGCACGTCGCGATGCGGCGCTCGCCGAGTGGATCGAGCGCGAGGTGGCTTTCCCATGCAGCATGGTCGATCGCATCGTGCCGGCCATGACCGAGGCGGATTTCGCGCGGCTCGCTGAACTCGGTGTCGAGGACGAGAACGCCGTGGTCTGCGAAGCCTTCGCCCAGTGGGTGATCGAGGACGACTTCCCCCAAGGCCGCCCAGCCTGGGAGTCGGACGGCGTCGAGATGGTGACTGATGTCGCGCCGTTTGAAGCCATGAAGCTCAGGATGCTCAACGGCAGCCATTCGCTGCTCGCCTACCTCGGGGCGCTCGACGGCATCGAGACGGTGTTCGAGGCGGTGAGCCGTGACGACCTCAAAACCCTGCTGCGCCGCTACATGCTGGAAGAGGCCGCACCGACTCTCGCCATGCCCGAGGGCACCGATCTGAAGGAATACGCCGAGCGGCTTATCGAGCGTTTCGCCAACGACAGCCTGCGTCACCGCCTGCAGCAGATCGCCATGGACGGCAGTCAGAAACTGCCCCAGCGCTGGCTCGACGGTGCCCGAATGCGCCTTGAAGCGGATGAGCCGGTGCCCTGCACGACGCTCGGCATCGCTGCCTGGATTCGCTACACCAAAGGCGAAGATCTAAACGGCACTCCCTATCCGGTGGACGATCCCCTGGCGGAACGCTTCCAGGCGCTGCACGAACGCCACGGTGATGACTCCGATGCGCTGGTGCGCGCCTTTCTGGAAGAAGAGGCGGTCTTCGCCCCGGCTCTGGCCAGCGCGCCCGGCTTCGGCGAGGCAGTCACCGCCGCCTACCGTACCCTGACACAACGCGGCTTGAGCGCGGCCCTGGCCCAGCTCGAGCGCGCCTGACACGAGGACATCAGCATGGAACACACCTGGCGCTGGTTCGGCCCCAACGATCCTATTCGCCTCGACGAGGTTCGCCAGACCGGAGCCACCGGCATCGTCACCGCCCTGCATGACGTTCCCAACGGCGAAGTATGGACGATCGAGGCGATCGAGGCGCGTAAGCGAATGATCGAAGCCGCTGGTCTGACCTGGTCGGTGGTGGAGAGCGTGCCGGTCACCGAGGCCATCAAGAAGGGGCTGCCGGAGCGTGACGCCCATATCGAGACTTACTGCCAGACGCTACGCAACCTGGCGGCCTGTGGCATCGACACGGTCTGCTACAACTTCATGCCGGTGCTCGACTGGACCCGCACCGATCTCACCTACCGCCTGGCGGACGGAGCCCTGGCGCTACGCTTCGACCAGACCGCCTTCGCCGCCTTCGATCTCTACCTGCTCGAGCGCCCCGAAGCGGCGCAGGAGTACGGCGACGACGAAAAGGCCGCCGCGCGGGCCTATCTCGACACCCTCGACCAGCCGGCCCGGGACAAGCTCACCAACAACATCATCGCCGGACTGCCCGGCGCCGAAGAGCACTACACCCTTGCGCGCTTTCGCGAGGTGCTCGCCGAGTATGACGAGATCGACGCCGGCAAGCTGCGCGAGCATCTGGGGTATTTCCTGCAGGCCATTATTCCGGTGGCTGAAGAGGTCGGCATCCGCATGGCGATTCACCCGGACGATCCGCCCCGGCCGCTGCTCGGCCTACCTCGGGTGGTTTCCACGGCGCAAGATGCCCAATGGATTCTCGACGCCGCGCCGAGCCCGGCCAACGGCCTGACCCTGTGCACCGGCTCCTACGGGGTGCGCTCGGACAACGACCTGGCGGACATGGCGCGGCGCTTCGGCCCCAAGGTCTACTTCGCCCATCTGCGCGCCACCCAGCGCGAGCAGCCGGACCCGCGCTCTTTCCATGAAGCGCCGCATCTGGCCGGCGACGTGGACATGGTGGCGGTGATCGCTGCGCTGGTGGAAGAGGAGCGTCGCCGCGAGCGCGAAGGCGGCCCGCGACTGCCGCTGCGCCCGGACCACGGTCACTACATCCTCGACGATCAGCATCGTGACACCGCGCCGGGCTACCCGCTCTACGGACGGATGCGCGGCCTGGCGGAATTGCGCGGCGTGGAAGTCGCGGTCAGGCAGTTGATGGGCTGATCCCACAAGCGCATCGAGGCCACGACAAGCCCCGCCGATCGCTCGGCGGGGCTTTCACGGAAAGCCCATCAACGCCACCAGTCGTTGGGAGCTTCGTCGTCCAAGGGTTGGCCACCATCGGTATCGGCCAGGGCGCGTGCCTCGGCGCTTGCCGTGCCGTCCTCGCCAATGGCGTTGGCGGCATCGACCACCTCCGCCATGAAGCGCTCCCGCTCGCGTCGCACCACATATTCAGCGATAGCCTCAGGCAGCTCGCTGGCATGACGGATCTCGATGGCGCCTTCCGGTGCGGTTTCTTTCTCGGGAAAGTGATTGAGGTGAACCACCCGCATGCCGGCTTCGAGCCCGGCGGCCACGCCGACGGCGGCATCGTCGATCACCACGCAGCGCTCTGGAGAATAGCCCATGGCGTTTGCTGCCTTGAGATAGAGTGCCGGGTCGGGCTTCCACACGCCCAGGGTATAGGCGCTGAACAGGTTGTCGCCGAAGTGGTGGGCAAGGCCGGCGCTTTCCATGGCGCAGCGGATCTTGCGCTCAGGGCCATTGGAAACTACCGCCTTGGTGTGATCGGCAAGTGCCCCGAGGGCTTCCGGCATGCCGGTGATGGGTTCGAGTTCGGCGCGCATGCGAGCCTCCATCATCTCGCGCATGTCGGCTTCCATCTTGGGGAACAGGCTTTCGGCCAGAGCGCCATGACGCGCCTCCTGCGTCTGGACGATGGAAAGAAAGCGCACGCCACGAAACTCCTCCATGTACTGCGTTGCAGTAAAGGGCAGGCCGTAGCGCGGCAGTACCTCCGCCATTACCTGGGCGAGCAGGATTTCGCTGTCGACCAGGGTGCCGTCGGAGTCGAAGAGCAGGCAAAGGGGAGCGGTCGCGGTCATGGTTTACTCCAGGCATCAGCATTGACGAGATTGATCGGCCGCTGGCCCTGGAGCGCCAGGGTGATGTTGTCCACGGCACGCTGGGCCATGGCGTTGCGGGTCTCGGTCGTAGCCGAGCCGATATGCGGCAGCGCCACCACGTTGTTCATGTGCGGCAGGGGAGAGTCCTTTGGCAGCGGCTCCTGTTCGAACACGTCGAGGCCCGCCGCCTTGATATCGCCATACTTCAGCGCCGCGATCAACGCCGGTTCGTCGACCACCTTGCCCCGGGCGATGTTGACGAAGATCCCCGAGGGCTTCATCAGGCTGAATTCTCGCGCGCCGATCAGTTTCTCGGTATCGTCGGTCAGCGGCACGGTGACGCAGACGAAGTCGGCTTCGGCGAGCAGCGCATCGAGTTCGCGACGTTCGGCGCCGAGTTCGGTTTCCAGTTCCGGCTTGGGGGAGGCGTTGGAATAGAGAATTTTCATGCCAAATCCCAGGGCGCCGCGGCGGGCGATGGCGGCGCCGATACGCCCGAAGCCGACCATGCCTAAGGTCTTGCCGTGCACGTCGCTGCCGAACTGGGCTTCACCAATACCTGCTTCCCAGTTGCCGCGCTTGATGAACTCGGCAAGTTCCACGGCACGCCGGGCGATGGCCATGATCAACAGAAAGCCGGTATCGGCGGTGGTTTCGGTGAGTACATCCGGGGTGTTGCAGAGCAGGATGCTGCGGCGGGTCAGCTCGTCGATCGGATAGTTGTCGACCCCTA
The DNA here is from genome assembly GCF_049808615.1 of Halomonas sp. GXIMD04776. NCBI lineage: Bacteria > Pseudomonadati > Pseudomonadota > Gammaproteobacteria > Oceanospirillales > Halomonadaceae > Halomonas > Halomonas sp. GXIMD04776. The sequence continues at coordinate 85,491 of NZ_JBNCAN010000003.1, read as the reverse complement.
CCGAGATGCTGGCGATGGCTTCCAGGTTGGGTGCCCTATCGAGCAGGTCGGAGGTGACGGCCAGGCTGGCGCCACCAACCAGACCATGGGCACCTTGCAGCGCCTCGTGAAAGGCCGGGTCGTTGGCCAGGTTGGTGCCGGAGAAGTGCGTGACGTCGAAGTTTCGGGCCAGCGCGGCCAGCTGATCGTCGGTCAATCGGCCATAGACAAGAACGGATTTCTTGCTCATCAAAATATCCTTGCTTGATTCAAACCGTCAGTTCGGCTTCGAGGGCGTCGAGCCGGGCGCGGCTGGGCAGCCCTTCCATATCGCCAAGCACCTGCACCGCGAGAGAGCCGATCAGGTTGCCCCGGCGTGCCGCCTCCTGAGGCGAGCGTCCGTCGAGTAGGGCACTGACCACGCCGACCGCGAACGCATCGCCGGCACCCACGGTATCGATCACCTCGGCCACCGGGAAACCGGGCACACTGGCTTCTTCCTCCTGGCCGCCCAAGGTGCCGCGATAGTAGCTGCCTTCGGGGCCGAGCTTGATGATCACTGCCTTGGCGCCCTGATCCAGGTAAAAACCGGCGATGTCGTAAGCGGTCTCGTAACCGGTAAGCAAGCGGCCCTCGGCGAGCCCTGGCAGCACCCAGTCGGCGCGAGACGCCAGATCGTTCAAGGTCTCACGCATCACGGTTTCGCTTTCCCACAGACTGGGACGCAGATTGGGGTCGAAGGAGATGCTGGCGCCGGCGGCTCGGGCGCGCTCCAGCAAGTGCTGGAAGAGTTCTCGGCTGCTTGCCGAGATCGCGGGAGGAATGCCCGTGGCGTGCAGATGGCGTAGGGCAGAAAAGTCTACGCTCCCGGCATCTTCAGTAGTGAGATGACTGGCGGCGCTGCCCCGGCGGAAGTATTCGGTACGCGGATCCGCGCCGCCCAGGGCGCGCTCCTTGAACATCAGCCCGGTGGGGTGCTCGGGATCGACCTTCAGGTGGCGACAATCCAATCCTTCCGCTTCCAAAGTGCGACGAATGAAGGTACCGAAGCTATCGTCCCCGATCCGGCTTAGCCAACCGACATTAAAGCCCAGCCGAGAAAGGCCGATGGCAACATTGGTATCGGCACCGGCGATACGACGCTGGAAGCGCTCGACATCCGCCAGATCGCCGGAGGTCTCGGCGATGAATAGCGCCATCGCCTCGCCGAAGGTAAGGATTTCGGGGCCGGAAGCAGGCGATCGCGTCATATGTTTCTCCTCTTGATAGTGAGCCTATATCGTACCGCGTCACAGCGAGTGATATAACGCAGAAGACGCAACGCCACCCGGGATGTTTCATGACCGATCGTTCACACCTCAACGCCGATCTTGAGTGCTTGCTCGCTGCCCAGCGCGAGGCTTTCAATCGGGAGCCCATGCTGGAAGCGGCGGCGCGCATTCGTCTGCTCAAGGCGCTCAGGGGAAGCCTGATTCGCCATCAAAATGCCCTGATCGAGGCCATCAGCCATGACTTCGGCCGTCGTTCGCCTTATGAAACCCGCTTCGCGGAGATATTGCCGACGGTGCAGGGTATCGATTATGCGGTGAAACGGATACGCCGCTGGATGAAGCCTTCCCGGCGCCGGGTCGGGATAGCCTTTCAGCCGGGCCGGGCGCGGGTGGTGTATCAGCCCCTCGGCGTGGTGGGCATTATCGTGCCCTGGAACTATCCGCTCTATCTGGCCCTGAGCCCATTGATCGCCGCCCTGGCCGCCGGCAACCGGGCGATGCTCAAGATGAGCGAGTTCACCCCGGCCACCGCCGAGGTGGTGGCCCGCTTGCTGGGCGAGGTCTTCGAGGAGGACCGGGTCGCGGTGGTCACCGGCGAGGCGGAGGTCGGTCAGGCGTTCTCGCAGCTACCCTTCGATCATCTGCTGTTCACCGGCAGCACCGCGGTAGGCAAGCACGTGATGCGCGCCGCCGCGGACAATCTGACCCCGGTGACCCTGGAGCTGGGCGGCAAGTCGCCGGCCATCGTCTCCAGGGACGTCCCTATCGAGCATGCCGCCGAGCGCATCGCCTTCGGCAAGGGGCTCAATGCCGGCCAGACCTGCGTCGCGCCGGATTACGTACTCTGTCCGCGAGAACGGGTGGACGAACTCGTGGCGGCGCTGCGCCAGGCGTTCACACGGCTCTACCCAAGCCTCGTCGACAACCCGGACTACACCTGGATCGTCAACGAGCGTCAGCATCGGCGGCTCGGCGACGTCCTTGATGACGCCCGGGACAAGGGCGCCCGAGTGATCGCCCTCGACCCGGCCGATGAGAGTTTCGAGGGTTCGCGGGTGATACCGCCGACCCTGCTGCTCGATGTCACCGATGACATGCGGGTTCTGCAGGAGGAAATCTTCGGCCCGCTGCTGCCGATCGTCCCGGTCGAGAGCATCGAGGCGGCGATGGCCTATGTGGCTCGTCGCCCTCGCCCGCTGGCGCTGTACTACTTCGGCTATAACAGGGCCGAGCAGCGCCGCTTGATGACCCACACTCACGCCGGGGGCATGTGCGTGAACGACAGCGTGCTGCACGTCGCGCAGGAGGACATGCCCTTCGGCGGCATCGGTGGCTCGGGCATGGGGCAGTATCATGGGCACGAGGGCTTCCTCACTTTCAGCAAAGCCAAGGGAGTGTTCATCAAGCAGCGTCTCAACACGGCGAGACTGATCTACCCGCCCTATGGCGGACGGTTGCAGAAACTGATTTATCGCTGGTTTGTACGCTAAGGGAGTGCCGATGCCGACTGTGCTCTCGCGTCGCGAACTCCTGAAGCTGGGCCTGGGCGCCAGCCTGGCCCTGACCACGGTGGGGGTCACGGCGAGCCTCTCGGGTTGCTCATCCGCTCAGCCGGCGGCGGGTTTCATGGTGCTGCGCGATAGCGATCTGGGGCTGCTGGCCGTGTTGCTTCCTGCGGTGATCGGCCCCCATCCTGCCCTGGCAGACAATGAAAGCGCCGCCGATGCGACGCTTCGTCAGCTCGATCGCAGCCTGGCGGCCATGTCGCCGGCCATTCACAAGGACGTTTCCGAGCTGCTCGATCTGCTCAACCTGCCGCTCACCCGAGGCCCATTGACCGGTGTTTGGGGCGCCTGGGAGAACGCATCACCCGGCCAGATCGATGCCTTTCTGATTCGCTGGCGCGACAGCCGCTTTGACCTGCTGCGTCAAGGGTACAAGGCGCTCAATCAGCTGCTGTCGATGGCCTGGTACGCGCTGCCCATGGCCTGGGCCGAGACCGGCTATCCCGGGCCGCCGCGCGTATGAATGACCACAGGAGATAAATGCCCATGCCGGTACCTGATCCGTTCCTGCAAGGCCTCGCCCGAGGCTGGCGCGTACTGGATGCCTCCCGACTCGATGAAGGTCAGGTCTTCGAGGCCGACGTGATCATCGTCGGCACGGGGGCCGGGGGCGGCACCAGCGCCGAGATCCTGACCCAGGCCGGACTCTCCGTGGTGCTGGTGGAGGAGGGGTCGCTCAAGACTTCTTCCGATTTCGAGAACGACGAGGCCAAGGCCTATGCCGAGCTCTATCAGGAGGGGGCGGCGCGCATGACGGCGGATGGCGGGATCAGCATCTTGCAGGGGCGAACGGTAGGCGGCTCCACCACCGTGAACTGGACCAGCAGTTTTCGTACCCCGACGCCGACCCTGAAGCATTGGGCGGCGGCCCACGCGGTAACGGGCCTCGATGCCGAGAGTCTCGCACCCTGGTTCGAACGCATGGAAGCACGACTTGGCATCGCGCCCTGGGCCGTCCCGCCGAATCCCAACAACGACGTGCTGCGTGCCGGCTGCGAGGCGCTGGGCTGGCACTGGTCGACCATCCCGCGCAACGTGCGTGGCTGCTGGAACCTCGGTTATTGCGGCACCGGCTGCCCGACCAACGCCAAGCAGTCGATGCTGCTGACCACCCTGCCGGTCGCCCTGGAGGCCGGTGCCACCCTGATCCATGGCGCCCGGGCGGAGCGCCTGGTTATCGAAGACGGGCGAGTTGTGGGAGTGGAATGCCGGGGCATGAACGCCACCTTGAGCCGGGCCGATGGGCCACGCCTGCAGATTCGTGGCCGTCATGTAGTACTGGCGGGTGGCGGCATCAATACGCCGGGTTTGTTGTTGCGCTCGAAGGCGCCGGATCCGTTCGAGCGCCTTGGCAAGCGCACCTTTCTGCACCCGGTGGCGCTGACGGTGGCCCAGTTCGATCAACGCATCGACGGCTACTACGGCGCGCCGCAATCCGTGCATAGCGACCACTTTCAATGGCGCGAGGGCGTGACCGGCCCCCTGGGCTTCAAGCTGGAGGTGCCGCCCATGCAGCCCAGCATCATGGCGGCGCTGTTCGGTGGCCATGGGGTCGAGGGGCTTGCGCGCATGGGCCGGCTCTCCCACAGCAGTGTGGCGATCGCCCTGATGCGTGATGGTTTTCATCCCGAGAGTCAGGGCGGGCAGGTGCTGTTACGAGGAGACGGCACGCCGCTGCTGGATTATCCGCTCAACGACCATCTCTGGGACGGGGTCAAGCGCGCCTACCTGGCCATGGGCGAATTGCAGTTCGCCGCCGGCGCCGAGACCGTGATGCCGGGGCATAGTCATGCGCGTCTCAGTCGGGATTGGCCGGATTTTCGCGCGCAGGTGGGGCGCCTCAGCTATGCGTTACATGACGTGCGTTTGGCCAGTGCCCACGTGATGGGCGGCTGCACGATGGGAGACGATCCGCGCCATGCGGTGGTCGACAGTCGCGGGCGTCATCATCAGCTCGAGAACCTGTCGGTCCTCGATGGTTCGCTGTTTCCGACCAGCATCGGCGCCAATCCCCAGCTCTCCATCTACGCCATCGTCGCCTGCCTGGCGAGCCGGCTCGCTGAAGAGATGAACAGTCAGCGTCATCCTTGACCTCACTCAACATACCGATGTCGTTAGCATGCGAGCATGGTCGACGTCGGGGGGCTTAGCCCTCTTTTGACGTCTCTCATCATTACAGGGAGGAATCATGACCAGCATGCAACGTCCAAGTAAACCCCGCACCCTGATCTATTCCTGCTCGGGTTGCTCCGACGTGGCGCAGCTCGCCAATGAAACCGCCGTGCGCCTCGATCATGCCGGCGTAGCGGAGATGTCCTGCATCGCCGGGGTCGGCGGCGGCGTGCCCGGGCTGGTAAAGACCGCCCGTTCCGGTCGGCCGATCGTCGCCATCGACGGCTGCCAGATGCACTGCGTCAGCCACTGTCTGAATAACGCCGGCGTCACCGCCACCGAACACGTCAAGCTCTACGAAATGGGCTACAAGAAGCGTCGCGGCAAGCGCTACAGCGACGAAGAGATCGCCCGGGTCTGCGACGATGTCAGCAATATCATTGCGCGGTTGCCGATGAACGAAGACGCCTGAGGTCGCTTCGACGCGAAACCAGCACCGCTCAGGCGGTGCGCTCTCTTTCCCCCTTCTGCCCCACGCTCTTGCTAGACTCGTCCCATGCGACTCGACTACCAAGGGCCAAGCCCAGAGCTTATTGGCTTTCTGCTGCTGCCGCGCTTTTCGATGATGGCGTTCTTCTCGGCGGTGGAGCCGCTGCGTATCGCTAACCGTATCGCCGGTCGGCCGCTGTTTGACTGGTTGCTGATCAGCGAGGACGGCGAACCGGTGACCGCTTCCAGCGGCATGACGCTGCTCGCCGATCAATCCATCAATGAGATTCACCATCTGCCGTCGCTGGCGGTGTGCAGTGGGTTCCGTCCCGAGGCCACGATCAGCCGTGGGCTGCTGGCCTGGCTGCATCGTCTCGATCAGTCGGGCTGCAGTCTGGGTGGCCTGGACACCGGCTGCTTCCTGCTGGCGGCGGCGGGGCTGCTCAAGGGCGAGCGGGTAACGCTGCATTGGGAAAGTCTGCCGGCGTTCCGCGAACGCTTTCCCGGCATCAGCACTTCGGATGAGCTGTTCGAACTCGGTCAGCGACGCTTTTCCTGTGCCGGGGGTGCCGCCGCCATGGACATGGTGCTGGAGATCATTGCCCGTCGTCACGGCTCACGCCTGGCCATCGATGTTTCCGAGCAACTGATTCATGCTCGAATTCGGACCCGGAGCGATCAGCAGCGCATGTCCCTGGCCCAGCGCCTGGGCACTCACAAGCGCCCGATGGTCGAGGCAGTGGCGCTGATGGAGCGCCATCTGGAAACGCCCTTGAGTCTGGCCGAGATCGCCCGACGCAGCCATGTCTCGCCGCGTCAGTTGCAGCGGCTATTCGAGCAGGAGCTTCAGGATACCCCGCGGGACTATTACCTGAAGCTGCGTCTTGCTCGGGCCGAGCGCCTGCTCGGCGAAACCGATCTGGATATCTTTTCCATCGCCCTGGCCTGCGGCTTCAGCTCAAGCTCGAGTTTCTCCCGGGCCTTTCGCAGCCATTACGACCTATCGCCACGGCAGGTGCGGCAGTAGTCGTTGGGCGGTGCCCGGCGATCGAAGGCGCTAGCTTTTCGCCAACCTCGATCGGCGGGATTCCTGAAACAGCGACACCAGCACGCCGAGGGTCATGACCAGAATGACCACGCTCAGCGGTAGAGCGGCGGCGATCAGGGCGGTCTGCAGCGCCTCGAGCCCACCGGCCACCAGTAATACGGCGGCCACCAGGCCGATCACCACGCCCCAGAACACCCGAAAGCGCTGGGGTGGATCGTTGCTGCCCAGGGACAGGATGGTGGTCAGCACCAGGGTGCCGGAGTCCGAGGAGGTGACGAACCAGCTCATCAGCAGGAAGACCATCATCGCCGAGAGAGTCCAGCCGATGGCGCCGGTCCCGGCGATGCCGTCGGCGCTGGCGAACAGCGCGGCCGGCAGGTTCCAGGCGTTGACCAGCTCGATGATTCCTGCCGTGCCGGGGCCACCCGCGGCATGCAGCTCCTGGTAGAGCGCGGTGCCGCCGAAGATGATCAGCCACACGAAAATGATCAGGGTCGGTACCAGCAGCACGCCGAGTACGAATTCCCGCAGGGTGCGGCCCTTCGAGATACGCGCGATGAACAGCCCGACGAAGGGAGCCCAGGCGAGCCACCAGCCCCAGTAGAAGATGGTCCAGGCCTGTTGCCACTGCGCCGGGCCCGGTTCATCGGCATACCACAATCCCATGGGCACGAAGTTGATGGCATAGTCGATCATGGTCTCGCCGAAGGCAGTAATCAACCAGAGGGTCGGGCCGCCGATCAGGAAGGCGCCTACCACCAGCACCGAAACCCAGATGTTGAGTTCGGAGATGATCTTGATGCCTCGCTTGACTCCGGAGACGGCGGAGAGGATGGAAACCACCGAGATCAGCGCGATGAGTGTCAGTTGGGTATCGAGGCCGGCGCTGACGCCAATCAGGCGCTCGAGGCCCACCGCCATCTGGCTGACGCCGAGACCTAGGGAGGTGGCGACGCCGAACACGCAGCCCAGTACGCCGAGAATGTCGACCACATGGCCGATCGGGCCGTAGATGCGATCGCCGATAAAGGGATAGAGCGATGATCTCAACGCCAGCGGCAAGCCGCGTCGATAGGCGAAGTAGGCCAGTGCCATCCCGACGATGACGTAGACGGCCCAGCCGTGCAGGCCCCAGTGGAAGACCGCCACGCGCAGAGCATCCACGGCGCGCTCGTGGCCGATGGCCGTGGCGCCGGCCATGTCGGCGTGGGGGTTGTTGGGATAGCCGAAGGCGCCGCTGTCATCCAGGTAGAAGATCGGCTCGGCGACGCCGAAGAACAGGATGCCGATACCGATGCCTGCGGAGAACAGCATCGAGAACCAGGAGAAGTTGCTGAAATCGGGGCGGCTGTCGTCGGCGCCGAGACGCACACTGCCGTGTCGGCTCAGCACGATATAGAGACAGACGGCGATCAGCAGCATGATGGTAATCAGATAATAGCCGTCGAAAGTGGTTTCGATCCATCCTCGAGCCGTGCCGAAGACGCCACCGGAAAACTCCGGATCGATACCGGTGAAGAGTACGAAGGCAAGCACCAGCAGCGCGGAGGTGATGGTCATGCCCTTGTGCATATGACGAAAGAAGCCACGGTGCGTCAGAACGGCGTCGGGATAGGCATTTTGAGATTTAGAAGAGTCAGAGGAGGCTGTTTGTTGTGATGGCATGGTCGATTCCTTGGATGACGAGCGAGAGTCGGGCGTATCTATAGGAACGCTCCTTATACAGGCCGGACGATGAGCCGGCGGTCCCGGAGCCTCCCGGTACGAGCGAGCGTACCGGGTAGGCGTCTAGCGGTGGGCGGGGGGTAGGCCGATACGCCGACCGGCGAGTTTGGGCCAGGCGTCCTGCGCGATATGGGGCAGACGTTCGATATGTTCCGTCACCGGGGCCGGGAATGGCTCCGGGCGGCCGCTGTCGCTGCCCATACCCATCAGCATCTGCTCGCTGGTGGCCAGGCATTGACCCTCCTGATCCTGCATCTCCAGGAAGACGTGCAAGCGCTTGGCGTCCCGGTCGAGCAGGGATATCTCGACGGCAAGCGCCTGATCCTGATGCGCTTCCCGGCGATAGCAGAGATGAGTTTCCAGAGTGTAGATCGTGTAGGCATGCTCGGCGCGGCCTGCCTCGTCCAGCCCGATGTGATCCATCAGGGCTTCCAGGGCCAGGGAGAAGACCCTGGCATACTCGGCGTCGTTCATGTGGCCGTTGTAGTCCACCCATTCGGGAGCGACCCGGGTGTCGAGAATGCGCATCAGATACGCCCCTCGAGCCCTTCGGCTTCCGGCCAATACTTGTGTACCAGATCGAGCAGCTCCACCAGGAAGTCGTCCCGGCGCTTATCGAGCTGTGCGACGGGACGATCGGCGGCCTGGTGTTCGCAGCCTTTGACGACCTTGTCGATCAGCTCATCGGTGAGCTCCGGGGCTTCCAGCTTGGTCCAGGGCAGCTTCAACGCCGGGCCGAACTGCTCGAGCATGTGACGCATGCCCGCATCACCCCCGGCCAGGTGGAAGGTCAGGAAGGTGCCCATCAACGACCAGCGCAGGCCGCAACCATAGACCACCGCCGCATCGATCTCCTCGGTGGTCGCCACGCCGTCGTTGACCAGATGCAGCGCCTCGCGCCACAGGGCTTCCATCAAGCGGTCTGCGATATGGCCCTCGATCTCCTTGCGCACGATCAAGGGGCGCATGGCCATGTCCTGATACAGCCCTTGAGCGGTTTCCATCTGCTCAGGCGTAGTGGCCTCGCCCCCTACTAGTTCCACCAGGGGTAGCAGATAGACCGGATTGAAGGGGTGAGCGACGATTACACGCCCCGGGGCGTTGGTGCAGTCCTGCTGCAGATCCGTGGGCTTGAAACCGGAGGTAGACGAGCCGATGATCGTAGCGCTCGGGGCCGCTGCATCCAGTTTGGCCAGGATCTCGCGCTTGAGCTCGAGGCGTTCAGGCACGTTTTCCTGCACCAGATCCGCGCTCTCGACCGCCGCTTCCAGGCTATCGACAAAATTTAGCCGTTCCTGACTGGCGCCGTTTGCCAGGCCGAGTTTTTCCAGGGACGGCCAGGCACCCGCAACGGCGGCACGGGTGCGCGCTTCGGCGCCTTCCATGGGATCAAACGCCACCACATCGAAGCCCTGAGCCAGGGCCCGGGCGATCCAGCCATTGCCGATCACGCCGGTGCCGATGACGGATAGTTGCTTGCTCATGCCTGGCCTCCTGCGGTTTTACCAGTGTTGGGATCGCGCAGCTTCAAGTAGGTGCGGGTCTCGGCAGGGGTCATGACCTTTCCCCCCAGGTTCTCGATGATGCCGGCGGCCTTCTCGACCAGTTGGCCGTTAGTGGCCTTCACGCCTTTACTCAGATACAGATTGTCTTCCAGACCGACCCGCGCGTGGCCACCGAGCAGCATGGCCTGGGCCACCATGGGCATCTGCAGGCGACCGATGCCGAAAGCCGCCCAGTTGGCGTCTTGCGGCAGCTTGTTGCGCATGGTCAGCATGGTCTCGGTGTCCGCTTCCGCGCCCCAGGGAATGCCCAGGCACAGCTGAAACAGCGGATCACCGTCGAGCAGGCCTTCTTCCTGCAGCTGGCGGGCGAACCAGATATGCCCGAGATCGAAACATTCGAGTTCCGGCTTGACGCCGGCCTGTTGCACGAGGCGTGCATGCTCCCGCAGCCAATCCGAGGTATTGATGTAGACCATGTCGCCGAAGTTGAGGCTGCCGCAATCCAGGGTGCACAGCTCGGGCAGCAGCTCGCCTACCGGGGCATGACGCTCCGCCGGTGTCTGGATGTCGGTACCCGGGCCGCCACGAGTCGGATCGTCGGCATCCGGAATCCAGTCACCGCCGCCGCCAGCGGTGATGTTGATCACGATGTCCTCGTCAGCTTCACGGATACGCTCCACTACTTCGCGAAAATGCTCCGTGGAATGACTGATGCCGCCGGTTTCCGGGTCGCGCACATGCAGGTGGGCGACGCTGGCGCCAGCCTTGGCCGCCTCGATGGCGGCATTGGCGATCTGCTCGGGGGTCACGGGTACGTTGGGGTTCTTGTCGGCGGTATCGCCGGCGCCGGTCAAGGCACAGGTAAGGATCATGTTGCGGTTCATGTAGGCGTCTCCCTAAGTGAATTAACGCTAGTGTGGTGGAAAACCCGCCGACTCAATCGACGTCTTGCGACACGATGTTGACGTTTTACGTCAAGGATCCTGGTCGTATCGGTTCCGACTGCTCCAATCCGGTATAATCCGCGTCGAATTTCACTGAACAGGACGTCTTGCGTGCCGTTTCTCGATGCGCTTTCTCCACTTTCCAGCACCCTCGAGCTGGTACTGATTGCACTGTCGGCGCTGACCTCGGCTATTTCGGCAAGCGTCGGGATAGGCGGCGGCACCTTGCTGATCATCGTCATGGCGCAAGTGATGCCTGCCGTGGCGCTGATTCCAGTACACGGCATGGTGCAGTTCGGCTCCAATCTGGGCCGGGCGACCCTCACCTGGCGACATATCGATCATCGCTTGATTGCCGCTTTTTTGCCCGGTGTCGTGCTGGGTGCCTTGGTGGCTGCCTGGCTGCTGATCCGTCTGCCCAGCGGCGTACTGGAACTGTGTATTGCGCTGTTCGTGCTCTATTCCTGCTGGGGACCGAGCCTGCCCAAGCGTCATTTGAGCAATGGGGCGACCTTACTTGCCGGCGCAGTGACGACGCTTCTGTCCAGTTTGATCGGCGCCAGCGGCCCCTTGGTCGCGGCCTTCGTCAAGCACAGCCAGACCACCCCTTTTGCCCGAGTGGCGACCTTCGCCGCCTGCATGAGTCTGCAGCATCTGACCAAGGCCTTCGTGTTCGGCTTCGCCGGCTTCGTGTTTCGCGATTGGCTGGGACTGATGGTGGCGATGATCGCCGCTGGCTTGCTGGGTACCTGGCTTGGGCTGCGTTTGCTGAAAGGGCTGAGCGCCGAGCGCTTCGACAGCCTGTTCAAATGGATGCTGACGCTGCTGGCATTGCGCTTATTGTGGATGGGAGCCGTGCAGTTGATTCACTGATTTTGTCGTTCAGGATTGGAGATCGAACTCCAGCAGGCATAAAGTAGTTAAGGCTGGTCACATATTTATGTGGCAATGGTATCCATGTGCCCAGGCAAGGGCGTCAATGCGGAGGAAATCGCAGATGAGTCACAGCAACGTAGCCGATATCATCGTCGAAACGCTGGCGGAAGCGGGGGCTAAGCGCTGTTACGGTGTCGTCGGCGACACCATCAATCAATTCACCGATGCCATTCGGCGCAGCGACCTGGAATGGGTGCATGTGCGCCACGAAGAGGTTGGCGGATTTGCCGCCGGTGGCGAAGCCTACATGACCCGCGAACTCGCACTTTGTGCCGGAACGTGCGGCCCGGGCAGCCTGCATTTCGTCAATGGCTTGTTCGAAGCGCATCGCAGTGGTTCACCCGTGGTGTTCATCGCGTCCCAGGTGCCCACAGGCGATACCGGCATCGGTTTTCCGCAGGATGTCGATCCTCGGCCGATCTATGCGCAGTACAGTGTCTTTTGCGAGTCGATCATCAATCCCGATCAAGCGCGGCGCATGACTGCGCTGGCCGCTCAGGCGGCGCTGGCCAAGAACGGGGTGGCAGTACTGGTCGTGCACGGTGACATGTTCACCCAGACGCCGAGTCAGGATCTGCCGTTTCGTGCCCACCGCTTCGACCCCATCGTGCGGCCTAGTGCCGAGGAATTCGCTCCTGTCGTTCACCACCTCAACAAGGGTGGTAAGATCTCCATCTTCGCCGGGTTCGGCTGCGAACATGCCCGAGACGAGGTGCTGGCGCTGGCGGCCAAGCTCAATGCCCCGGTGGCCTGGACCTCCCGCGCCAAGGACTTCATCGAACCAGAAAACTCCTTCGAAGTCGGCATGACCGGGGTGTTCGGGCTGGCGGGGGGTTACCATGCCGTGGCGGATTGCGACACGCTTTTGCTGTTGGGCTGTAATTTCGCCTGGGGCCAGTTCTATCCCGAGAAGGCCACGATCATTCAAGTCGACATCGACCCACAGCAGATTGGCAAGCGCCATCCGGTGGATATCGGCCTGGTGGGCAGCGTACGCGACACCTGTGCGGCCCTGGCGTCGATGATCGATGAGCAAACCGATACCCGATGGCTGGAGAGCTGCCGCAAGCAGTACCGCAAGGCCCTGGAACATGACGCCCATGAGTCCAAGGACGACACGCTGATCCATCCCCAGGAACTGACTCTGGCGCTCAACGAACTGGCCGCCACAGACGCCTGCTTCACCGCGGATGGCGGTAGCCCCATGGTATGGATGCTGCGCCATATTTATGCCAACGGCCAACGCCGTACGCTTGCCAGCCTGGTTCACGGCACCATGGCCAATGCCTATCCCCAGGCGATCGGCGTTCAAAAGGCATTTCCCGATCGGCAGGTCATCGCCATGTGCGGTGACGGTGGCATGACCATGCTGCTGGGCGATCTGCTCACACTCAAGCAGGAGAAAATTCCCCTCAAGATCGTTGTCTACAACAACAGCTCGCTTGGTTTCGTCGAGTTGGAGCAAAAGGTGGAGGGACTACTCGACAGCTACACCGAGCTCGAAAATCCCGAGTTCGACAAACTTGCTCAGGCCATGGGTATCTGGGGGCGTCGCGTGGAGAAAAACCATGAACTCAACGCCGCCATCACCGATTGGCTCGCCCAGGACGGCCCGGCGCTACTCGACGTCAAGGTCAACCGGATGGAACTGGTCATGCCGCCCAAGGTGGAAGCCGGTCAAGCCGCTTCCACGGCGCTGTACTCCACCAAGGCCGTGCTGGATGGGCGCATGGAAGACGTTGTCGACCTGGTGAAGAGCAACTTCTTGAAGCGCTGACAAGCGAACAACCTGAATTCACTCTTGGCCGGGCGCCGCATCGCGGCGCCCGGCTTTTTGTCGCTCTTATGCCAGGGTCAGGTGATTGTCCCAGTGCACGGGCATCATCGTGAGACGTTCCGGTGTCGAGGATAGGGGAGAGAGACGATAGAGCCCACCGCGGCCCGAGGAGACGAGGAAGTCGCTTTCGCCCTCGGCGACCACACCGGCGGCGTCCTCCAAGGCAAGTTCGCGTAGTAGTTTGCCGCTGTGGGTTTCCAGGATCAGTACTCGAGCGCCCCTGGGTGCGGTGATCGCGGCGTGACGGCCATTGCCGGAGATGGCGACGCTGGCGGTGTATTGGCGTAACGATGTCGTCAGTGATTCAGGCAGGACAAGCTCACGAAACTCATCCGTCTGGCCATCCAGCCGGGCAATCAATGACGGTGTTTCCCATTCCGGCCCCTGGAACTGATAACCTGCGATCACCGTCCCGTCCGGGCCGACATCCAGATGGCGACAGCTCAGCTGATGGTGAGAAGGCTCATGACGCTGACGGATCTTGCCGCTATGACGATCCATCAGCACCAGAGCAGGCGCCATGCTCTCCAGATTGAGTTTGGCGCGACCATAATCCGGGTGGGTTTCGATGCCGCCAAGGGCCACGATCAGCGTATCGCCATCCGGATGCAGGCGCAGCTCGTGGGGGCCGATGCCTTCAAGAGAGAGTTCCTTCACGAGAGCATAGTCACGCTCCGCATCGAAGACTTGCAGGATGCCCTCGGCACTTTCGAACCGATTGGCGGTGGCGTAGAGATAGCGCCCATCCGGGCTGAATACGCCATGACCGTAGAAGTGGCGGCCTTTCCCCGCTTCGATGGACAGGCGCTGAGTGCCGGCATCGATATCCAGCACATGAAGCTGCCGGCCCGGACGTCGGGCGAACATCACCACTTCGCGCCTGCCCGGGCGTCGTGTGCCGCCGTGGCAGCGCTCCGGCACGTCAGTCATGAAAGCCAATTCGCCCTGCATAGTGACGCCGGCCAGACAGTGCTTGCCCTCGGCATCGTCCACCGCGCTGAACAGCAGCGGCTCATTCTCCGCCCAGGCCCAAGGCGCGGGGGCCAGCCCCGCCCAGGCGCTCAGGGCTAGACTGTTCTTGAGAAAACGGCGACGGTTCAGCATGGTTCAGTCTCCGTCGCTCGAATTGAAACCCTGAGTAATGTTGAGCGCCGGGGCGATCTTGTACTCCATCAGCTGACGCAACTGTTCGACCTGAACGTACAAGCGCTGCAGTCCCTTGTAGGCCTGCTCGTCCTTTAACGCCGGGGCGAGCCCAGAAGGCAGTGCCTCTGCCAGAGCGCGGGTCTCGGAGAGAGTCTCTTCCAGTTCCTGGCCCAGCTCCGCCTCGTCTTCCTGTTGCAGCAGTGCCTGGGCCCCCGGCACGAAGCTATTCTCCAGACCCGCCAATGAGGCCGCGATCAGGGTGACGGATTCGCCGCTGCGCCAGGCATCCGCCAGATAGCCATTGCGGGATTTGCCGCGCAGACCCATGGGAGCCGCCAGGCGTTTGTCATCCAGAATCTGCAGGCCGTGCAGGGCGCTTTCCACGGTGGTTTCCGTGTAGCCTTCGGTACTCAGGTAATGCTCCTCAAAAGCCTGCCAGTCCTGATTCAGCGCCTGGGTCGTGGTGGCCAGATGTTGGCCGATGGCGCCGGCCAGGGCACAGCCTTGTGGTGATTCTAGCGGTATCTTATCTCCGTTCTCGGACTCGAACAGCAGATACTCCAGTGCCGGGAAGCCTTTGAGGGCAACGCTGTCCGCGGCGATCTGCTCCGGCGTGGGCGAGTTGGGGGACTTGAGCCAGGCATCGACCTTCTTGGCGATGAGGTTCTTGCGATCCGGCCAGAACTGCAGCTGCCAGGCGCGGCTTTGCTGCTCGATGGGGCCGAAATCCACATAGCGCACCCGTTGCCAGGCCTTGTACGCCGTAAGCCAGGCATCGCGTACTGCATCGGGATTCTGACAGCCGTCTTGCAGGGTGTCCGCAAGCGCAGTGCTGTCATCCTGGAGCGTCTGATACTGCCCGCCGATAGCGCTGTACCAGCGCTCCTTGGGTTCGGCCTCATCGGCCCAGGCCGACAATGACAGCAGGGAAGTGGCAAACAGGGCGAAAAGAGGGCGTCGCAAGGTCATGCCGTGTGTTCCTCATGCGCTATTAAAGTGATTCGAGAAAGCGCAGCAGCGCTTGGCGGTCATCGGATTTCAGGCTGCGATAACCCTGCTTGGCGCTCTCGGCTTCGCCGCCATGCCACAGGATAGCTTCTTCCAGGGTGCGGGCACGCCCATCGTGCAGAAATCCGGCGCGCGGATTGACGGTATGCGCCAAGCCGATTCCCCAAAGCGGCGGGGTGCGCCATTCACGACCGCTGGCCTTGAATTCGGGGCGGCCATCCGCCAGTTCCTCGCCCATGTCGTGCAGCAGCATGTCCGTGTAAGGCCAGATGGTCTGGTCGCTCAGTTCCGGACGACCCTCGACTTCGGCAGTTTGGTGGCGCGGGGTATGGCAGCCGGCGCAGCCCAGGTCGTTGAATTTCCGGGCGCCGGTTTGTACCACCGGATCGTCCATGTTGCGCCGCGCCGGTACCGCCAGGCTGCTGGCATAGAAGGTGATGAAATTGGCGATCTTGTCGCTGACTTCCGGCTCGCCGCCATGGGGTATCTCGTCACAGCGCTGTTTGGGATCGCAATCCGTGGTCAGGTTGAGGCTCGATGTCAGGCCCATATCGCCGGCAAAGGCACCCAGGCTTTGTTGCTTGATACTGACTTCGCCGGCCTTCCAGCCGAAACGGCCGATCTGGAGGGTATCGGTGGCGCGGTTCCAGGCCACGTTGGCCCGCCCGGAGATGCCATCGCCATTGGCATCCTCCGGGTCCGCGTTGGTCAGAAGATCCTCTTCGCTGATTGCTTCAAGCAGCCCCAGGCCGATCATCGGCGGTGCCACCCGGGGCGAGGTCAGCAAATCATCGGGCAGGGGGCCGTAGTTCGGGTTCTCGATGCGATATTCGGGCTCCCGCAGGCTCACCGCCGTGCCGTCTCCCAGGCTCACGTTGCGCTCGATGTAGTCCACCATCATGTTTGCTTCCGGCTTGATGCCGGGCAGGGCTGCGTTCTGTAACTGTGTGCCATAGACGGGCGCGGGCTTCACGCCCTGGCGTTCGAGGAGTTCGGCGTCCTTTTCGGGATCGGCGGGCACGGATAGACGCAAAAACAACGAGACCGGCGTTTCCCCCGGTGCCGGTGGGTGGCCGCGACCATCTTTGATATGACAGCCCTGGCAGGAGTTGGTGTTGAACAGAGGGCCCAGGCCGTCTCGCGCCTCGGTACTGGCCGGAGCTTCGACCCAGGGATTGCGGAAGAAACTGTTGCCCACGCTGAAATCGAGGCGCTTGGTCATCGACTGATTGCTCAGGGGCAGAGAGTAAGCGTTGTGATCGAACTGCTCCACCGTGCCGTCACCCGCGCTCTTGGGGGTGTCCTGCAGCGGATATTCATCGGCGGTAGCACCGGTGGGCAGTCCAAACAGGCAGATACTTGCCCAGAGGATCAGATGATGCGATGCGGTCATGAAAAAGACCTCGTTGAAGCGTCAGCGGCGAAGCCCCGAGATAGGGCTCCGCCGTAGTGGCCTATTTGTACTGATAACTCAGAAATCGTGGCCGGCGGTGTCCGGTTCCAGTGATGCGATACCCAGCGTATTGGCGGCCTGCTCGATGGAGCCGGTCTGTTCGACCAGCGCCAGGATGGCGCGATTGATCAATTCGCTGCCTTGGGTATTGCCTGGGGCGATCATCATGTCGAATTTCATCGGTGACTCTTCGGCCTCGGCGGTCTGCTTCAGGGTATCGAGGGCCGCCATGGAGTCCTTGAGCTGTTGGCGCAAGGTGTCGTCGAGTTCGCTGTCTTGCTTGGCGACCAGATCGGACAGCGAAGGACCGTTCAGCTCACTGCCGTCCACCCGCTCGTAGTTGCCGGTATAGACGTTGCGAATGCCCTTGCCGTTGTAATAGTGAGCATTGTGAGTGTTATCGCTGAAACAGGAGTGCTCGTCTTCAAAAGAGTTGGCTTCCAACGCGACCTTCATGCGTTCGCCGGCCAATTCCCCCAGCGATAGCGAACCCATACCGAACAGCATGCGTTGCAAGCCTTCTTGCGGCTCAAGCGCCAGTAGCTCCGAGCGATAGTTATCCTTCTGTTCCGGTGCCCATTGCGCCGTCATCCACTCCAGGTCGTTGACCAGCAGGTCCGTCGCCGCATCCAGATAGGCGGCGCGGCGCTCGCAGTTGCCGCCGGTACAGGCATCACCGGTCTGATAATCGCTGGCCGGGCGGTCGCCATTGCCGGCCTCGAAGCCATGCAGATCCTGGCCCCACAGCAAGAATTCGATGGCGTGATAGCCGGTGGCGACATTGGCCTCGGAGCCACCGATCTCATTGAGGTCGGCCAGTAATTGCGGGGTCAAGTCGCTGACATCGACCGTCTCGCCGCCCACATTGATCTCGTCGCTGGCGATAATGTTAGCCGTGGCGCCCTGATTGCCCAGTTCGTGCTGATAATCATCGCCTTCCACGTAGTCGATCATGCCCTCGTCGAGAGGCCAAGCGTTGACCTGGCCTTCCCAGTCATCCACCACCGCATTGCCGAAGCGAAAGACTTCGCTTTGCTGATAAGGAACGCGAGAAGCCCGCCAGGCCTCTTTGGCGGCTTGCAGGGTGTCAGGGTTGGGGTTCTCGATGAAGGCGTCGGTGGCATCATCGAGTTTCTGTGCCGTGGTCAGGGCATCCTGAAAGGTGGCGTGGGCCAGATCGGCATAGTGTTCGACCACCGCCTCAGGCGTGACGTGTTCTTGTGCCTGAGCAAATGAGGCCATGCCGGCTGTCGCAAGGGCAGCGACCAGCGATATGCGATGAAAGCGGTGGTTCATGACAGCTTCCTGAAGTCGAGAAGTGTGAGAAGAAAGAAAATCATTATTGGATGAGAAATGTTCTTCTTCGCGATTATAGGCATTCAGTTGCTTGTTGCAATGCCTTTCCTCGCCTCGGCGCTTGTCCAGTTGGCTATGGGCTGTCGCCCTTACGTAAACAGAGCCTATCGTGACAAGAAGCAGCCATTTGAGCGATGATTCTATTATATCGTCATTTGAATTCAGGGTAGGGGCCATAGCCATGTCTCTGAACCATCTCACCACCGACAAGCGCCGTGACATGGGTGCTGCCGCAATGCGGACCTTCCCCAATATCGTTCGTGATTGGGGGCTGCAAGAAAAAGAGGCCGCCGTACTACTTGGTGTGTCCGACTCTACCTATCGACGCCGGCGCAAGGCACCGGACAGCGCACGCCTGGACGTGAATCACCTCGAGCGAATGTCTCTTCTTCTGGGAATCTACAAGGCGCTGCAAATTCTGCTGCCAAGCTCCGAGGCAGCCGATACCTGGTTGCGCCGGCCCAACCAGAACCCACTGTTCTCCGGTCAGGCCCCGCTCGACCGATTGCGTCAGGGCCTGGTCGCGGATCTCTAGGTGGTTCGCCAATACCTGGATGCTGCAAGGGGCGGCGGTTTCGCGTGAGCTTTCCGGCAAACGATGTGCGCTGGCACCCCAGCTACCGCATCACCGCTTTCCGGTTTCCACCGATCGACCTGTTCGAGCGCGTCGCTGAACCCGGCGATTGGGACTTGCTTCAGGAACTCGAAGGCGAAACCTCGCCGAGACGGCGTGAGCAGGCCGGGGCCATACACCTTGTGCGTAAAGAGGATCGCCGCTACGGTCCGGGCTGGACGCCGGTCATGGCCGCGTTCTGCCATTTTCCCCGAGAAGGCAGCCGGTTTTCGGATGGTACCTTTGGCGTCTACTACTGCGCCCGCCCATACTCTCCACTGCTCGCCAGGGGAGGCATCTTGGGTATGACTGGGATGGGCAGCGCATCCGGCACGTGTTGGAACTGACCCTGGTAGATTAGTGCCCGGGCCGCTTCAGTCACCGGTTAACGACAGTCTCAAATTCATGCAGGCGTTTTGACGAAGCGCTGCGCCGCTGCCTGGGGGTCCGGTGCGGCGCAGATCGCCGAGATCACCGCCACCCCCTGGGAGCCGGCGTCGCGAACGGGCACGACATGCTGCGCTTGCAAGCCGCCGATGGCCACACTGGGCAGGGGGCTTGCCGAGGCCAATGCCGCCAGCCCCTCGAAGCCCAGCGGCGCCTCGTGATCGCTCTTGGTAGAGGTGGCAAATACCGGTCCCAGGCCGACATAGTCGAGTAGCGACGTATCTGCTGCTGCAAGTTGTTCCGAAGTGTTGATGGAAAGCCCCAGAATGGCATCCGGGCCGAGCGCCTTGCGCGCCGCAACGGCATCGCCATCGGTCTGGCCGATGTGCAGGCCATCCGCGTCGGCGGCCAGGGCCACTTCCAGCCGGTCGTTGATGATCAAGGGTATACCGCTGCCGGCAAGCGCGCTTTTCAGGGTCTTGGCCTGCTCGATCAGTTCCGCATCCGTTGCGTACTTGTCGCGTAGCTGCACCATGGTCACCCCGCCTCGCACGGCGGCGATGACGGTCTCGACAAGGCCTCGTTCGGCGCACATCTTGGGATCAGTGATCAGATACAGGGATAAATCAAAGGTCATCGTCCATCTCCAGGCGCAGGCGGGCATTGAGCTGAGTGTCATTCAGGTTGTATAGGGCGTCGAGGAAGGCGACGGCGAAGCTGCCCGGGCCGTTGGCGCTATCGCCGGCGATCTCACCGGCGACTGCGAAACAGGCCATGGCGGCCAAAGTGGCTTCGAAAACATCCTCGGCACCGGCGATAAAGGCGGCGACCACGCCGGTCTGGGAGCATCCTAGGACAGTAATACGCGGCATCAGTGGATGGCCGTTGGCAACTCGGGCCTTTCGCTTGCCGTCGGTGACGAAATCCACCGGGCCGCTGACCGCCACCACGCCGCCGGTGCGTCTGGCGAGTTCCAGTGCGGCCTGTTCCGCAGCCTCGACCGGATCGGTACTGTCCACACCGCGCCCGCCGCTGCTTTCGGATGCCAAGGCGATGATCTCCGAGGCGTTGCCTCGAATCACGCTAGGGTTCAGTTCGACGAGGCGTGTGCCAACCTGGCGACGAAACGCCGTGGCGCCTACCGCCACCGGATCGAACACCCAGGGCGAGCCCGCCTGATTGGCAGCCTTGGCGGCAAGTTCCATGGACTCGACCCACTCGGCCGATAGAGTACCGATGTTCACGCTAAGGGCATCGGCGAGTGCCGCGAATTCTTCCACTTCTTCCTTGGCATGCACCATGGCCGGCGATGCGCCGATGGCCAATAGCACATTGGCCATCACGTTCATCGCGACATGATTGGTGATGTTCTGCACCAGCGGCGCATTCTGGCGCATACGAGCGAGATGGGAAGGGCAATCGAACATTCGTCTGCCTCCGGGCGGAGGCGAGTCAGGGAAGGTCCTGCACGACTTCCTCCGCCAGTATTGACTGGTTCAGGTTCCGAGGGTGCTTCTCAGCCGGCTATGACCGGCGCCCCTGTCGTGCTCGTACCTAAGCATGGTAGAGGGGGGGTGTCAAAGCGTTTACCGATGAAAGTGGTATATCTCTAGAGTGGTATAGTGTTGGGCGGTTATTTGATAATCGACGCTATTGGCTGCTCACCTTGCGGGCGTTTGTATTGCCACACCACAGAGTCATTCCATGAAGAACAAACCTGCTTACATCCTCAAGGCCACCTGCCCGGGACGCGTCGGGATCGTTGCTGCCATAGGCAACTTCCTGGCCGACCGAGGCTGTTTCATTACTCAGTTTCATGAGTTCGACGATCTGGATTCCGGTCGTTTCTTCTCCACCATCGAGTTCGTGTTCGAGGGCGATAAGACGCCCAGCGTCGAACAGCTCAAGGCTGCCTTCGAGGTGACCGCGCTACGCTTCGATATGCAGTGGGAAATCCATGATGCCTCTCAGCCCGCCAAGGTGCTGGTCATGGTGTCGAAATACGATCACTGCCTGCGTGATCTGCTTTATCGCCAGGCGACGGGGGAGTTGAACGTCGAGTTCACCGCCATCGTTTCCAATCATGAAGACCTGCGCCCCATGGCGGAGCATGCCGGCATCGACTACATTCACCTGCCGGTGACCCAGGACAACAAGGCCGAGCAGGAAGCACGGCTGATGGAGATCATCGACGACACTGGCACCGAGCTGGTGGTGCTGGCGCGCTACATGCAGGTGCTTTCGGATAGGATGTGTGAGCGGCTGGCAGGGCGTTGCATCAATATCCACCACTCCTTTCTGCCCGGCTTCAAAGGGGCTAGGCCTTACTATCAGGCCTACGCGCGGGGTGTGAAGCTGATCGGCGCCACGGCGCACTATGTCACCGCCGATCTCGACGAAGGCCCAATCATCGAACAGATGGTCGAACGGGTCAGTCACGTACAGGATTCTCAACATCTGACCCAGATCGGGCGTGACATAGAAGCCCAGACCCTGGCGCGGGCAGTGAAATACCATACCCATCACCGCGTATTCCAGAACGGGTTGCGTACCGTAGTCTTTTAGCACCGGAGAGCTCGATCGATGACCAAATCCATGGAAAGCGTTGAAGAGCGGCCCAAAGCCACGGTTATCGACGGTAGGGCATTTGCCCAGACGCTGCGTGCCGAGATCGCCGTCAATGCAGCAAGCTTTGCCGATAGGCAGGGCCGCCAGCCGGGGCTTGCGGTGGTGCTGGTGGGAGATGACCCGGCAAGCCATGTGTATGTGAGCGCCAAGGTACGTCAAGCCAGTGAGGCTGGCATCGCTTCATTCCCTCATCGGCTCGATT
Source organism: Halomonas sp. GXIMD04776 (assembly GCF_049808615.1). Lineage (NCBI taxonomy): Bacteria > Pseudomonadati > Pseudomonadota > Gammaproteobacteria > Oceanospirillales > Halomonadaceae > Halomonas > Halomonas sp. GXIMD04776. Next base: position 63,287 of record NZ_JBNCAN010000003.1, on the reverse strand, counting down.
CGTCTACCAGTGAAAGCGAGTTGCTGGCACTGATCGCGGCGCTCAATGCGGACGAACGAGTGGATGGCATTCTGGTCCAGTTGCCGTTACCAAACCATATCGACGAGAACATGGTGATCGAGGCAATCGACCCCGCCAAGGATGTCGATGGTTTTCATCCTTATAACGTGGGGCGTTTGCATGCCGGCAAGCCGTCCCTGGTGCCCTGCACGCCACTAGGATGTCTACTGCTGCTGCAGGAACGTCTGGGCGACCTATCCGGGCTCAAGGCCGTGATTGTCGGGCGCTCCAACATCGTCGGCAAACCGATGGCGCAACTGCTGCTCAACGCGCACTGCACCGTCACGGTGGTCCACTCACGAAGCCGTGATCTGCCCAAGGAATGTCGCCAAGCCGATATTCTCGTCGTGGCTGCCGGACGACCGGGGATGATCGGGGCTGACTACATCAAACCTGGCGCTACGGTGATCGACGTAGGTATCAACAGGCTCGAAGACGACGCAGGGCGGGCGCGTCTGGTCGGCGATGTCGATTTTGCGGCAGTATCGCCCATCGCTGGCGCCTTGACGCCCGTTCCGGGCGGCGTTGGGCCCATGACGATTGCCTGTCTTCTGCGCAACACCGTGTCAGCAGCGAACTCAAGGAGCTGATACGCGGGTGTTCAAAAAATAATACTCAACGTTTGAAATATAATACGCCGAGGTCTCGCGTGATCGGACATGGCGCCCTATGATGGCCTAAGCGCCTTGGCACATACGCCCGAGAGATGGGATAGGGGGTTGCCATGTGCCAGGCATTACCGAATATGTCCTTAGCCGATAACTCGAGGAGCCCTCATGACACTGCAACTGAAAGATCCAAGCCTGCTCAAGACCCAGGCCTATATCGACGGCCAGTGGGTCGATGGTGACGATGGCGAGACCTTTGACGTGGTCAATCCCGCCACCGGCGAGGTGATCACCCAGGTCGCCAGCGTAGGCGCCAACGAAACCCGTCGCGCCATCGAGGCGGCCCAGCGCGCCATGCCCGCCTGGCAGGCCAAGACCGCCAAGGAGCGCGGTGCCATCATGCGGCGCTGGTTCGATCTGATGATGGAAAATCAGGATGACCTGGCGGTGATCATGACCAGCGAACAAGGCAAGGTGCTGGCCGAATCCAAGGGCGAAGTGGCCTATGGTGCCTCCTTCATCGAATGGTTTGCCGAGGAAGGCAAGCGTATCTATGGCGACGTGATCCCGACCGTGGCCAACGATCGTCGCCTGATCACCATCAAGCAGCCGGTAGGCGTGGTCGGGGCCATTTCGCCCTGGAACTTCCCCAACGCCATGCTCGCGCGCAAGGCCGGGCCGGCTTTGGCGGTGGGCTGCACCTTCGTCATGAAGCCGGCCAAGGAGACGCCGTTATCGGCGCTGGCGATGGTGGAATTGGCCGAGCGTGCCGGTATACCCGCCGGGGTGATCAATCTGGTAGCAGGCAAGAGCGCCAGCGCCATCGGTAACGAGCTGACCAGCAACCCGATCGTGCGCAAGGTCACCTTCACCGGCTCTACGGCAGTCGGCAAGCAATTGCTCAAGCAGAGTGCCGATACCGTGAAGAAGGTTTCCATGGAGTTGGGCGGTAACGCTCCGGTCATCGTGTTCGACGACGCGGATCTGGACAAGGCCGTGGCCGGCGCCCTGGCCTCCAAGTACCGCAATGCGGGCCAGACATGCATTTGCGCCAACCGTATTCTGGTGCAGGACAGCATCTACGATGCGTTCGTGGAGAAGTTCACCGCCAAGGTCAACGAGTTCAAGCTCGGCAACGGCCTGGAAGAGGGCGTCACCATGGGCCCCCTGGTGAACGAAGACGCGGTGAAGGGCGTGCAGGAACTGGTCGAGGACGCACAAAACAAGGGCGCCAAGACCACCACCGGCGGCGCGCCGGCGGACAACGGTGCCTGCTTCTACCAGCCTACGGTACTGACCAACGTCGACAAGAATATGCGTCTGTTCAAGGAAGAGATCTTCGGGCCGGTCGCCCCCATCTTCCGCTTCAAGGATGAAGCCGAAGCCATCGCCATGGCCAACGACACCGAAGTCGGCCTCGCCTCCTATATTTACACCCGGGACATTGGCCGCGCCTGGCGCGTCTCCGAAGGGGTGGAATACGGCATGGTCGGTGTCAACGAAGTCGCCATCACCAGCGAAGTGATTCCCTTCGGCGGCATCAAGGAGTCCGGGCTTGGCCGCGAAGGCTCCAAGTACGGCGTCGATGACTACCTGGAGATGAAGTATATCTGTATGGGTGGGCTGGATTCCTGATTCGATCACCGGGCGCAGCCCGATGGGGCTGTGCCTGCGTGCCATCATTAGCGCCCACCACGCCCCCGAAGTGGCGATTTTACACGTCAAACTTATAAGTGTTGGTTTGCAGGGCGCTCTTCATGAGCGCCCCTGCGAGGCATCTTACGCCTCAATCGGCGCACGCCAGTCGTCGGACCCAGAGGTGCCGGCAACGGTGTGTTCCCACTCGATCTTGCGGTAGGCCAGGGAGACATCCATCAGTTGGGTGAACTCGGCCTTGGCGGAATCCTGGGCATGCGGCATGCGCAGGTTGATGTCGACGATGGTGGCGTCGGTCAGCGAGGTGGTGAAGAAGTGCTCCTGCTTGCCTTCCACCGAGGTGCGGTACCACTTGAGCTCGACATTCGGCAGCATTTCACCCGAAGCCAGGGCGTTGTACATCAGCGGCACGGCCTTGTTCAGGGCCACGGTGAAGATGAACGGCTTGTGGGCACGCTGGCCGGCGGGCTGACCGGACTGCGGGTCGGTGGGCACGGTGACGACGTGCTTGAATTCTTGAACCAGCATCTGGTCTTCGTGGCCTTCGACATAGATGTTGCCGACGGAATCCGGGGTGAAGGCGCCGGCGGTGATGTTGCCTTGGGTGCGGCCTTCGATGCTGATATAGCAAGGGGTTGGCATAGTACTGCTCCTGATAATAGTAAGAGAAAACGTCCTGCGGACACCTCTTATGGAGCAGCTACCGTGCCAGTATGTTAACAACCCAATATAAACAAAATGTTACAAATTTCATCCCTAGAAAACCAAGGAAAAGCGGGCGAGATATTGCCAGCACGTGAGCAAGAAATTGCTTGGCGGGCAATATCTTGCCTGTTTTCGTAAGAATAGTGACGGGAGCCGCAGCTTTACATAAAGACACGAGTGTTGTGCGAAAATCTGCTTTTTAGAAGAATATGATTCTCCACTGGACAAACCGCCGAGTCTACGGCTGCACTAAGGGTCTATTCTCGATAAATAAAAAGGCATTCCATGAGCACATCGCTTAGCTCTTCACTTAGCCCCAAGCTGCGACCCTGGTTGGATCAGGTCAATGTATTGATTGAGCAGCAGCGCCAGGCAGATGCATCCTTTTCCCCGATCAGTGCCCGAGAGGCGCTGGCCTACGTGACCATGACCCTGGTCACACGGCGCCCGGAACTTCCTTGGGTTGGCGATGTGATGATCGATGCCGACGGCTACCCGGTGCCGGTACGCGTTTACGATCCGGTGCCGGAGACGCCAAAACCGGTGTGCGTCTATCTGCACGGCGGCGGTCATGTGGCGGGTGGGGTGACGGTCTATGATTCGATCTGTCGCAAGCTGGCCGAGGCCAGCGGTCATCTGGTGGTGTCGGTGGAGTATCGTCTGGCGCCGGAGTGCCCTTATCCGCTGGCCGTCGACGATACTCTAGCGGTACTCAAACACTTATGGCCGGCGCTCGAAGCCAAGCAGCGCAATGTCATTAAATCGCTGACGGTGGCCGGGGATTCCGCCGGAGGCGCTTTAGCGGCAACGGTCAGCGCCCGGTTGCAGGATGATGACAGCATCCCGCTGCATCGGCAGATACTCATCTACCCGAGCCTTGATTACACCTTGTCCTACCCGTCCGTACAGGAGCTGGGGCAAGGCTATTTTCTGGAAGAGGCGCGTATTCGCTGGTATTTCGACAACTATTTTCGCCAGGGCGGGGATCGCCGCAAGGCCTCGGCCCTGTTCATGCCCATGACGAAGGCTCTGCCGGATACTCTGGTCATCACCGCCGGGTTTTGCCCTCTGCGGGATGAGGGGTTGGCCTACGTCGAGCATCTCAAGGAGGTTGGCGTGACGCATCGGCATCATCATTTCCCGGACATGTTGCACGCCTTCCTCAACATGGAGGACCTGGTGGCGGAAGAGTGTGACGAGGCCTATCGGGTGATGGCCGAGTTCTTGAAAGCCGGCGGTTCATGACATCACCTGATAACCGATGAACCCGACGGCCAAGGCCGTCAGCGCAAAGGCGACCAGGGTCAGCAAGCCGTCCCGGGCGATCAGCGCCATGATGACGGTGCGGACATCGACGCGCTCACGGCCTTGGGTGACCCGACAGAGATGATCGATCAGCTGTTCGAGGCGGGTGATCTCCTGATCATCGTCCATGAATACTCCGGCTCTCTGGCCTCAGCCAAGCCAAGTGGTGTGGCTATTTATCGTGTCGCAGCATGACCTCGCGAATGATCGGCACCGGGGTCATCAGGTGCTCGCGAATCATGCGGCTGGCCCGAGGGGCGTCCCGGGCCAGTAGCACCTCGACCAAGGCAGCGTGTTCCTGACGTTTGTGCTCCAACGCCTCGCTAGAAAAGACCGTCTCGCACAGCCACAGGTGGCGGTAGCGCTCGACCTGATCGAGCAAACCTTCACGGGCCTGCAGCAGATGACGCGAGCCGCAACCGGCGGCGATGGCGCCATGGAAGGCCTGGTGGCGCCGATCCCAGACATCGAGCATCTCCTCCGGCCCGCTGATGTCCATCACCTTGGCCAGGGTATGTGCCTTGGCCAGGATATCCGCCTCCCAGGCGTCATCGCCCCGGGCGATGGCCAGCTCGACGATCAACCCCTCCAGATGCGCCCGCGCATCGTAGATATCCTCGAGTTCCGCTACCGACATGGGCGCGACGCGATAGCCGCGCTGGCTGATGGCCACCACCAGGTGTTCTGCGACCAGCTGCGACAGCGCTTCGCGCAGGGGGCCGGTGCCCAGGTCGTAGCGCTCCTTCAAGCGACTCATCAAGAGCTTTTCCCCGGCGGGATAGACACCGCGAATGATGTCGCGCTTGAGCCGGGCGTAGGCACTGACGCCGAGGTTCTGACGCGCAGAATGCTCCATGGTATCGATGTCCACAGCAGAGAAAGCCCCATGATACCCAAGGATCGGCAAAGTAGATAAACATGTTCCTCAATCAAAAAAGTTGATGTTTTTAAAAAATGTAGATATTTTGCGAAAACATTCTTCTGTTCCGCGAGGAAATCGTCATGACCGCCCTGACCCGACTGCCTTCTATCGCCATGCCCCTGCCCGATGCCATTCAAGGCTTTCATCTGTCGAGCTCGCCCCAGTCGGAGCGGCTGCTGCAGTTGACCTTCCCCCGGGAAACCGTCGAGGCCTTTCTCGCCGCGGTCGCCGAGTGGCCGGTCCAGGCGTTGGAATACAAGTCGTTCCTGCGTTTCCAGGTGGCGCGCATTCTCGACGACCTGTGTGGCAACACCCTGCAGTCGGTGCTGATCAACACGCTGGTAGATCGCCACACCGGGGGCTTCCTGATGACGCCGGAAGGCCTGGACCGGGTCGAGCAGGCCGACGACATGGTCATGTTCGCCACCGCCGTGGCGCACCTGATGGGGCGCTCCAACTTCGATGCCATGAGTGGCCAGTACTATGCCCGCTTCGTGGTGCAGAATGTCGACGACTCCGACAGTTACCTGCGTCAGCCCCATCGCGTCATGGAGCTGCACAACGATGGCACCTTCGTCGAGCAGGACACCGACTACGTACTGATGATGAAGATCGACGAGCAGCACATGCAGGGCGGCGATTCGTTGCTGCTGCATCTGGACGACTGGGAGGAGTTGGAGGCGTTCTATCGTCACCCTCTGGCACGCCGCGAGATGCGCTGGACGGCCCCGCCCAGCAAGAAGGTGGCTCAGGATATTCATCATGCCGTCTTTGACGTGGATACCGCCGGCCGGCCGATCATGTCCTATATCGACCAGTTCGTGCAGCCGAAGAACTTCGAGGAAGGCAACTGGCTGGCGGACTTGTCCGATTCGCTGGAGGGCAGCGCTCACAAGCTGTCGGTAGCGGTGCCCACCGGTAGCTTCGTGCTGATCAACAATCACTTCTGGTTGCACGGGCGGGATCGCTTCACGCCGCATCCGGCGCTGCGCCGCGAGCTGATGCGCCAGCGCGGGTATTTCACCCACACCAAGACACTGCGCAATCCGCGCCAGGTATAATCGACAAGTGGGCCGTGGCGAGCGCGGCTTGAATTCCCAGCGACGCGAGGCATTTTAGTGTACGACTTCATCATCATTGGCGGCGGCATACTCGGCATGTCCACCGCCATGCAACTGATTCAAGCTTATCCCGAGCGCAAAATGGTGTTGGTCGAGAAAGAAAGTGGTCCGGCCCAGCACCAGACCGGCCATAACAGCGGCGTGATCCATGCGGGCGTCTATTACACCCCGGGCAGCTTGAAAGCGCGCTTCTGTTTCGAGGGTAACCGCGCCACCAAGGCGTTCTGCGAGGCCCATGGCATTGCGTATGATGAGTGCGGCAAGTTGCTGGTGGCCACCAATGCGGTTGAAATGCAGCGCATGCAGTCACTATGGGAGCGCACCGAGGCCAACGGCCTGGAGCGCACCTGGCTTGAGGCTGAGGAACTGCGCGAGCGCGAGCCCAACATCACCGGCATCGGCGGTATCTTCTTTCCCTCCAGCGGTATCGTCAGCTATGCCGAGGTCACCGCGGCCATGGGGCGTGAATTCGAGGCGGCCGGGGGCGAGGTTCGTTATTCCACAGCGGTCACCGGCCTCGAGGAGCGTGCCAACGAGGTCGTCGTGTCGACGGACCAGGGCGAGCTCACGACGCGTCACCTGGTCTCCTGCTCCGGATTGATGGCGGATCGCGTGGTGCGCATGCTGGGCCGCGACCCGGGCTTCACCATCTGTCCGTTTCGTGGCGAGTACTATCAGTTACCGGCCGAGCACAACCGCATCGTCAATCATCTGATCTACCCCATTCCCGATCCGTCGATGCCGTTTCTCGGTGTGCACTTGACGCGCATGATCGACGGCAGCGTCACGGTCGGTCCCAACGCGGTGCTAGCGTTCAAGCGTGAGGGCTACCGGAAGAGCGACATCTCACTGGCTGACAGTGCGGCAATGTTGACCAATCCGGGTATTCTCAAGGTGCTGAAAGCCAATTTGCGCCCGGGATTGATCGAGATGAAGAACTCGCTGTACAAGAGAGGCTATCTTGCCCAGGTTCAGAAGTACTGCCCGAGCGTCACCCTGGACGATCTTCAGCCCTATCCTGCCGGCGTGCGCGCCCAGGCGGTGTCTCGCGACGGCAAGCTGATCGACGACTTCCTGTTCGTCAACACCCAGCGCACCGTCAACGTGTGCAACGCGCCATCGCCGGCGGCCACCTCGGCGATTCCCATCGGCGCGCATATCGTCGATCAGGTCAAAGCGCAGGTTGGAGCCTAAACGTATCGCCCCGCCCCGAATTTCAGTTCGTAGGGGCGGGGCGACGTGTCGTTAATCACTGCTTCGCGTTATCAAGAAGTGGCGAATTGGCGATGTCCGGAAGCTTCGCGAGAGTATGCCGTAGCTTGAGGTTCGGCAGGCTTCGCTTCAAGCTTGGGTTGTGTTTCCTGCTGTGCCAGTGAGCGCCGATAGGCGCGCAGCCTCAAACGGAACAGCACACGCTCATAGAGCACCCAGGCATGCAGAATCACGAACACAGCAACGAAGTCGATGGCGGTGAGCTTGAGAATTCTCAGCACATAGGCCTGTTCCGCCAGGAAGTTGCTGCTGGTCACGGTGAGATAGGTCTGGGTAATGAACAACACCCATAACGCGAAGGTGGCCGATACCAGGCTGATATCGCGTAAGCGATAACCCCAGGTGCGGCGCTGAGGATTGTTGATGACCATTGACTCAAGTTTATTGCTCACGAAAAGACTCTCCTCTATCAGGACTACTCCAGATGGCGGGCTGGCCACGGCGTCTAAGCAGCGCCTTGGGAAACCCGACAACCACAGTGGCCATGTTCAGCAGCCAGTAAAAAAACGGATACCAGATACACCAGAACAGACACTTGATCATTTCCCGGTCATAGCGGCTGTCGATGGAAAAACTCACGCAGAACTGCAGCAGGCACAGGATGATCAGCAGGCCACCGGACCAGTTGAGCACCGCCGTCACCGAGTCCCAGTCGGGTACCGACCAGGTCAGGTTGACGACCCATAGCAGCATCAAGGTCAGCATCGAGTAGCACCAGGCGACGCTCACCAGGTATTCCGCAAGCAGTGGCCAGAAACGACGATTACGAAAGCGTAGTGCCGTTCCTAGGTGCTTGAGAAAGGCCTCCGCGCCCCCTTGCGCCCAACGCAGGCGCTGCTTGTACAAGCCGCGTAATGATTCGGGCATCAGCACCCAGCACAGTGCATGGGGTTCATAGCGAATATGCCAGCCGTTGAGCTGCAGCTTCCAACTGACGTCGATGTCCTCGGTGATCATATCGGTGCTCCAGCCACCGACCTTCTCGAGGGCGCTCTTGCGAAAGGCGCAGATGACCCCGGAAATGGTGAATACCATGCCGTAGATACGCTGTGCGCGCTTGATCAGGCCGATGATCGATGAGAATTCACCGGTCTGGATCTTGCCGATCGCGGTAGAGCGGGTGCGCACCCGAGGGTTGCCGGTGACGCTGCCGACATGGGGGCTGTCGATGAAATGCTCCACCATCCAACTCACGGCGTCGTAATCGAGTATGGCGTCGCCATCGATACCCACGATGATCTCGCCACTGGCCTGGTCCAGGCCGTTATTCATGGCGCTGGCCTTGCCACCATTGGCTTGGTGCACGACCTTGAGGCCGGGATGCTTGCGCGCCAGGGCATCGAGGCGCTCGCCGGTATCGTCACGACTGCCATCGTTGATGGCAATGACTTCAAGATTGAGGTAATTCTGCCGGAACAGATGATCGATGGTTTCATTGATGTTCACGCCCTCATTGTGGCAGGGCACGAGTATCGTGACCCTGGGGGCGTCGGGATCATTGGCCGCTCCCGAAATGCGTATCTGGCCCCGCTCCCAATGGAAGAAGTAATAGATCCCGCCGCAGATCCATACCGTCGCCATGAAGCTGGGATAGCCAATGGTGAACAGCGCCAGAAACTCCATCGCGCTCATTGGGAAGCCCTCAAATCTGTGGCCAAGGAGAAGTTACGCCTCAGTACGTCTATCTCCGGGTGCCCATTGAGGAAGTCGTAGGGGTAGTAACCGTAATTCTCGATACCGGCCTGGCGAATGACCTCCATCCAGTGAGCGAGTTGCTCGCTCGGGATGGGGGTCTGATCACGCCAATCCTGAGCCTGCAACTCGAAGACCAGCTTGTTGGCAGGTACCTTGTCGAGCGACTTCCTTGCCAATTCTTTAAGCCAGGCGTCGGGATCTTCGGCACCTTCCATGTAGGGCATGGCCATGACGGCGGTATAGTCATAGGCTCGGCCAAATGCCTCGAGGTCCTGGGCGAACCAGCGCTGACTTTCGGGGTCGAGTACGAGCTGCGCGTAGATATTGCGCGCCATGGCGAACGGATCATCGTCGAGCATGCGGTAATAGTTGGCCTGCTTGCCGAGCGTCTTGGTGAAATCGATCAGAAACCGAGTCTTGTGCCGGGTCCAGCGTGTCATCAAGGCTTCTTGCTGGCGGATCTCGCTGATGGCATCGGGAAGCCCCCACTTTTGCTGGTACCACGTCAATGCCGCCGGACCGGCATCCTCAAAGTCGCTGAGAAAGGCATCGTCGTGGAACAGCACGCCGTCGAACTTGGTGTATAGCCCCAAGTCACGGTAAATATCGGCAATGATCTCCCGGTTGCGTTCGACATAGGGCGACAGGCGAAGGTACTGCTCCTCGTTTGGTTTTCCCGTGCGCACATCACTGACGTACTCGTGGTCTTTGCCCAGATCGAAGGCCATCACGGGCATCCAGGCATAGACCTTGACGCCGGAGCGCTTCTTGAGCTGCCAGGCTACACGATTGAAAAGATCGGCCTTGACCGGCAAGTGATCATTGGGGAAGTAGAGCGCCTCGGCAACACCGTCGCCATTGGCATCGGCATAGGCCTGCAGGTAGACCGTACTGATACCTTGAGCCTTGATCTTGTCGAGTAGCTTGTCGAGATTGCGATTCTGCTGCGCCTCGTCCGGGTCGTAGACATAATCGAGATCGACATGCACGACCCGCTCGGTCTTGCGATCCCAGGTGCCGCCACTCAGGTATTCCTCGAAGGTTTCCATCGAGGTCTCTTGATCGACCAGAAAGCGGCCCATGGCCCGGGTGCTTTCATCGGTAGTGTTGATCTTGCCCAGCAGGCTGAAGGTATGCGGCATGCCGACGTCGTCGGCAATATCCAATGTGGCGTTGCTATAGGCACCATAGGGCCAGAAGATGACCCGCGGCGCTTCGCCCAGCTTGTTTTCGAGCTGCTGCCGCGCCTTGGCGAGATCGTCATGCACCCGTGCGACGTATTCGTCTTCGCTTTCGTAACCTTGAGGAGTCCACTTCGGCGTGGTCGCCGCGGGCTCCTGGTTGCCCTGCGGATTGCCGATGATGCCGTAGTGCATGTCGTAGGTATGCGAGGCCACCTCGATCAAGGGGGAGTCGTTTAGCTCACGAAGCTGCTCCCAGCTCAAAAAACGCTTCCGGGGCAGCATGATGTCGCCATAAGGCACTTCGCCGCCTGCAGGCACTTCCATCCAGCTGCCTACCGGCGCAACCACCGCCGGATAGTCGTATAGCTTCAGCAGGGGGAAGATGATGTCGTAGACGCTGCGATAGCCATCGTCGAAGGTCAGCAGCACGGCCTTGTCCGGCAATGGCTTCTTACCGGCCTTGGCATCGAGGATCTGCTGAAAGCTCACCGGCTGATAGCCCAGTTCATCGATCAGGTTGAACTGCTTGACCAGCATGTCCCGGGTGATGGTCTGCGGATAGATCTTCAGATCCGGTGTCTGGGCGACATCGATGATGTCGTGATAACTGATGACACTGTACTCTCCGGCCTTTTGGTCGCCCTTCTGATCGCCTTTTTGAGCGGCGAAGACGGGCAGTACCAGGGAAAATGCCAACAGGGCAAGAATCCATTTGCTCACAAAAATCTCCATTCGAAACCAGCAGTGACGAAGTTGCCGTACTCGGGAGAGCCGTCATAGACGCTCTTTTGACGAGAAATGCCGTACTTGAAGGTCAAGTCCGGCTCCAGCTCCCAGCCGTGCTGATAACCGATCTGCCAGGTGGGATCACTGCCGAAATCCTCCTGCCAGTAGGTGCCGCCGCCTAGCGTCAGGGATTGGATGAACGCCTTGCGATAACCCAATGGCAACAGATAGCTGATATCGATTTCACCGTCGGCGCTGGCGTCGCGGCGGGGGTTGAAGTAACTGGCTTCGACCTTGTCGTTGTGCGAGGTGCCGACGAAAAGCTCCCCATCGATGCGCCAGCGATCGTATCGATAGAACGCTTCCTGCCAATTGGCAGTGACAGCGCGGCGCAGGTTGCCATCCTCGAGATCCAGAAAGGTCAGGCCGATGCCGCCGGAACCCGATTTGTCTCGGGTATAGCGTGCCTCGACACCGTAGAGATCGGCGTTGACGCCATCACGCAGGGCACGCAGCGGGGTCTCGGCGGTATTGAGTTCGACATTGACGAGGGTGGACCAGTGGTCCGAGAAGGCGTAATTCAACGCCCCCCACAAGAGCGCATCGTCGTTGAGTTGAGCACCCCGGCCAGCCGACAAGGACAGAGTGGCGGGATAGAGGTTGAGTTCGTAACCCACGGCGTTGTAGGCGGCGTACAAGGAGTCGTCATCGTACTCGCCGAACTGGCCGATGCGCTGGGCAAAGAAACGGGAGCCGTTGTCGTTGCGCGGGGCCTCGAGACGTGTCTCGTAGGTCCAGTCGCGAGAGCTCTGCGTGCCCCCCCCACTGCTATCGCCCCGCCGAGCCTCGGCGATCAGCCCGCCTGCACGTTGCTCGCGCAATTCGCGCTCAAGCTCGTCCCGGGCGGCGGTGGGTGGGTCCTGGACAACTTTCCCTTCGATGGCCGTCACGGTATCGCGCCATTGACCGCGATCGAGCCGCGATAGCAGCACGCCATATTCCGCCTCACGGCGATTGTCCGGCGCCATCAATCCCGCGGCGCGCTGGTAGCTTTTTTCGGCTTGGCGCGGCAGGCCACGCCAGCGCTTCAGATCGCCCTGGCTCTTCCAGAGCCAGGCATTGCCCGGCGCCTGATCAAGCTGTCGTGCAAGACGCTCGTCAGCGCGCTCTTCACCGCCACGCCATGCCAGCAGCGACGTCTCCAATTGCTGCACCCGAGCGAAATTGGGATTGGAAATGCGCTGACTGCCGGTGAAGTCCCAACGCGTCGCCGGCTCCTCCTTCTTCCACTTGTCGAGAGTTGCCTGGGCCTCGTCGTAACGCTGAGCGTCGGCGTAGGCATACACCAGCGGCTCATACATGGGGTTATTCGTGTCTCGGGCCAGACCGGGGCTGGACGCGATCAACTTCTCATAGAGCCGCGCGGCTTCGTTCGGCCGGTGCAGGCCCATCAAGGTATCGGCGCGAGCCTTTTGAAGATAAGCAGGCAACTGCCCATAGCGCCGCTCAAGGTCCATGGCCAGTGTCTCGGCTTCCTGGAAACGGCGCAGTTGGGTCAAGGCCACTACCTTGTCGTACTCGGCGCGTTGTACGAGGCCTTTGGCTGCCTCCTGAGAGTTGATGACGACATTCAATTCTTCCAGCGCCGTTTCGGCGCGCTGGGGCTCATCCAGCTGTTCAGCCAGGCGCAGCTTGCCTTGGGCGTTGTAAAAACGCAGCCACAGACGATCCGCGGTGGTGAAGGCCTCTGGATGCTCGCGCATCAAACGCTCCGCCGCGTCGACGGCCCCAAGGGTTACCGCCGTGCGATAAAGCGCCTGAATGTCTTCTTCATTCTGTGGTTCGTTTTCGACAAGAAATTGGCGTGCTTGCAACTCGGCGATGGTGTCATTAGTGCGCGCGGCCAGGTAGGCACGTGCCTGAGCCCAGTCGGCGCTGCGCCCGACGCGTTCCTCGATACGGCTCAGCGCAAAGCTGGCGGATTCGTAATTTTCCAGATCGACGTTGGTCAGCACTAGTCCTAACCAGCCTTGCAGGTTGTTGGGCTCCCGCATGGTCAGGGTCTGGTAGAACTCCAGCGCCTGCTCCAGCTTGCCGGCACGTCGTGCGGCCACACCGAGCGCTTCCAGGCTGACACTGGAGTAATCCTCGATGTTGCAATTCTTGCAGGTGTCGAGCGCTTCTTGGTAGCGACCATCACGAAGGCGCAGGGCGATGAGGTCATCAAGGACTGCGCGATCACCCGTCATGGCGTAAAGATTAGCCAAGCCATCAATGGCTTCATCCATCTGGCCTTGGCGTGCCTTGACTACCCAAGCTTCGCGTCGTGCATCCAGATCGCCTTCCTGTGCCGCCACCGTGCCGGCACTCAGCAGGCTGGACAGGCACAGGAGTGTCCACCATCCTTTTGTCATATGATTGTCTCCCAGCCCTTCAGGCAGTCTTCGAGCGTGCTTGTTGCAAGCTTCTTGGTTGCGTACAAAGATACATCTATACACAAAAGTTAACTTTTAGCCGCTATAGTGTCGCCATCATAAGGTGACAACCTGCGCACCCCAACCTGACATTGAGGTTGTGGAAGGGTGGTTTTTTTAGTTCTTGGTTATTAATTTTTAATACATTTGGAATGTTATTTAATGTTAAAAACTGATGCTAGCAGTATTATTTAAACAGGGGTATCAGGGTCAAAAAATGCGGTTGAAACGTTTTAATATAAGTATGTGTTGGCTTAAGGTCGGTAATGTACCTAAAAAGCGCGAATGTGTCTCAACACGACTTATTATCGGTAACTGTTTATAAAAATTGGTAAAAATCTATATCCGGTGATAAAAATTAAAACTGAAAGGATGGGCGTTAGCGTCAGCACGTGATTCAAGAGAAGCGCAAATCGGTATAACACTGTTTTTTTAAGAATGGCTTTTTCAATGCTGATCTCATCAAAATAAGTAGGATGCTAATGGGATTTTACTAAAGTCTATGGCTAAAAAGCCCATACTAAGAAGTGGGGCATGTAATGAACATTGAACTGTAACCGCTGCATTGCAGCATTTGTAGCTGTCCAGAACGTATTGCCCGGTGTGCTGCACCAAGCTATCCAGGCAGTTTTTTCGAGCATCTACAGTTTCTATCTCCCATCAAGGAATGCTGAATGTCACAGACCGCGCTGGGCATCGTCTATATGTGTCTCGGTGTGCTGTTTCTGGCCCTGGGCGACGCCGTGGCCAAATGGCTGAGCGCAAGCTATGCTCCCGTACAGATCGTCTTCTTTCGTATGCTGATTGCGCTTCCGCTGATCATGTTGATAGCCCACTTCAACGGCGGCCTGCGTACCTTGGGCACACGACGCCCCCTGATACACTTGCTGCGCGGGCTGATTGCCACCGTCATCACGTTCAGTTTCATCGTGGGTCTCTCCTTGCTGCCTCTGGCGGAGGTTACCGCCATCGCCTTCGCCGCACCGCTATTCATCGCATTGCTTTCGGTACCTCTGCTGGGTGAGCGGGTCGAACCCTTGCCACTGATCGCCGCCTTCGTTGGCTTTGCAGGTGTGCTGATCGTGGTGCGCCCCGGAGCAGCGGGATTTCAGGTCGGGGCGTTGGTGGTACTGCTCGCGGCCATCTGCTATGCGCTATTGATGATCACTGCTCGTCTGTATGGGGGACGCGAGCATCTCTGGGCCATGGTTTTTTATGTGACCCTGGTGCCGTTGATCGTCAGTGCGGTGTTGCTGCCGTTGTTCTGGGAGCCGCCCCAGCTGGTGCATTGGCTGGGATTTATCAGTGCCGGCATGCTGGGGGTGGCGGCCATGTCGTTCATCACCCTGGCGTTTCGTCATGCGCCGGCATCGATCGCCGCGCCTTTCGACTACACGGCGATGGTGTGGGCGGTATTGCTGGGATGGCTAATCTGGGGCGAGCTACCCGATACCTGGGTCTATGTGGGTACCGCTGTAATCATCGCCAGCGGTCTACTTGTCGCTTTCCATGAACAGCGAGTCGCCATCAAGGCGCGGCCCACTCTCTGAAATAGGCTTGCTGAGCAGGGATAGCCGAATCAGGACAGCCGAGCCAAAAAACGCCGACTGCAAAGAGTCGGCGTTCCACTTTGTTGGCGATCGGTTATTGATGAACGGTCAGGTCTTGTTGGGCTGTTTGACCATGCGCAGGTACGGCTTCTTCTCGTCCCAGCCTTCAGGAAATAGCTCCTTGGCCTGCTCGTTGGGAACCGAAGGCACGATGATACAGTCGTCCCCATCGGTCCAGTTAACCGGAGTCGCCACCTTATAGCCATCGGTCAGCTGCAAACTGTCGATCACTCGCAGGATTTCGGGGAAATTGCGGCCGGTGCTAGCCGGATAGGTGATGGTCAAGCGCACCTTCTTGTTGGGATCGATGATGAACACCGAGCGCACGGTCAGTGAGTCGTTGGCGTTGGGATGGATCATGTCATAAAGGTCACTCACCTTGCGATCGCCATCCGCCAAGAGCGGGAAGTTCAGGCCGTGGCCCTGGGTTTCCTGAATATCCCCGGCCCAGGCCTTGTGATCTTCCACGGGATCCACGGAAAGCCCGATGGCCTTGACGTTGCGCTTGTCGAACTCCGGCTTGAGACGCGAGACCTCGCCAAGCTCGGTGGTACACACGGGGGTGAAATCCGCAGGATGCGAAAACAGTACCACCCAGCTGTCACCGGCCCACTTGTGGAACTCGATAGGGCCGTCGGTGCTGTCCTGAGTAAAGTCGGGGGCTGTGTCCCCAAGGCGTAAAGACATGATTAGATCCTTATTGTCGGATGAACGATAGGTGAACCGACTGCCGTCAGTGACGCTCACGCATTATTGGTAGGCAATCGATCAAGGCCCTCGAGCAGTCCCGCCATGTCGTCGGCGTGCTCTTCTTCCTGAGCGAGAATATCTTCCATGATGCGCCGCGAGGTCGGGTCCTTGTCGCCCAGATAGGTAGCGATCTCGCGATAGCTATCGATAGCGATACGCTCGGCGATAAGATCCTCCTTGATCATTTCCTTGAGATCAGAGCCTTCCACATACTCAGCGTGGGAGCGGCTCTGCAGGCCTTCCGGTGAGAAGTTTGGCGCGCCTCCCAACTGCACGATGCGCTCGGCAAGCCAATCGGCGTGCTGTTGCTCCTGCTGGGCGTGCTCCAGGAATTCCTGTTTGGCGATGTTCGCACTCAGCCCATCCGCCATATAGTAGTGGCGCTTGTAACGCAGGGTGCAGACGATCTCGGTTGCCAGGGCTTCGTTGAGAATATTGATCACATTTTCACGGTCGGCCTTGTAGCCTTCCGTGATGGCACCCTTTTCAATGTGCTGCCGCGCACGTTCGCGAAGTGTTTTAACATCGGTCAAAAATGGTTGATCCGTCATATACGATCTCCTTGAATCAGCGTGCTCCCACAAGCGTAGAACATCCTGCTCGCGACGGCTTGAAATCTCGAACTACCGACTTGAACATGCGGGCGAATCGGTGTCATTCAAGGGGCGGGGCCGACCGTGCCGAGATAGCGGTCTTGCCAATAGTCGAGATGTAGCGGGGTCGTGGTGACCTGACGGCCGCTGCCGGGGGCGTGAACCATCTGCCCATCGCCAAGATAGATGCCCACATGGGTCGCTTTACTACCGGAACCGAAAAACAGTAGGTCGCCGGGACGAATCGTGTCGCGCTCTGGCAGGCGGGAAAATTGCTGATTGGCGGTGCGTGGCACCTCGATGCCAGCGCTTGCGTAGGCCATCTGCACCAGCCCCGAGCAGTCCAGGCCACTCCTGGTCGTCCCGCCATAGCGATAGGGAATACCCAGCGCCTGACGGGCACTGGCCAGGATCATCGCGCGCTCGAGAGAAAGCGCGGCCTGCTCCTGGTCATATTCCTGAATGCGCATTTCACGTCCGGCACAGCCGGTGAGCAGTGTGAATGTGAGCAAGGCGATCCAGAAGCGGTAGCGCGGTTGGGTCAGTAGGTGCATGAGCAACTCGAATTGAAGATCACTGTTTACAGACTAGCGTCTCAAAGCCGCTTGAGCCATTTGTCAGGAGTTGTATGCGTCGGTAAAACGCCTACGACCTTAGGCTAAATAGCAGTTTGCTGTTATCTACAGATCGCGACGACCGCCTATTCTCTTTAAGAGACCTTTGCGTCTCTGCATCCACAACGATAACCGGGAGGCATGCCTCAGCCAGCTTGCAAGGCCCCTGCCAGCCCGCCCATGGGGAGATCCACATGCTATCACGCCGCTCTTCATACCCTTCTTCATGCTCCCACCTGTCACGCCGTGTCTTTCTCAAGGCGAGCGGCGGTGCCCTGGTCGGGACATTGGCCTTTGCCAGTGGTCCCATCGCCCTGCTGGCGCCCAGCCGCAGTTGGGCGATGCCGCTTCAGACGTTGAGTTCTCGCCAGGGCGAAGTCCTGCTCGAAATCACTAAGCAGATGTTTCCACATGCCACCCTCGAGGATGCGGTCTATGCCTTCGTGGTCAAGGATTTGGACCGGGTCGCCGAGGCCGAGCAGACCCGCGAGCTGCTCCAGGGCGGGATCGCATCCCTCGATGACGACGCCAGCGGCGACTGGCTGGCACTGGACCGGCAGGATCAGTTCCAGCGCATCAAGTCCCTCGAAGGCACGCCGTTCTTCGAGAAGATTCGCGCCACCGCCGTGGTCTCGCTCTACAACAACCCGCTGGCCTTCGCGCATTTCGGCTATCAGGGCAAGGAGGGCGATGTCGGTTATCTGTACAACGGCTTCAGCGACCTGACCTGGTTGCCTGATCCGCCGCAGCCCGAGGACGGCTTCATGCCCGGCAAAGCGGCCTCCTAAGATGCCAAATCAGAATAACAATCAGGAGAGACCTCATGGCAATGCTCGATAAACAAGCGCACTTCGCTCTCGACGACAAGGAGGTGGTGGTGGTCATCGGTTCCGGCGCCGGCGGCGGTACCCTGGCCCACGAACTGGCCCGGCAGGCCATTGACGTGGTCGTGCTCGAAGCCGGTGCGCTGCATACCCGCGACGACTTCCTCGCCGACGAATGGGCGTCCTTCAGCCAGTTGGCGTGGCTGGACAACCGCACCACTTCCGGTAGCTTTCGTCTGGTCAAGGATTTTCCCAACCTGCCGGCGTGGATCGTCAAGGCGGTGGGAGGCACCACGGTGCACTGGGCCGGCGCCAGTCTGCGCATTCAGCCTCACGAATTCCGCGCGCTCAGCGAATACGGGGCCGTCGAGGGCGCCAATCTGCTCGACTGGCCGCTTGGCTACGATGACCTGGCGCCTTATTACGCGAATGCCGAAGATCGCATGGGCGTCACTCGCACCAATGACATCCCCGGCCTGCCCGGCAACAACAACTTCCATGTGATGTATGCTGGCGCCAAGAACCTGGGCTATGAATGCAACACCGGGCACATGGCGATCAACAGCCAGATCCGCGATGGCCGGGCTTCCTGCCAGCAGCGCGGTTTCTGCTTCCAGGGCTGTCGCACCGGTGCCAAGTGGTCGACGCTATACACCGAATTGCCGGCGGGGATTGCCACCAAACACCTGGAACTGCGGCCCCAGTCGCATGTCGCCACCATCGAGCACGACGACTCGGGGCGTGTCACCGGGGTGACCTACTTCGATGCCAATGGCGACCTGCAACGCCAGCAGGCGCGGGTCGTGGCGGTGGCAGGCAACTCCATCGAGACGCCGCGACTGTTGCTCAACTCAGCGTCCTCGACATTCCCCGAGGGGTTGGCCAATGGCTCCGGCCAGGTCGGGCGCAATTACATGCGCCACATGACCGGTTCGGTGTATGCCACCTTCGAGGAGCCGGTACACATGTACCGTGGCACGACCATGGCCGGCATCATCTCGGAAGAGGCGCGGCACGATCCCTCGCGTGGTTTCGTCGGCGGCTACGAGATGGAAACGCTGTCGCTGGGATTGCCGTTCATGGCGGCCTTCCTCGATCCCGGCGCCTGGGGCAGCAAGTTCACCGGCGCGCTGGATCAGTACGATCACATGGCCGGCATGTGGCTGGTCGGCGAAGACATGCCGCGAGAGAGCAACCGCATCACCCTGAACGAGCAGGCCAGGGACGCCTACGGACTGCCGGTGGCCAACGTGCACTACGACGATCATCCTAACGACGTCGCCATGCGCGAACACGCATTTCAGCAGGGCAGTAAGCTGTACGAGTCAGTAGGCGCCAAGGACATCTATCTGACACCACCTTACCCCTCGACCCACAATCTGGGCTCCTGCCGCATGAGCGAGAAGGCGCAGGACGGAGTGTGCAATGGGCATGGTCAGACGCACGACATCCCCAACCTGTTCATCTCGGATGGCAGCCAATTCACCACCTCGGCAGCGGAGAATCCAACCCTGACCATCGTTGCCCTGGCGGTGCGTCAGGCAGAGTACATAGGCAGGCTGATGAAGGAGGGTGCCGTATAGCGTCTCCGTTGTGGTTTATCAAGGCACGGGAGCCGAGAACGGCGGTAGCCAGCCTCACGATAAAACAGTGTTATAGTCATTGGCGCAAATAATAAACATTGTTTACTTGAACGCGAAGGAGTTCTTTTATGATGAAACGCTATCCGCTGCCTCTCATTGTCGGTTCGGCGCTTCTGACACTTCCTTTGGTAGTTCCCGCTACCGCCATGGCGCAGCAGGAAGACGCCAGCGTGCGCTTCTCCGCACCGGCCTGGCCAGGAGTCACCGTCAAGACCGCCATGGCATCCAAGCTGCTCGAGGCGCTGGGTTATCAGCCCAGCCAGCAGGAGATCGGCTCCACCATCACCTACGAGGCGCTCAATCTGGGCGAGATCGATGCGTTTCTCGCCGCCTGGTTGCCCGCCCAGCAGCCCATGTACGATCCGAGCATGGAGAAAGGTACCATCGTTGATCTAGGCAACAACGTCGACGGTGCACGACTGGGTTTCGCGGTGCCGAGCTATGTCGCCGAGGCGGGGCTGACCTCCGCCGAAGATCTGGACAACGAAGAGTTCGCCGAGCGTCTCGGTCGTACTGTCTACAATATCGAGGCCGGCTCGGGAATGAGCGAGATCCTCAACCGTGGAGTGGATGAAGATATCTATGGCCTGGGGGACTGGGATCTTTCCGAGACATCGACCCCGGGCATGCTCAGCGTGGTGAAAGACGCCATCAGCAACGACGAGTGGGTCGTATTTGGCGGCTGGACCCCGCACTGGATGAACATCGAGTACGACATTACCTACCTCGACGACCCCAAGGATCTGTGGGGGCCGAATGGCGGACGCAGCGATGTGAAGACATTGCTCAACAAGGATTTTGCCGACTCTCATCCCAATGTCTCCAAGTTTCTCGATCAGGTCGTGATCTCCGCGGACGACCAGAGTGAGATGATCCTGGGCTTCGGTTTCGAGAATCGTGACCCGGAGGAAGTGGCTCTGGAGTGGATCAAGAAGAACCCGGAAAAGGTCAAATCCTTCGTTGAAGGGGTGACTACCAGAAACGGTGAGCCCGCCTGGCCGGCATTGCAGGAAGCGTTTGATCTATCTCAAGAAGGATAAAACCATGGCCAAGTTCAAGGTAGGTGATCATGTGACCTGGAATTCCGAAGCTGGTCATGTGAGTGGCGTCATCACAAAGGTGCACACCGAAGATTTCGACTACAAGGGCCACAATCGGCGCGCCTCCCCGGAGGAGCCGCAGTACGAGATCAAGAGCGACAAGACCGATCACGTAGCGGCCCACAAGGAGGGAACGCTGAAAAAGCTGAATGACTGAGTGTTAAGCACGGGGCACGGCTCACGCCGGCCTCGTGCCGCTCTGTTCAGCCTTGGCCCATCTTGCTCATCAACGCCGGCTCGACGATCTCGATCCAATAGCCATCCGGATCCTTGACGAAGGCGACATTCTTCATCTTGCCGTCTTCAGGGCGCTTGACGAACTCGACCTGATTGCTCTCGAGCCAGTGCATGGCCGTCGACAGATCCGGCACCGAGAAGCAGATATGACCAAAGCCCTGAGGCTCGGCGTTGCCGTCGTGATAGGCGAAATCGGGCTGGTTTTCGGTGCCCCAGTTATGGGTCAGCTCGAGTACGCCTCGTCGACTGAACGTCCAGGTAGTGCGCTCACCTATCTCGTCGGGTACCGTCTCGTCTACATCCACTCGGGCCAGAAAGTACAGCGTGAACTGCATCTCGGGGAAATCCAGCTTGCGCAGCACGCGTAGCCCGAATACATGGCTATAGAAGGCCAAAGAGCGCTCGGGAGCCTTGATACGCAGCATGGTATGGTTAAGGGTGAAGCCGGAGGTTTCCGGGGGTACATGGGTATCGACGCCGGGATGTTGTTCGGTAAATATCGCCATGTTCTGCTCCTCTTCGTTCATGATGATGGGTCAACATTAGCGTAGCTTAGTCTCGTCATCGCCTCACTCACTGGCGTAGCCGGTCATCTCCAGATACCCCTCACCGCCATGGCTACCACTGACCTTTACCATGCCTTCCCAATAGGCGAAGGAGGTGTCCATCCACTGATTCGGATGGCGGGCGCGCACCTCTACATCGAGATGTCGTTCGGGTACTTCTACACGCCAGCGAGTGGGTAATTCACGTTCTGCCACCTTCTGGTACTCAAGCGGGGTCAAGCGCAGTTCATCGCCTTCAAGAGGGATTGCGTCACCCTGAGGGGTGATCCAGCTGCCGGAGAGATAGCTCTGGTTTCCATCCTCGCCCCCGCCACGCAAGCGAAATGCCATCAGCTTGGCACCGTTGGCAAGATGCAGCGAGAACCAGTCCCAGCCGCTCTGGGTCGGCCCCAGCAATTGGCTGCTCCACTCCCGATCCAGCCAGGCGCGACCGGTGACGGCGATAGGCTTGTCATCGACCCGTATCTCGCCGCTGACGTGAAAGAACGGCTGACTGTAATACATCGAGCCCTGACCATCGGCGGATTTCTGACTGAATCCTTGCTCACCATGGCGTACCAGCGGCCCCTCGGCGTCAAGCGTCAGCCGATAGCCAAAATCCGACCCTTGCGCCGTTACCTTCAAGTGATCGAAGCCTGCGGTGCCGTCCACTGTACTTAGCGACCAGTCATCGATCCAGGCATCGAAAGGTGTTGCATCAACCCCGGCCTGGCCGATACCTCCCCGGGCGAAGCGTTCGCTGAAGCGGTGATCCTTGGGCGTCGACAGTGCTGCGTGGGCCATCCAGAGTTGGCGGCTGGCCCAGGGGATTTCGCTTTCCGATTGTGGATCGGTAGGCGCCATCGCCTGACGGAACAAAGTCCACTGCACGCCAAAATGCCGCCCATCCTCTGCGATGAGATTGGCGGTCAGATACCACCATTCGATGCGATAGTCCGGATGCGGTCCATGATCGGCGGGGAAATTCAGTTCCGTGCCGGGTCGCGCCTGACGAAAGTCGCCAACACTTTCCCCCAGTCCTGCATAGCTCGTGGTGGATGGCGCGTCCTCGGGCCAGAGCTGCCAGCCGATCAGCAGCGCGGCGATAACCAGCGAGAAGGCGATCAGAAGACGCTTCATGCGGCGGCGAACTCCTGCAATAGCTGGCGCGGCGGCACACGCCACAGGCGCCAGGCTGGAATCAGAGCAGCCAGAGCCGCGACGGCCACCGCCAGTGTAACGGTCACGATCATTTGCCCGGGGAACACATGCAGTGGCAAACGCCAGCCAAAGGCGGCCACGTTGATGACCGCTACCAGGGCACCGGTCAGCAGTAGTCCCAAGGGGATCGCCAATAGCGCGGTGCCCAGGGCAGCCATCACCAGTTGACCGAGCTGGAGCAGGACCAGTTGGCGTCGGGCCACACCCAGCGCCCAAAGCGGGGCCAGTTGGGCGCGGCGCGCCTCGGCCTGAGCCAGCAGAGTGGTCAGCAGCGCCAGCCCGGCGACGCCCAGGGTCAGCACATTGAGCGCACGAGTGATGGTGAAGGTACGTTCGAATACCTCGGTAGCCACCTGCTTGAGCGCCTGTTGATCGATCAGCGGCGTCCCATCTGTTCCTTCGCTGGTCAGGCGAAAACGTTCGCGCAACGCATTCTGCAGGCGTTCAAGGGTCTGTGACCGGTCATCCGTGGGCGCCAGCACCACGCCTAGCGTACCCGGAGGCGCCTTGAACGCTTCGGCCAGACGCGACACCGGCAGTGCGATCTCGCCGCGCGGGTTGCCATAATCCGGATAGACGGCCGCAATGTTCAAGGTGATCAGCCCCGTCGGACTTTTCAATTGCAGTGTATCGCCGGTTTCAAAGCCCTGTCGTCGAGCCAACTGCTCGTTGATGAAGATCGCTCCCTGATTCAGTGCATCCCAGGCGGCCTCACGACCTTCCAGGGTGTCGAGCAGCGGCCAGTGGCGACGCAGAATGGGCTCCGGAACGATGCCGAACAGTGCGACCGGCGCGGCGTCGGCGTCGCTCCCGATCAGCTCGGTCTCGGCAGAACGAGTTGGCAGCAGGGTGGCCACCTCGGAACGCTCCTGTAGCCAGGATCGAAGATCATCAAACTGCTCCGCGGAGGGACGCACGTAGAGATCCGCCAGCAAGCGCTGATCGAGCCAGTCAAGAAAGGTCAAACGGAAGCCACCCACCATGCTGCCTACCCCCAGATTGGCAGAAAGGGCCAGCAGCAAGGCCATCATCGCCAAGGAAAGTTGTGGAAGCTGCAACTGCAGATCGGCCAGGCTCCATTGTAGTAGCGCGGCACGCCGGGGCAGACGTCTGGCCAGCAAACCAAGCACACCCGCTAGCAAGGGCGGCAACCAAAGCGCAGTTCCCAGCAGCAACAACGCTACCAAGGTAAAGCCCAAGGCCAACTCCTGATGGCCGCCAGGCCTGCTCAATTGCCACCATAAAAGCGCAGCGCCCGCCAGCAATCCGCCGCCGAGCAACGCCTGCAGCCGCAATTGGCCACGCAGGCGAGAGCGCCAGACTTGGGCCTGGCCCAGGGCCAACACGTTCACCCGGGCGGCGCGCCACAGCATGCTGGCCCCGGCACTGAAAAGCCCCCCAAGCGTGATGGCAAGGCCCCCCAGCCAATAGTGCCAAGGCAGGGCCAGCGTACCGCTGACCGTGGTGTCGTAAAGTGCATCCAGGGTCGCCGCCACGTCCGGCAACAGCAACTGTGCCAAGATGACACCGCTCACGATACCCAGCAGCGCGCCGATCAACCCCATCAGCAACAGTTCCAGCCCCAGTGCCAGGATCAGCGTCCGCGCCGGCACCCCTAAGGCGCACAGGGTGCGCAGCAAGCCCAGACGCTGCTCCAGCGCCAGCCCCAGGGCGGCATGCACGATGAATAGCCCCACTACCAAAGCCAGCAGGCCCATGGCGGTGAGATTGAGATGGAAACTGTCGGCGAGCTGCCCCGGCGAGGCCAGCGCTTCCGTTGAGATGCGCAGGAATGCCGGTGGTAGTTCGATCTTCCGATCCGGCGCAATCACCAGTCGCGTGATGCGCCGGTCCATGTTCAGTAGCCGAGTAGCGACGGCGATATCGGTTACCAGCGTTGCCGGAGGCAGATCGGGATCGAGCTCTAGCGGTGGCAAATCGTCAAGCATGCGGGCCTTTTCGAGGCTGTCCGGTGCGACCCGCACGCGATAAGGCGGAATCAACCAGTTGCGAAGGGAGTCTGCATCACCATCCTGCTGCGCCAGGGGCCCGCCACCGGGCAGGCTCAAGGGCTCGATACCGATCAGCGTCAGGCTCTCGCCTTTGGCCAAGGACAACTCACCCTCGATGATCGGTGAGACAGGCAGGCCGGCGCGCCGAAGGGTGAGATAGTCGTCTATCGTCAGGGCCGCACCATCGCGGCGCTCGATACGATCGAGGTCCGCGCTGAATAGCGCCTCGGCCCGGGCGTAGCTTTCTCGGGCCGAGGCATTGATGGCCTGCACACCGCTCCAGAGGGCACTGGCGACCCAGAGCCCCAGCAATAGCATGATTAGCTGACCCGGATGGCGTCGGTAGTGCGACAGCAGGGTCGCAAGGGTCGTGCGCAGCACGCTTGATGAGCCGGTATTCACTGGGGCATGTCCATCAGCCGGCCGCGTTGGAGCATCAGATGGCGCTGCATGGGCGCGGCGACTCGGGCGCTGTGAGTGACCATCAACAATGCACAGCCGCTTTCATCGATCAGCGTCTGCAGTAAGTCCAGCACCTGATCCGCGGCAGCCTCGTCGAGGTTGCCGGTGGGTTCGTCCGCCAATAGAAGGCGCGGTTTCGGCGCCAGCGCGCGGCCGATGGCCAGGCGCTGTTGCTGCCCGCCGGAAAGCTGCTCCGGATAGCGCGCGGCGAATTCGGCAAGCCCAAGACGTGTGAGCAGATGCTCGGTCCAGGCATCGTCCTCGCGCCCCGCAAGTCGTGCCTGCAGGGTAAGGTTGTCCCGCACCGACAGGCTCGGTACCAGATGGAATTGCTGAAACACCAGCCCCAGTTGATCACGACGTAGCGCGGCACGCTTTGTCTCGCTCAAGGCCGAAAGACGCTGAGCACCGAGATGCACGCTGCCGTCGTCCGGCAGATCCAGCCCTGCTGCCAGGTGCAGGAGGGTCGATTTGCCGCTGCCGGACTCCCCCATCAAGGCCAGGCTTTCGCCGGCTGCAAGGGTCAAATCGACCTCATCCAGCACCTTGAGCGGTCCCTGCGGTGTCGGGTATGTCTTGGTGATGCTGGTTAGTCGCAGCATGGTGCGAAGCGTCGTCCTTCTCGGGTCTGGTTTGGAGTTCCCGTCAGTCGGCGTTGGTCGTCAAGCCCTTACTTAGCAGCGTTGCATTATGGCGCATCATGCCGACATAGGTGCTGGCTTCGCCATCGCTGGCCAGCGCGCCGGAGTAGAGTGTACCGGCAATGGGCAGGCCGGTTTCTTCGGCGAGTTGCTCAATGATGCCCGGATTGGCGTTGTTCTCGAGAAACAGTGCCGGCACTTGATTGTCGCGTATGACATCGATCAGTCGCGCCATGTCCGCAGCGGAAGGCGCTGCCGCCGTGCTCAGCCCTGCCGGGGATAGAAAACGCACATGGTAAGCATCGGCGAAATAGCCGAAGGCCTGGTGGCCGGTGACCACGACGCGCTGTGCCTCGGGGATTGCAGCCATCGAGGCGCGAATATCCTGATCGAGCTCCTCGAGCTGCTCGAGGTAACGCTCTGCGTTGTCACGATAGCGCGCGGCGTTGCTTGGATCGGCCTCGATCAGCCCTTCGCGAATATTGACGACATACTGCTGTGCCCGGGCCACATCCAGCCAGGCATGCGGGTCGGCTTCACCGTGGCCGTGATCGTGGCCATCCTCATGCTCGTCTTCCGAAGCGCCGGAAGCATGACCGTCGCTGACCAGGGGCGTGATGCCATCGCTGGCGGTTACCCGGACACCGGCGTAGTCACTGGCGTCGATAAGACGCTTCAACCAGCCTTCGAGTTGCAGGCCATTGAAGATGAGAATGTCCGCCTGGCCGAGGCTGCGCGCCTGGGTGGGGCTGGGGGAGAAGGCGTGGATATCGCTGTTCGGCGCCACCAGGGAGGTCACGTCGACCTGCTCCCCCCCGACCTGTTTGGCCATATCGGCGAGAATGCTGAAGCTTGTCACCACTCGTAGCGGTTCCGCAGCTTGGGTAACGTTTAGACTTAGCGCCAGCAATAGGGCGAGAGCCAAGGATTTGCGCATCATATCGTCCTGTGATGGGAGGGGGGCGATTCTTCGGTATGGGGTGTTTCGGTGGCTGCCCCGGGACGGCGCAGACGCGCCAATACGCTATTGTGACGACCGCATAACGCCGAGAACAGATAGGCGATGCCCGCCAGCAGGATAATGCAGGGGCCGGAGGGCAAGCCAAGATGATAGGAGAGCAACAAGCCTCCGGTGCTGGCCAGCATGGCGATGAGGATGGCCAGGCCTATCAAGCCCTCCAGGCGCTTGGACCAGAAGCGCGCGGCGGTTGCCGGCAGCATCATCAGACCCACCGCCATTAGCGTGCCCAGGGTCTGGAAGCCGGCGGTCAGGTTGAGCACCACCAGGCCCAGGAACAACCCGTGAATCAGACCGCTATGCACGCCCTGACCGCGCAGGAACAGCGGATCGAGGCATTCGACCACCAGGGCGCGGAACATCAGCGCCAGCAATAGCACCGTCAGGCTGCAGACCGTGGCGATGAGCAGCAGAGCGCTCGAGTCTACCGCCAGGATCGAGCCGAACAGCACATGGGTGAGATCGACGCTACTGCCCCCCAACGAGACCAGCAATACGCCCGCCGCGAGCGAGATCAAATAAAAACTGGCCATCGCCGAGTCCTCCCGGTGGCCGGTCATCTGCGACACCCCGCCGGCCAGGCCGGCGACGATCAGACCCGAGAGCACGCCGCCCAGACTCATCGCCGGCAGCGAGAAACCCGCGAGCAAGAATCCCAGCGCGACCCCGGGAAGAATCGCATGGGCCATGGCATCCCCCATCAGGCTCATGCCGCGCAGCATCAAGAATACCCCGAGAGAGGGTACGGCCAGGGACAACGCCAGTCCCGCCACCAGGGCACGACGCATGAAACCGTAGTCCGTCAGTGGGGCGAACAGTAGCGCATCGAGCGTATCGATCATGAGGCCGCCCCGCGCAAATCAAGTGAAGACAGCGCAGTACCGGTAAGCGGTGTTCGTCCATAGTGCTCGAGAAGCGTCTGGGGCGTGAACCACTCACCCTTGCCTTGGGCGAGCAGCAGCACGCAGTCGGCCAGTCGCGCCAACTGCTCGAGATCGTGCAGCACGATGATGAGAGTAGTCCCCGCCGCGGCCATGTCGCGCAGCACCTGAGTGAGCACCTCGACGGTATCGCTGTCGACGTTGGCAAAGGGCTCGTCGAGCAACAGCAACTCAGCCTCCTGCATCAACGTACGACCGAGCAGCACTCGCTGGCGCTGGCCCCCGGAAAGCTCACCGAGCGGGCGATGGGCAAGCTGCGAAATGCCCAAGCGCGCCATGATCTCCCGAGCCTTGCGATAGTGCGCGGCGCAGTAGCCTTTCAAGGCCCCGTGACTGGGCCAGGTGCCGGTCATCACCAGCTCCTCGACGCTCATGGGAAAGCTCAGGTCCAGGGCCAACTGCTGAGGCAGCCAGGCACGACGCTCTCTCGGCACGTGGCACTCGATGCGACCGGCCATCGGTGGCAGCAAGCCCATGATCGATTGAATCAAGGTGCTTTTGCCTGCACCATTGGCACCGATCAATGCGGTGATGGCCCCATCTTGAAAGCTCCCGGTGAGCCCTTCGAGCACGCTGCGCCCGCCTTGGGCCAGGTGCACATCTTGCAGATGCAGTCGCGACATCAGCCAAAGCTCCCGGTGGCCCAGGCGACCGCCAGCCACAAGAGCGCAAGCGGGGCCAACGCCACGGCCAGGCGCTTTTTCGCCGACAGGGACATCAATGAAAAATGGCAGGGGCCATCGGGACGATGGCGATGATGAGAAGCCATGAAACCGCCTTGCAATTAAGAACAGGATACAAGATAACAAAAAGCGACTAGCTTGCCGGAGGCATTTACTTACAGCAATTCATGGAATTGTATCTACGCTATGGAGATGCTGGCGAGCATTACCTAATTAACAAGGACTCGTATGAACATACCCTCTCAGGAGGAACCTACCCAGGATCGTATCAATCCCACGGTTTTTTACAGCTCCGTCGTGGGCATCGTCGTGTTTTCGCTATGGGCGATGATCGCTACCGAACAAGCCAATGGCATCATCAATGCCATTCTAGGTTGGATATCCCGCACCTTTGGCTGGTACTACTTTCTTACCGTGGTGATCTATCTGGGTTTCGTGATCATCATTGGCATGTCTCGCTTCGGAAAGATCCGCCTGGGCCCCGAGCATGCTCGACCCGACTTCAATCTGTTTTCCTGGTCCGCCATGCTGTTCTCGGCGGGTATCGGCATTGGCGTCATCTTCTTCGCCCTGGCAGAGCCGTTGACCCAGTTCTATAACGCCCCCAACGCGCCCGAGGAGCAGGTTGCCGCGGCGCGCCATGCCATGCAATTGACCTTCCTGCATTGGGGATTGTCCGGGTGGGGTATCTACACTCTGGTGGGCATGTCCCTGGCCTTCTTCAGCTATCGGCATAACCTGCCCTTGACCATCAGCAGCGCGCTTTATCCCATCTTCGGCAAGAAGATCTACGGGCCGATCGGCCATGCGGTGGACACCGCTGCAGTGCTCGGCACCGTATTCGGCATCGCCGCGAGCCTCGGGATCGGTGTCATACAGCTCAATTATGGGCTGAATTTCATGTTCGGTATCGCCGAAAGCGCCTGGACCCAGACGGCGTTGGTGCTGGCTATCGTGGTGTTCGCCACCATTTCCGCGGTGACCGGGGTGGAGCGCGGCATCCGCCGCCTCTCGGAATTCAATATTCTGCTCGCGATCGCATTGTTGCTGTTCGTGCTGTTTGCGGGCAAGACGATCTTCCTGCTCAATGCGCTGGTCATGAATCTGGGCGACTATCTGGCCAGCTTCGTGTCCATGTCCTTCAACACCTATGCCTTCGATACACCGACCGACTGGCTCAATGCCTGGACGCTGTTCTTCTGGGCCTGGTGGATTGCCTGGGGGCCTTTCGTCGGCCTGTTCCTGGCGCGTATTTCTCGCGGGCGCACGATCCGCACCTTCGTCGCAGGTACCCTGACCCTACCCATCGCCTTCATGATGATCTGGATGTCATTACTGGGAAACAGCGCCCTGGATATCGCCATGAACGGCGGCACCGAGTTCGGGCAGCAGGTCATGGACAATCCGCCGGCGGGCATCTATCTGTTTTTGCAGCAGTATCCGGCGCCGGTCTTTACCACCATCGCGGTGAGTATTCTGGCCATCGTGTTCTTCGTCACCTCCGGCGACTCCGGGGCCTTGGTATTGTCGAACTTCACGACGATTCTCAAGGACGTCAACAGCGATGCGCCGATCTGGATGCGGATTCTCTGGTCGGCGGTGATTGGCGTCCTCACCCTGTCGCTATTGTTGGCGGGGGGGTTGACCACGCTGCAAAGCGCCGTGGTAATCACGGGGCTGCCGTTTTCGGTGGTGCTGTTCTTCATGATGGCCGGCCTTTACAAGGCGCTCAAGCTCGAGGCCTTCAAGATGGACAGTCAGCGCGTCAGTCTGCCCGGTCATCTCTCGGGACGTACCGGGGGCGGCGGTGAGCGCGGTGCCAGCCGCAGTTGGCAACAACGCCTCAAGCGCGCCATGAGCTTCCCCGACCGCAAGCAGGCCCAGCGCTTCCTGCAGGAGACCGTCAAACCTGCCATGGAGTCGGTGGCCGATCAGTTACGTGAGGGCGGGCTGGGGGTCGAGGTCAATCAAGGCACCCAGAATGGCGACGACTATGTGGCGCTGAACGTCGATCACGAGAACGAGCAGAACTTCAGTTATCAGGTGTGGGGGCACGGTTTCAACACCCCCGGTTTCGCCATGCACACCCCCCAGGCATCGTCACGCTATTATCGGCTAGAGGTGTATCTGCTCGAAGGCAGCCAAGGCTACGATCTCATGGGCTATTCGCGTGAGCAGGTGATCGAGGATATCCTCGATCAGTACGAAAGCCACCTGCATTTCCTGCACCTCAACCGACTCGAGCCGGGCCATACCAACATTCCGGACAGCCCGGAACAGCCCAGTGCTTGAACATCGTCACCTCGGCGCCCTGGATTTCCAGGGCGCCGTTCTCGATACGGGGATTACAACCTCAAGCCGCCGTCCACTTCCAGCACCCGGCCATGGAAATAGTTGTTCTCCAGAACGAACTGCACCGCATGGGCGATCTCGTCCGGCTCGCCCAGGCGCTTCAAGGGGATGCTGGACTCGAGCCTCTCCCGGGCCTTTTTCGGCATCTTCTCGACCATGGCGGTCTGACAGAAGCCAGGAGCGATGGCGGCGACGCGAATGCCGTGGCGGTTGAGCTCGTTGGCCCAGGTCACGGTCATGGCCGCCACGCCGGACTTGGCCGCAGAATAGTTGGTCTGGCCCACATTGCCTGCCCGGCTGATGCTGGAAAT
Organism: Halomonas sp. GXIMD04776; assembly: GCF_049808615.1. Classification (NCBI taxonomy): domain Bacteria; kingdom Pseudomonadati; phylum Pseudomonadota; class Gammaproteobacteria; order Oceanospirillales; family Halomonadaceae; genus Halomonas; species Halomonas sp. GXIMD04776. Next base: position 32,002 of record NZ_JBNCAN010000003.1, on the reverse strand, counting down.
ATTGACGATGACGCCGCGACTCTCCGGCTGGGATTCGTTGTGCTCGATCATCTGGGTGGCGCCCTCCCGCGCGCAGAGGAATACACCTCGCATGTCGATCTGCGAAACCTTATCCCAGTCTTCCAGGGAGAGTTTCTTCTCGACCTGGCCGTCCTTGGCCTTGACCAATAGGCCGTCAGCGGTGACCCCCGCATTGTTAACGAGACCGTGCAGGCTTCCGAACTCCTTTATCACCTGATTGAAGCACGCCTCTACCTGCGCTTCCTCGGTGATGTCCAGTGGGTAGCAGCGGCATGTTGCGCCGGCCTGCTCGCACTGCTCACGCGTCTGCTTGAGGCCGTCTTCATCCAGATCGAGCAGCGCCAGTTTGGCACCACGACTGGCCAGGCGTACCGCCATGGCCCGGCCTAGGCCCCCTGCGGCGCCAGTAATCGCGATCACTTTATCCTTGAGTTGCATGTTCTTCTCCTTGACTGATGAAGATGCTCGGTCCTCAGCGTTCGAGCACGTAGTGCCCTGGGGCGTCTTCCAAAGGTGCATATCCTTTCTTGTCATTGCCCATACGAGGAAGATCACTCTGGCCGCTGGAATGTTCGAGCAACCATTGATGCCATTCCGGCCACCAGGAACCCTCGCGCTCTTCCACCTCGTCGCGCCAGCGCTCGGCGATGACGTAAGGCGCATCGGCGGGCTTGTCGGCGATCTGATAGACCCGGTGGCGATGGCCGGGCTCGCTGACCACGCCGGCATTGTGGCCGCCGCTGGTGAGCACGAAGGTGGTGTCGCCACCCAAGTGCAACTGATTGCGATAGACCGAGCGCCAGGGGGCGATATGATCCTTGCGGGTGGCTACCAGGAAGCTCGGCAGGGTAATGTCATCCAGCAGCACCGGCTGGCCATCGGCCCGGTAGCGACCCAGGGCCAGGGCGTTGTCGAGATACAGCCGACGCAGGTATTGGGCGTGCATGCGATAGGGCATGCGGGTGCCGTCGGTGCTCCAGGCCATCAGGTCGATGGTGGGCATGCGCTCGCCCAGAAGGTACTCCTGCACCATCTTCGACCAGATCAGGTCGTTGGACTGCAGCAGTTGAAAAGTGCCTTTCATCTGCCAGTCTTCCAGGTAGCCCTGCTCGCGCATGGCGTCTTCCAGGAAATGCACTTGGCTTTCGTCGATGAACAGCTCAAGTTCCCCGGGTTCGGTAAAGTCCGTGAGGCTGGCGAACAGGGTCAGGGAGGCCAGGCGATCATCGCCGTTGCGGACCATGATCGCCGTGGCAATGGAGAGCAGCGTGCCACCAAGACAGTAGCCCACGCCGTGAATTTTATGCCCGGGGACGATGGCATTGACCGCGTCGAGGGCTTCCATGATGCCGAGCTTGCGGTAATCCTCCAGGCCCATGTCGCGCTCGTCGCTGCCCGGATTCTTCCAGGACACCATGAATACCGAATGGCCCTGCTCCACCAGGTAGCGCACCAGGGAGTTCTCCGGTGACAGATCGAGGATGTAGTACTTCATGATCCAGGCCGGCACGATCAAAAGCGGCTCGGCCTGTACCTTGTCCGTGGCGGGGGCGTACTGAATCAGCTCCATGAGCTGGTTGCGGTAGACCACCTTGCCCGGGGTAACGGCCACCGTCTCTCCGGGGGTGAAGTGTTCTGCCCCCACCGGCGGCTGACGGCGTGCCATGCGTGCGGCGTCCTCCTGAAAATGCACGGCGCCTTCCAGCAGATTGCGCCCGCCATACTCCGCAGTGCGCTTCAGTACCACCGGATTGGTGAACAGGCTGTTGGCCGGCGAGAACACGTCGAGCCACTGGCGGGTCATGAAGTTGACCACGTCCTCGTGATGGTGATTCATGCCCGGAACATCAGAGGTCGCGTTATGCCACCACTGCTGAGTGAGCAGGAAGCTCTGGTGCATCGCATTGAACGGCCAAGTTTGCCATGCACCATCCTTGAACCGGTCGTCCTGCTCCGCCGGCTCGATGCAGTGTTCGTACTCGCCCCCATGCAGCATCGCCCCGGGCAGGTAGCCGGCGAATTGAAAGACGCTCTGCTGCGCCTCGAGGGCAAGCGCCGCCTGCTTGCCCGGCGACAGCGCCAGATGCATCCACCAGTCGCTGTAGGCTTGCAATAGCGAGGCCGGCGATATCCCGGCAGTCAGCCGCGCGATGGCGGCATGGGTCTGCTGGTTCCAGCGGGTGAGGGGGTCCGTCGGTGCGTCCGTCGGCGGTACCGCCTCGCTTTCGGAAACATCGGCAATTGACTCATCGGGCTCACGTACCTCGGGGGCGAGGGGACGTTTAGGGGAGTTTGCGGTGCGTGACGCGGGGGGATTAACGGCGGTGTCCTTGGCCATGTTGCCTCCTTGATTCGGGGTCCTCTTATAGCGTAGACGTTGAGGCTGACCCTGCACCGGCTCAAGGTATACGGCATTGTAACCGTGTCTGATCTAAACTTGGGGAAGCCGAATAAAGGGTGTCATCGCGAGGCTTCATTCGGCGTTATTGAAAAGAGAATGTTGTGTGATTCCGACTGGGGCTTGAGGGATGGTGGCATTAGCTATTAATGACTGAAATAGCGAAGCCCACTGATTCAGTTGGATTCTGGCACGAAGCTCATCGCGTCCGCGAAGCTGTAGAGAGGCATGGCGGGAAAGACATCGATTTCTCTTTCCGTTTCAATGGCTGCTGCGCGGCGAGCATCCTCGTAAGCCACTTCAACGATTTTATCCAGCGATGCTTTCAAGCTCGGGTTGTCGTTGAGAAGTCGAGCCGCTTTCGCCTGCGCATCGATGATCGAGATACGCTCGCTGTGCAAGCGCCGCTGGGGTTGGTGGTCCCACTTCAACAAGTGCATGAACAGGCGCGCCAGCTGGCTTACCAAGGCGCGTCGTTCTCCCTTGCCCACGCTTTCGATTTCCTCGGCGATATGCTCGATATCGATTTGGTCGAGTTTACCGGCACGCAAAAGCGACGCCTGCTCCAGAGCCCAGGCATAGGTATCCTGATCGTACTGCGCCTGCATCTTGACGCTTCTCTCCTAACCATGCTCGCGGAACATCGCCGTGGGGAGCACGTAACAATCCATGATGCATCAAGCTAGAGAAGAGGACGAGAGTGAATCTTCTCGGTATGGAATATGCCTTATCTAGATTCGATATTCATTTCAAAATGTGAGGCTCGAAACATCTCTTTTTCAGCACTTCGTATCGAGACCGATAAGCATATGATAGCCGCAGATTGAGTATAAGAAAGCCTAGATAAACCGGAGAGTAGCATGGACGACCTCTCGCCCTCATCGCTCAAGACAATTCTGCATTCCAAGCGAGCAAACCTTTATTACCTTCAGCATTGCCGCGTGCTGGTCAACGGCGGTCGGGTGGAATATGTCACCGACGAAGGGCGCCAATCGAAGTATTGGAACATTCCCATCGCTAATACCAGCTCGATACTGCTGGGCACCGGCACTTCGATCACTCAAGCCGCCATGCGCGAACTGGCCAAGGCCGGCGTATTGGTCGGTTTTTGCGGTGGCGGCGGCACGCCGCTATTTTCCGCCAACGAAGTCGACGTTGAGGTTGCCTGGTTCAGTCCACAAAGTGAATACCGGCCCACCGAGTATCTACAGTATTGGGTAGGCTTCTGGTTCTACGACGAGATGCGCCTCGAAGCCGCCAAACACTTCCAACTGGCGCGCCTCTCAAGAATCGAAACCCATTGGCTCGATAGCAGGCCATTACACGACGCCGGTTTCACGATCTCGAAAGACCACCTGACCTCAGCGCTGACGCACCACCGCCAGGCCATTGAAAAGGCACCAAACACCACCGATTTGCTGACCCTGGAAGCACGCTTGACCAAGACACTGTTCAAGCTGGCGGTGCAGGCGGTGAACTACGGCGATTTTACACGAGCCAAGCGCGGCAGTGGCACGGACCCCGCCAATCGTTTTCTCGATCATGGCAATTATCTCGCTTATGGCTTGGGCGCCACCGCGACCTGGGTGTTGGGTATTCCCCACGGCCTAGCCGTCTTACACGGCAAGACCCGGCGAGGCGGACTGGTGTTCGATGTAGCGGATCTGGTCAAGGACGCGGTCATTCTCCCCCAGGCGTTTATTTCCGCCATGCGCGGCGATGAAGAACAGGAGTTTCGCCAGGCCTGCATCGAAAGCCTCACCCGTAGCGAATCCCTGGATTTCATGATCGACACCCTGAAGGATATCGCCACCGACTTGGGAAACACGCAGCCATGAACGTGCTGATCGTCTCCCAGTGCAACAAGAATGCCCTCAAGGAGACCCGGCGCATTCTCGATCAGTTTGCCGAACGGCGCGGTGAGCGCACCTGGCAGACGCCCATCACCCAGGCAGGGCTGGATACGCTCAGAAAATTGCTGAGAAAGAGCGCGCGCAAGAATACCGCGGTGGCCTGTCACTGGATTCGTGGCCGCGACCATAGCGAACTGATGTGGATCGTCGGCGATGCCAGCCGCTTCAACATGCAAGGCGCCGTGCCCACCAATACCACTTCACGAGACATTTTACGTCGCACCGACGAGAACGATTGGCATAGCGGCGAGGATATCAAGCTGCTGGCCACCTTGGCCGCATTGCTACACGATTTGGGCAAGGCCAGTGTCGCTTTTCAGTTGCGGCTAGAAGGAAAGCTGGAGGGCAGGAACCTCTATCGTCACGAATGGCTGTCGCTGCGGCTTTTCCAGGCGTTTGTCGGCGAGGATGACGATGAAGGATGGCTCCGGCGCCTGATAGAGCCACCGGCGGATTTCGCCGACAGCTGGATGCGCCATTTGCAACGGGATGGATTAGACGCCGAGAGCATGACGCCTTTTACCCGGCTGCCGCCGCTGGCCCAGGCGGTGGGATGGCTGTTGCTTAGCCATCACCGTCTGCCGTTGAAACCCGGCGATAATCCCGAACGTCTGGGCGGCAAGTTGAAAGGGCTTTCCGCCAGCGCCCTGGTCGATATACCCGGCATGCTGACCCACCAATGGAACGAGGCTTGTACCGAGACCGATCCTGAGCGGCTGACGCCTTACTGGCAGCTGGCCGGCGAGCTGCCGGTGGCAACAATCAAGTGGCAGCAGCAGGCGGCCCTGGTCGCGGAAGGGCTTCTCAAGCGGTTGCCCGGTCATGCGGAGCCGCTGCTGGATAATGCTTACGTCATGCATCTGGCGCGGCTATGTCTAATGCTGGCGGATCATTATTACTCCAGCCTGGATAATCCTCGTCATGACGATTGGGTGCGCGGCGATGTGAACTATGCGCTTTATGCCAATACAATGCGCAAGCCTGGCGAGTTTGACAAAAGAGAGCCTAATCAAAAGCTCGACGCCCATCTCCTGGGCGTGGCGCGTTTCAGCAAGGAAAATGCCCGCCATCTCGCCACCTTGGCTGATCATCTGCCGCGGCTGGCACGCCACAAGGGCTTTCGTCGGCGCAGTGGACATCCGCGCTTTCGCTGGCAGGATCGCGCCTTCGATCTTGCAGTTGGGCTGCGTGACAAATCATCTGATCACGGTTTTTTCGGCATCAATATGGCTTCCACCGGCTGCGGCAAGACCCTGGCCAATGGTCGTATTCTGTATGCCCTGGCGGACCCGCAGAAAGGCGCGCGTTTCTCCATTGCCTTGGGGCTGCGCACCCTGACCCTGCAGACCGGCCGCGATTACCGCCGACAGATGCATCTGGGCGAAGACGAGCTGGCGATTCGCGTCGGCGGCAGTGCCAGCCGCGCCCTGTTCGAGCACTACGAGGCGGAGGCGGAAAGGACCGGCTCCGCGTCTTCCCAGGACTTGCTTTCGGATGACTCTCATGTGCTGTTCGAGGGAAATTTTTCCGAGCATCCGATCCTCAAGCGCGTCGCTCATGATGCCACGGTCAAGAGCTTGATCGCCGCGCCGATTCTCACTTGCACCGTGGATCATTTGATGCCCGCCACGGAAAGCGCCCGAGGTGGCGGACAGATCGCCCCCATGCTGCGACTGATGACCTCCGATCTGGTGCTCGATGAAATCGACGACTTCGATATCAATGACTTGCCCGCGTTGACGCGGCTGGTGAACTGGGCGGGACTGCTCGGTTCTCGAGTACTGCTTTCTTCCGCCACGCTGCCGCCCGCCCTGGTGGCGGGGCTTTACGATGCTTACCGCGCGGGGCGCGCGGTTTATCGGCGTAATCGCGGGGAACCAACCGGGCGAACCCCTAGCGTTTGTTGTGCCTGGTTCGATGAGAACGCAACGCTTGCGCAAGGCTGCAGCGACCGAGCGAGCTTCGAAAGCGCCCACCGGCAATTCGTGCAGAAGCGCTATCAACAGTTGGCGAAGGATACGATTCGCCGCCGCGCCGAAGTGGCGGAATGGATACCGTCATCGCGTCAGCCTCAGGAGATACGCCAGGAGCTGGCCGCGCAGCTGCGCGAATACGCCTTGGACCTGCATTGCCGGCACGGCGAGACGCTACTCAAAAGCGCCAAGCGCGTCTCCTTCGGCTTGATCCGCATGGCCAATATCGACCCGCTGGTGGAAGTGGCGCTGTCGCTTTACCGGCTCGGCGCGCAGGAAAATGTCCAGATCCACTTGTGTGTATATCACTCCCAATATCCGCTGTTGATGCGCTCGGCCATCGAGCGGCAGCTGGATCGCACGTTAACGCGCAAGGACCCTCAAGCGGTGTTCGAACTGCCGGATATTCGGCGCCGTATCGACGCCTCACCAGCTCGGGATCAGCTGTTTATCGTGCTGGGTTCGCCGGTCACCGAAGTGGGGCGGGACCACGATTACGACTGGGCGATCGTCGAGCCCTCTTCAATGCGCTCCTTGATTCAACTGGCTGGCCGGGTACGTCGTCATCGCCCGGCACCTTGCGAAACCCCCAATATCCTGCTGCTCAACCGCAATCTGAAAGCGCTTGAGCATCCCGATGGGCGCTCGCCGGTATTTATACGCCCCGGTTTCGAGACCGAAGCGCATCTGCTGCAAAGCCATGAGCTGATGACGCTGCTGTCGCCGGAACAGCGGGACATGATCGACGCTCGCCCGCGTATTCTGCCCCGCGAAACGCCTGAGCCCCGCCGCAATCTCGTCGACCTGGAACATGCTTGCCTGCAAGAAATGATGGTTGCTCCGTCAACTACAAGCACCGAAGAAACGCCGGTTTTGAGTGAAGAAGAGCTAGCGAAGCTCTCCAAGCGCAAGCGTCAGAAATACCTGGCCGAAGTAAGTGGCTCCACTGCTGCACCAAGCCTGGGGGCCTACAGCTGGTTTGCCATGCCCCGCTTGCCGCTGACCGGCGTGATGAGCCAATGGCGGCCCTTTCGAGAGAGTACGGGTCAGGAAGAGGAACTGGTGCTGCTGCCGGATGAGAGCGGCGAGCAAGCGCTCCTTCATCGCGTTCACAAGGAGCGCCCTCGGGATCCGGATCTATTCGTTCAGTGCGAGGCGAATCTCCAGCGTATCGAACTGGAACAAGGCCCAGGTATCCGGCCCTGGGGGCAGGAGGACTATCTCACCGAATTGTCCGAGCTGGCGGAAGCTCAGGACATGCTTCTCGATGCCTGTGCCAGGCGTTTCGGACGGCTGACCCTGCGGACGCTGAAGGATGGGGGGCTGTGGCGCTTTCATTCAGCGGTCGGGTTTTCGCAGCAGTAAAAGGAAGGAGCCGGCCCAGGGCCGGCGGCTCGCTGCCTGTGCGGCAGCATGATGTCCCCAAAACAGGAAACGATAATTTTCTGAGCTGCTCTTGCGGCAGGATTCAAGAATAGCTATCTTGCATTGCAGTTGCTAAATTTTCCCTTTACCCATAAACATGAAACTATAATGGAATATAATTCGGAGGATGAATGGATAAGGCGCATCGCAGCGGTGAAATTCGCCAGCTAATACAGGCGTTTATCGACGAACGACTGGCCGGCAAGCTGGAAAAGCTCGGCCCGGACGATCCCAAGCGCGAGGCGCTTATCGAGCAATTCGGCTTCGAGGTCTGGATTAGCGATGCCGCGCGTCGGGTCAGCCAGTTGCAGGTAGTGACCCATGCGCTGAAGGCGACCCATCCAGACGCCAAGGGCTCCAGCCGTTATGTCGAGCCCGCCGCTTTGCCTGAAATTCCCTTGGTCGGAAGCCATTTACTGCCCGAGGATTTCAGCGGTGATGTCGTGGGCAATGCGGCGGCGCTGGATGTTTATAAGTTCCTCAAGCTGCAGCACGGGGGGAAATCGCTACTGGAACTGGCATTGGAAGAAGATACGGCATTCAGCGCTGCCTTGAGCGACAACCCAGGCCAGGCGGACGAGTGGGCCAAGGCGTTTGCCGACATTACCCAACCCAAAGGTATTGAGGCCTCGCATACACGAGCCAAACAGATTTATTGGCTTGCAGGCGACGACCCTACTGATGATGAGGATTTTCACTTGCTGGCGCCGCTGTATGCCACTTCCCTTGCACACCAGGTATTCCTGCGCATCAATGCCGACCGTTTCGGCGAAGCCGCCAAGGCCGCTCGCCAGGCACGGCGAGACGACAAGCCTGCCGAGACCGGCTACAGCGATTACCCGAATCTGGCCGCGCAGAAGTTAGGCGGTACCAAACCGCAGAATATTTCCCAGCTCAATAGCGAGCGAGGCGGCAACAACTACCTGATGGCTTCCCTGCCGCCCAAATGGAAAAGCCAAGGCGTCAAAGCGCCCTTGCATACCGATTCCGTTTTCAAGCGCTTCGGTCACCGCCGTGAGGTGCGCTGGTTGCTAAAGGGGCTAGTGCGCTTTCTTGCGACTGATCCACCCGAGAATCACCACACCCGTAACCGCGTGGATGGTTATTTCGATGCACTGATCGATGAATTAATGCTGTTTGCCAGCGAGTTTCATGTACTGGCGCCGGGTTGGTCCGCGAATGCGGCTTGTCGCTTGCCACAAGAGCAGCAGCTATGGCTAGACCCCCGGCGTGGTGAAGAAGAGGCGGATTTTGCCAACCAGCGTGAGCAAGGCGAATGGCCGGAAAAGATTCGCGAGGCCTTTGCCCGTTGGCTCAACCAGCAACTGGTTCGCCTGGGCGTGGGAGACAACGAGTACCTCGAGTGGAAGGCGCGGTTGAAACGCAAGCTGGATATTTTGCAGGAGGAACTGCCCCATGTCTGATGCCGCTACCAAAGCGCTGCTGGTGCTGCCGCATCTGCGGATTCAAAACGCCAACGCCATTTCCAGCCCGATGACCTGGGGCTTTCCCGCCATGAGCGCTTTCATCGGCTTCATGCACGCGCTTGAGCGCAGGCTGCCGGAATCGCTGAAGCTGCAATTCAACGCCATCGGCGTGATCTGCCACGACTTTGAAACCCAGACCCAGCAAGGCTACGTGCGCACTTTTCATCTGACGCGCAACCCCGTCGACAAGAAAGGCGAGACCGCGGCAATCGTCGAGGAAGGGCGCATGCACCTCGAGGTCACCCTGGTGCTGGCGGTAGAGGGTAAAAGCATTCATGACGCCGACACCGCTCAGACCGTTATGGAAATCGTCGCTGGCATGCGCATCGCCGGCGGCAGCGTCATGCCGGCTCTATCGGGGCAGCGCCGCTATCAGCCAGCGCTGGAAGTGCTGGGCGATGACGCAAACGATAGACAAGAGCGCTTTCGTCAGCTCAAGCGTCGCTGGCTGCCGGGGTTTGCCCTAGTGCTGCGCGATGATCTCTTGCAGGAGCATCACCAAGAGCGTCGGCAGGCGCAGCAGGATAGCACCTTGCTGGATAGCTGGCTGGATCTGTCGCGGCTGAACTGGGAGTGCCACCAGACCGCTACCGAGGATGAAAACGGCAAGCAAAAGACCGAGGTGGAATGGCAGGTACGCAAGAAGCCCGGCTGGCTGGTGCCGCTACCCGTGGGCTACGGCGCGCTCACCGAGGTTTCCGAGCCTGGAGAAGTCGCCAGCGCCCGAGACGAAACCACGCCATTTCGTTTCGTCGAAAGCCTGTATTCCATCGGTCAGTGGATAAGCCCTCACCATCTGAACTCGCCACAGGGCTTGCTCTGGTATGTGGATAACGACCTGGGGCAAGGCCTTTATCGCCTGAATAACGACTATCAAACGCGCACAGAGCGCGCTTAACGCAAGGAGCCTTGACATGGCCAAGAACGATACTCTCAAGACCGCTTCCGTACTCGCTTTCGAACGCAAGCTCGATCCTTCAGACGCGCTGATGTTCGCCGGTCAATGGGAGCAGCGCGACGACATGCAAGAATGGCAACCCATCGCCATTCGCGAAAAATCCGTGCGCGGCACTATCTCCAACCGCTTGAAGGCTAAGGATCAGGATCCCGCCAAACTGGATGCCGCCATTGAAAATCCCAATCTGCAGACCGTGGATGTCGCCACCCTGCCAAGCGATGCGGACACGCTAATGACCCGCTTCACGCTTCGGGTCTTGGGTGGCGCCGGCAGGCCTTCCGCCTGCAATAACGCTGACTACCAGGACAAGCTGAGCGAAACGGTAAAAGGCTACGTCAGCAAGCAGGGTTTTACCGAGTTGGCGAAACGCTATGCCTATAACCTCGCCAATGGGCGCTTTCTGTGGCGCAACCGCATGGGCGCCGAGCAGATCGAGATTCGTATCAACCTCGTGGAGCAGGGCCAGGCCACCAGCAGTTGGACCTTCGATGCGCTTACGCTTTCCTTGCGCGGCTTTGAAACCACTCAAGCGACTCAGTCGGGCCTGAAGGAGCTGGCGGATCAGATCCATAACGGCCTGAGCGGTGAGCGTCATGTACTACTGGAAGTTGTCGCCTTTGCCCGAATTGGAAAAGGGCAGGAGGTCTTTCCTTCTCAGGAACTGATACTTGATCGTGGGCGCGGCGACAAGAGCAAGACGCTGTATCAGGTCAATGCTATTGCTGGCATTCACTCGCAGAAACTCGGCAATGCCATTCGCACCATCGATACCTGGTACCCGCTGGAAGAGGGTGAGCATCTCGGCCCCATTGCCGTCGAACCCTATGGTTCCGCGACCACTCAAGGTAAGGCGTATCGACAACCCAAGCAGAAAGCCGATTTCTACTCCCTGCTGGACGGCTGGATCATCAAGGATCAGGTACCGCCGGTGGAGCAGCAGCATTTCGTGATGGCGACGTTGATTCGCGGCGGCGTGTTCGGCGAAGCGGGGTAAGCCATGAACCACTACATCGATATTCGCCTACGGCCTGATCCGGAATTCCCGGCGCCAATGTTGATGGGGGCGCTCTACGCCAAGCTGCATCGAGCGCTTTTCGATTTCGACACCGATGATATCGGCGTCAGCTTTCCCGAACATAAAAGCGGAGTGCAGGCGCGCACTTTGGGAGAGCAACTTCGTCTCCACAGCTCTCGCCAACGACTCGAGCGACTGATGGAGAGCGAATGGTTAATCGGCATGCGCGATCACGTCGTATCGAGCAATGTGCAAGCGGTACCCGAAGGGGTGAGGCACGTCGCGGTGAAGCGTCGCCAGTTCAACACCGGCGGCGAAAGCCGCGCCACGCGTTATGCCAAACGTCATGACATAAGCCTGGAGGAAGCGCGACGGCTATATGCCACACCGGCGTCGCGTCGCATTGAACTACCGTTCGTACAGCTCAACAGCCGCTCGAGCCAGCAGCGCTTCTGCCTGTTTATCGACCACGGCAAGCCGCAAAAGGAACCCGTACAAGGCACGTTCAACCATTACGGCCTGAGCCGCCATGCCACGGTACCCTGGTTTTGACCCTTTTTTCTAAGAGATGAAAGAAGGGCAATAAAACAACAGCTTAGCGGCGCCGTCACGAAAAGGGTGGTGCCGCGTTTTTTACAGGAGGCTCTTTAAAAATCAGATTATTAGCGTTATTTTTTTCTTGTTCGCTGCCGCCCAGGCAGCTCAGAAATTTACGTAGGTTCCCGTGCTTCCGGCAAAATGGTTCGCTGCCGCCCAGGCAGCTCAGAAAGTCCTGTAGCTGCCACACGTTGTCCTCTTCGCGTTCGCTGCCGCCCAGGCAGCTCAGAAAGCATCAACGCGCGCACCAATCATCGTCTTGAAGTTCGCTGCCGCCCAGGCAGCTCAGAAACTCAAGCTGCCAGAGGACGAGATTGGAATTTGGTTCGCTGCCGCCCAGGCAGCTCAGAAAAACAGCGTTCGCCGCACGGACGACCACCTTGTGTTCGCTGCCGCCCAGGCAGCTCAGAAAACCGATAGATTTAAATGTGATACATACCTATTGTTCGCTGCCGCCCAGGCAGCTCAGAAAGGATGGAAAACGGATGAGGTGCCCAGCGTTACGTTCGCTGCCGCCCAGGCAGCTCAGAAAGTGTAGGCCAACAGTTCTTCGCAGCTGTTTGATGTTCGCTGCCGCCCAGGCAGCTCAGAAATCAACCTAGTCTGGTGCGTGACGAGGACAAGAGTTCGCTGCCGCCCAGGCAGCTCAGAAACTGATGCCGTCAAACGAACGTCCATGGGGATTGGTTCGCTGCCGCCCAGGCAGCTCAGAAATATGAGAAGCCGACCTCCGATAAAGTCGAGTTGTTCGCTGCCGCCCAGGCAGCTCAGAAATGAAGGATTGGCTGGTCGAGGACGACGAGATAGTTCGCTGCCGCCCAGGCAGCTCAGAAAGAATAAGGGTGACGCCATCCCCGAACACATCAGTTCGCTGCCGCCCAGGCAGCTCAGAAAACGAAACAGCGATCAATCAGAACGCCAGCAATGTTCGCTGCCGCCCAGGCAGCTCAGAAAGTTAGTCGCCGTGATGGCGCCGGTGTTTTTATGTTCGCTGCCGCCCAGGCAGCTCAGAAACACGACTCACGCGGCAACCAGGCCTACGGTGCGTTCGCTGCCGCCCAGGCAGCTCAGAAAGAATTGCTGGATCGCGGAGGGCCAATGCTCTCGTTCGCTGCCGCCCAGGCAGCTCAGAAACGCATCCGCTGGATGGAGTGCATTTACATGAGGTTCGCTGCCGCCCAGGCAGCTCAGAAATACATGGCGCAGTACCTGCAAGAGATCGCCGAGTTCGCTGCCGCCCAGGCAGCTCAGAAATGGATAACTACCGGCGCGAGTGGGACGAGAAGGTTCGCTGCCGCCCAGGCAGCTCAGAAATTCATGAAACGAGTCATGAATGGCTGCCAGCCGTTCGCTGCCGCCCAGGCAGCTCAGAAATGCTGAAAGGATGGGCGCCGGATTGCGTCATTGTTCGCTGCCGCCCAGGCAGCTCAGAAATACCGGCAGCGGGAAGGTTGATTCGAGAGCGGGTTCGCTGCCGCCCAGGCAGCTCAGAAAAACCCCGGGCGCACTACCACAAGCAACGAGGAGTTCGCTGCCGCCCAGGCAGCTCAGAAAATCGCCAGCGGCCAGCTCCACTTCGCGGTAGTGTTCGCTGCCGCCCAGGCAGCTCAGAAACAGATGAAACCAGTGCAGCATGCTGCCATTCGGTTCGCTGCCGCCCAGGCAGCTCAGAAACGTACCTTGCCGTCGAAGCGGGCGGGGGTGACGTTCGCTGCCGCCCAGGCAGCTCAGAAATGAATTAGTCCGATGCGCGGCCATTAATCAGAGTTCGCTGCCGCCCAGGCAGCTCAGAAATTGAAGCGACCTGATGTCAGTGCCTCGGCACGGTTCGCTGCCGCCCAGGCAGCTCAGAAACGCACCACCCTCGCCCACGATATCGGCATCGAGTTCGCTGCCGCCCAGGCAGCTCAGAAATGGAGGCGTCTATACGACTCAGCGATGAGATCGTTCGCTGCCGCCCAGGCAGCTCAGAAAAGCTGGAGGCTGGTGACATGGATCTCGTGTTCGTTCGCTGCCGCCCAGGCAGCTCAGAAATTTATCAGCTGGATGCGGGCTTCTTTCTGGCCGTTCGCTGCCGCCCAGGCAGCTCAGAAACTGGGATGCCGTCACGGAATCTATAGGTGCAGGTTCGCTGCCGCCCAGGCAGCTCAGAAAACCTCATGGATGCCATCGACGATCTCCGCGAGGTTCGCTGCCGCCCAGGCAGCTCAGAAAAGCAATGCACGAGTTGCGGCATCCATTTCCAGGTTCGCTGCCGCCCAGGCAGCTCAGAAAGAAAAGAATCGCTCATTAGCGAGGAATGCTCGGTTCGCTGCCTCCCAGGCAGCTCAGAAACGCCACCTGGAATTACCACCGTGATGGTCATCGTTCGCTGCCGCCCAGGCAGCTCAGAAACCGAGCACGAGGCGATGCCGGTTGTTGAGGCTGTTCGCTGCCGCCCAGGCAGCTCAGAAAGCATGTCCGCGTCTACATCCTGAGCCACACGCGTTCGCTGCCGCCCAGGCAGCTCAGAAATGGAATTCATTATCGGGTGCAGCTATAACAACGTTCGCTGCCGCCCAGGCAGCTCAGAAATTATCCGCTACCTTCATTGAGGATTTCAATCCGTTCGCTGCCGCCCAGGCAGCTCAGAAAATACGGGCAATGACCGGATGGCTGCACGATCCGTTCGCTGCCGCCCAGGCAGCTCAGAAAAACGGTGAGGGCGCGAGGGAATTGGAACGGTCGTTCGCTGCCGCCCAGGCAGCTCAGAAAACCGGCGACGAGCTCGGCACCGGCTGGCACGCGTTCGCTGCCGCCCAGGCAGCTCAGAAAGTAGGTGCCGCCCGTCTTGCTCTCGACGGTGAGTTCGCTGCCGCCCAGGCAGCTCAGAAAGCGTCGAAGTCGAGCAGAACAGCCGCAAGATCGTTCGCTGCCGCCCAGGCAGCTCAGAAAATTGAAACCTCAGAACAGCCCTGTCCCGTAAGGTTCGCTGCCGCCCAGGCAGCTCAGAAAAATATGGGAAGCCACACCCACACTGGGCGTTTGTTCGCTGCCGCCCAGGCAGCTCAGAAAGTCGCCGAGACATCCGAGATTTACCCGGCACTGTTCGCTGCCGCCCAGGCAGCTCAGAAAAGCTCGAGACGGAAAAGGTCACAGCATATTTTGTTCGCTGCCGCCCAGGCAGCTCAGAAAACGCCGGGAATTCAACGCTGCCGTTTGCCCAGGTTCGCTGCCGCCCAGGCAGCTCAGAAATTGTCAGCTTTCGCTTATGAGGTTGCGCGTGAGTTCGCTGCCGCCCAGGCAGCTCAGAAAATCATGTTGGCCTGAGCCTGACGAGCCTGCTTGTTCGCTGCCGCCCAGGCAGCTCAGAAAAGTCGACGTCAAAGCGGGAGGCAAGTAGATCCGTTCGCTGCCGCCCAGGCAGCTCAGAAATCCCGTCACCACATTCCTCGCAGGCATCAGGCGTTCGCTGCCGCCCAGGCAGCTCAGAAACTACGCTGCGCAGCCACAGGCGCGGGGCCTCGTCCATTGGCAAGGCCCCCACCCCTCACGCCGGCACGGCGTAGAACAGACAGTCGCTGCGGGCGATCTCGGCGTTGGTGGTGGCCATGAACAGGCGCAGGGGGCGGCGGGTGTAGAGCCGGCCGTCGCGCTCGCAGAGCAGCTCGGCGATGCGCTCGATGCCCCGGGCATCGCGGGCCTGCAGGTTCGCAAGGCCGCCGTCGCCCAGCCAGCCGAGGCAGGTGTCGGGTGGGGTCACGCCGCGGTTGTGGGCATCGATGCGTGCCCAGAGGGTGACGCCTGTTCCGGGCTCGGGCTCGCGGGCGTAGGCGATGCCGGCGTCGGGGGCCAGTTCCACCCGCAGCGGATGGATCAGCACGTCGAGGTTGGGCGTGGAGGGCAGGGCCGCCAGGTCCGGCCACTCGGCCAGCCGGTGATAGACGGCGCTCGCCACCTCCACGGCCGCGGGGTCCCGGGCGCCGCCGCACTCGAGGGTGAGTATGGGGCAGTCGGCAAGGGGCGGGTGAATGAGTGGAATCTCCATCAGGCTACCAAGCCGGAAGTCGGTGACGATCAGCTGGTCGCAGAACCGTCCCGCCAGGCGCTCGAGCCTTGGGTCGCGTCGGGTGGCGACGGCGAAGGATGGCCCCTTGCCCGAGGTGTTGTGCAGGTCGATCACGCATTCGGGGGCCCAGGCGGCGATGTCGTGGGTGATCGCCTGGGCGAGCGCCCCGGAAACGTCATCGAAGGGCGGCTGGAAGCAGCGGTTGAGGTCGCGCTCGCCCGGGACGAAGCGCTGGGTGAACAGCGGCGGGGCCAACGCCGCAGCGACATTGGCGACCAGCACCGCCAGTCGGGTCCGGGGTCGCGGCCGTTCGGCGAGCCAGCGGTGCAACGCCAGCAGACCGGAGGGCTCGTTGCCGTGCAGCAGGGTGGTGACCACCCGGCAGCGGCGGTCGTCGTCGCCGGTCAGCACGATCCAGAAGGGGCCGCCGAGCGAGGCGAGCCAGGTCGCCACGTCGTCGTGGTTCGGCGGGGGATCGGTGAGGACAGGGAGGGAGACAGCCACGCGTCACACCTCCGTCGGCCAGCTTGCCACCGGCCGGTTGCTCGCTATCCCCCGACAGTAGTGTTGCAGCATCAGGCGGCAGGCCTCGAGGCGCGAGGCGCCGTGCTCCTCGCATCGCGCCAGCACCCGACGCTGCCACTGGGCGCCATTGGTACGCGACGCCAGGCGCTCGCCGATCACCGCCAGGAAGGGCTCGGCGTCGTCGCCTGCCACACCCGCCGCACGCAGCCCCGAGCGGGCGTAGGGGAGCAGGCGTTCGAGCAGTTCGACGATCGGCATCTCCACCATCCGGTGGTGCTGGCGATGGGGCCATAGCAGGCGGGCATCCAGCCCGGACTGGGCAGCGCGGTAGAAGTTGTACTCGGCGTAGCGGAAGGGGATGGCGCTCAGGCGCTCCTCGATATCGTCGCGCAACCCCAGTACCAGGCCCAGCACCAGGGCGGAGTTGGCCGCCATGTCGCGGGCGGTCGGCCCCGACGGCAGGGCACGCATCTCGACGCGCAGGTGGCCCCCGTCGGCGGGGTCGTAGACCGCCCGGTTCCAGGGCCAGACGGTGCCCATGTGCAGGCGCAGCTCGGCGAGCGCTGGCGCGCCGTCACGCCTCGGCGAGGCGTCGTCGCACACAGGGATGATGGGCGGGTGCAGGGCGACCGTCTCGGCGAACAGCTCCCAGGCACTGCGGCGCACCCAGCCCTGGCCGAACGCTACCCGCGAGGGTTGCCGCCAGCGCCCGCTGTCGCGCAGGCGGCAGTCCACCGACTGCTTGAACAGGGCGATGCGGGTCTCGTCCCATAGGCGCTTTTGCAGGAACAGCGGCGAGTTGGCCGCCAGCGCCAGGACCAACGGCGTCACCAGTTGGAGGGTGTTGAAGGTGTCGGCGAAGCGCTCTGGCTCAACCCGCAGGTGCAGCTGGTAGGAGGTGTTGGCGCCTTCGAAGACCACGTGGGAGCTGGAGACGCGGATGGTGTCGTCGCCGTTGATCTCGACGGAGAAATCCTCGCCGCGCAGGCGCTTGAGCTCGCGCTCCAGTGCCCGGTAGCGCGGCAGGTCGGTCATGGCGTGTTCGCCAAGGTCTTCCGCGCGCAGGGTGGGCAGGATGCCGATGGGAACGATGCGCCCCCGATGCGCGGCGGCGGCGCCCTGCAGTCGCTCCAGGGCCTGCAGGAGCTGACGCTCCAGGGCGTGGAAGGGGCGCCCCGCCAGGGGCAGCGGGGTCAGGTTGTACTCGATGTTGAAGCGGTTCAGCTCGAGCTGCACCAGGGGATCCTGAAGGTCGTCCAGCAGGCGCTGGTTGAGGGGCAGGATCCGCCCGTCGTCGTCGGTGATGTAGGTCTCGAGCTCCGCCCCGAGGCTCAGGTCGCCAGCGCCGAAGTCCGGCTGGCGCAGCAGGTCTTGCAGCACGCCGAGGTTGGCCTGCAGGCGTTCGTCGAAGCGTCGGAAGTCGGACGCCGTGAAGTCGTCCCGGTCGATGTTCAGTCCCATGCGCCGCCTCACCAAGAACGCTGGATAACGTCCTCAGTCTAGGCAAGAAAAGCCCATGCGTCGCTCTTCTCCCTGGCGCGAGGTGTTCAAGTCGGAAGACTGCTGTCCATCCTGACTATCTAGTGGTCGTCTACCAACAGGCAACGTCCTCATACCTTCAATGACGGCATGCCACCAGTGATTACGGAAGAAAAACGTAAAAGACTGTTCGGGATTAGTTGACCACTACATATTGGAACGGCTGATCGGTTATGGACAACAGCCAAGGGTTGGCACCATGATCAGGTAGTTTTTACCCCCGAGACGATAGAGGCCTCCGACAACCGGCCTGGTCGCGTTGAGTAAAGCAGGTTTGTGGCCAGCGCGGCGGGTCCGGCACGAGGAAATCGATGCGCGGCTGAATCATCGAAACAGAGACGAGCCAACATCATGTACCTGTCGCTGGTTGATCTCCTGCTGGCCACCACCATCATCCAGTCGTTGGGCCTGGCTGTCTTCCTGCTGTTGCCCGAAACGTTCCAGCTAATCAGCAACCGCCTATTGGCGGCCAGTATTCTGACTTTCGCGGCCGGTGTGAGCGAAGTTTTCCTCTACTCGACCGGACTTGCCCTTCAGCACCCGAACCTGGCTTACCTGGGTACGCTAATCGGCCTGCTCCAGGCGAGCGTGCTCTACCTCTATGCCAAATCACTGATGTACCGGGACTTCCGCCTGGTGCCCAGGCACGCCGTACATACTCTACTGTTCTGGGTGGTGTCGGCGATTTTCCTGGTGGAGTATTACCTTCAGCCCACGGAGGTCAAGCTGCAGATCCTGCTGAGTCGCGATCACCCGGGCGTGCTCACCTCCCCCTTGCTGGCCGTCGCCATCCATCTGGTCTTCCTGGGCTACCTTTGGGCCACCATTCGCGCCATCAACCGCTTCGGCACCACGGTACGCCAGCTCTTCTCCAACCTGGAGAACAAGCAGCTGGCTTGGCTGCGTACGCTGCTGATCGGCTATGCCTTCGTCTGGACCATCAGTCTGTTCTACTGTCTCTCTGCCCATATCTTCAAGAGCGATGCCAGCGTCGCGTGGGTCTCCGCTATCGGCGCCATCACCGGTTTTCTGTTCATCAACTACTTGCTGATTCACGCCCTGCGCCAACCTACTATTTTCTCAGGGCTGAGCGCTGAAGAAGCGCTCCTAGCACAGGTCGGTGACAAACAAGATGCGCCAGGCAGGGAAGTGGAGAGTGCACTGCTTCGGCGCCTTGAGAACCACATGGTCGAAGCCAGACCCTACCTGGATGCCAATCTGACAGTGGAGCAGTTAGCCCGGCAGCTTGGCGTACCCACCCGGGAGCTGTCACAAACCATCAACCAAAGACTTGAGAAGAACTTCTTTGAATTCGTCAGTGACTACCGCATCGCCGAAGCTCGTCGACAGCTGAAAGCTGTCGAGACAAGCACCACCATCCTGCAGGTGATGTATGACTCAGGCTTCAACTCCAAGTCGGTCTTCAATACGGCCTTCAAGAAGGCCACCGGCATGACGCCCAGCGCCTATCGTGCCCAGAGCTAGGAAAATACTGAATAAATGCCTGCGCGCCCCAATCACTGCGTTGCGCGGTGCTCGGAATCCTCACCTATACCGCATAGGCTCCGGTTCCTGCGCTCCGTGCGCCTTGTGCTTGAGCCGCTCGGCGATTCCTTCAGTGCTTCCCTAGGGTTCGACTTTCAGAAAACTGAGATAGAACTCGTATATTATTGATTTTAAATAGTTTTAGTGGTGGTATAAAAAGCGTTCGAAGTCACGCTAAAGAACGACTCGGTCACCGCGGCTCCCTATCATGAAGGCACAGTCAAACAGCACAGCGACTGATCCTTCCTCGACACAGGAGCACAACACCATGACCGCAATGTTTCGTAAGCGCCTGCTGGCGATCGCAACCACTTCTGCCCTGGCCCTGTCGCTGGCCACCCCAGCGTTCGCTCACTGCGACGCCATGGACGGTCCGGTGATCACGGAAGCGCAAACGGCACTGAGTTCGGGCGATATCAGCCCGCTGCTGAAATGGGTGCCGGCCACGGACGTGGCGGCCTTAACGAGCGCCTTCGACAAGACACTCGAGGTGAGAAAACTTGGCGACGACGCCCAGGAATTGGCCGATCAGCAATTCTTCGCAACCCTGGTAGAGATACACCGCGCCTACGAAGGCGCTCCCTTCACCGGCGTCAAGCCAGCAGGCGAGATCGACCCTGCCATCCAGGCGGCCGATACAGCGCTGGAGAAAGGCGAGATCGATGCCTTTCTGGCACGCGTGGTCGACAAGTTCGAACAGGAGGCCCGCTCGGCCTTCGAAGCCACTCTGGCGGCCAAGCAGCAGGCAAGTGAAAGCCCCGATAAAGGCCGGGAGTTCGTCGAACACTATGTGCACTACGTGCACTACCTCGAAGATGTCCACAACGTGATCGCCGGCAACAGCGGCTCCCATGATCACTGATAAAACGACCCACCTATTACCTATCAAGTAGGAGTCAACACCATGAGTCATTCTACTTCCTTGAAGAACACCACCCTGCGCTCCAATGAATTTTCCTGTCCCAGCTGCGTCGAGAAGATCGAGACCAAGCTCAAGGGGCTCGACGGCGTCGAATCCGCCGAAGTGAAGTTTGCCTCTGGTCGGGTGATCGTCAGCCACGACCCTGAAAAAGCCTCGGTACGAAACCTTGTCGAGGCCGTCGCAGATGTCGGCTTTAGCGTTAAGCCCTCGGCCATCTGACTCGGGTACCTGTGCCATGAAACTCGGCATTTTCCTACGGATCGTGCCGGGGAGGGCGCGATCCGTAACCCGCTTGGAATCAGGAGGATTCTCGTATGACACGCTGGAAAAACTGGGGTGTGGTGATCGTCTCGGGGCTGTTGATCATCGCCTCCTGGATCACTGGCTGGGACGTGCTGATGATCGCGGCGGCTGCGGTGGCCGGCTATCAGATCGCTATCTCCGCCATTCAAGCGCTGCGGGTCAAGGTCGTCTCTATCGACCTGCTGGTCACCGTCGCCGCTGTCGGCGCGCTGTTCATCAGCAACTACTGGGAATCGGCAGCGGTAACCTTCCTCTTTGCTTTCGGTGGCGCCCTGGAGAGAGCCACTCTGAACAAGACTCGCAAGGCCTTGTCGGATCTGGTGGATGCCGCTCCCGAGACGGCCACCGTGCTGCGTGACGGGGAAGCAGAGACCGTCGAGGTATGGGAGCTTGTGCCTGGCGACATCGTGCTGATCAAGAACGGTGAACAGGTTCCCGTCGATGGCACCGTGGTCGCCGGCCACGGGGGCGTGGATGAAGCCACCATCACCGGTGAGTCCGTCCCCGCCGAGAAGGCCGAAGGCGAAGAGGTCTTCGCCGGCACCTGGCTAAGATCCGGATTGCTGCGCGTCAAGGCGGTCGGTATCGGATCGGACACTGCGTTGGCCAAGATCATCCATCGCGTCGAGGACGCCCAGGATGACAAGGCCAGAACCCAGACCTTCATGGAGAAATTTTCCAAGTACTATACCCCGGGGGTCATGCTGACCGCGCTGGTGATCGGCCTGATCACCCGCAATGTGGAACTGGCCCTGACTTTGCTGGTCATCGGCTGTCCGGGTGCCATGGTGATTTCCATCCCGGTATCCATCGTGGCAGGTATCGGTCGCGCGGCCAGGGACGGCGTCCTGATCAAGGGCGGTGAATACCTCGAAACCTCGGCCCGTGTCAGCGCCGTGGTGGTGGACAAGACCGGCACACTGACCTACGGCAGGCCGGTGCTGACCGATGTGGTCGTACTGGATGACGCCTATAGCGAAGACCAGGTGCTCACCATGGCTGCCAGGGCCGAGACCGCCTCCGAACACCCCTTGGCGGAAGCGATCATCCGCGGCGCCGAACAGCGCAAACTGGCCGTCGAGATGGTCGACAAGGCGGAGCCGATAACCGGCAAGGGAGTTCGCGCCAATTTTGATGGACACACCGTCGCGGTCGGCACTGCCGACCTGCTCGATCAGATCCCGGACAGCAAGCGCACCCTGGAACTCAACGCCGCCGGCAAGACCGCCATGTACGTCGGCGTCAACGGCCGCGCCGTTGGTATCGTGGCCGTGGCGGATACCATTCGCGACACTGCCTACCAGGCGATCAAGGCTCTGCACGACAATGGCGTCAAGGTCATCATGGCCACCGGCGACGCAAAGCGTGTCGCCGAGAACATTGCTGTTGAGCTCGGCATCGATGAAGTGCACGCCGAACTGATGCCCGAAGACAAGCTGGTCATCGTCAAGGAGCTGCAGAGCCGGGGCCATACCGTGGCCATGGTCGGCGACGGCGTCAACGATACCCCCGCACTCGCCCAGGCCGACATCGGGATTGCCATGGGGGCCGCCGGCTCACCGGCGGCCATCGAAACCGCGGATATCGCCCTGATGGCCGACCGGCTGCCTCGTCTGCCTTATGCCCTTAACCTGGCCAAGCGGACGGTAAACACCATGCGCCTCAACATCGCTATCGCCCTGCTGACGGTCGCCCTGTTGCTTTTCGGCGTGCTATTCAGCGGTGTGACCATGGCCATCGGCATGCTGGTTCACGAGGCCTCGGTGCTGCTGGTCATCGCTATCGCCATGCTGTTGTTGCGCCCGACCCTCAAGGAAGAACAGGAGATAAAGGCGCCAACCCAGAAGCGCGACGCCGAAGTACTGACTTCCTGAGTTCGGAATGAGCACGAGAGTTGCAGGTTAGGCACAACGCGATCACAAAACGGCAGCTCATATTTCCACCAAACAACCGCCCCGGGCATGAAAACGGCTCGGGGCGGCGCGCGTTATGCCCTGAACCGATGCTGCAGACATACTCCTCCTTCAGATTCATCATCACAACGAACAAGATTTCCATCCGCTCGGCTTCAACCTGTTCGTTATTTACCAGCCTTGTATCGATTCCGGCCATTGCTTTAGAAGATCCTGAAGTTACCCCCCTTCCGCTTACTCAACTTCTTGCTGATATTGCCGATGTTTAGCAGTGATGCGCTAGCTGTTATCGCGGCATTACTGTGTCGCTGCTTCCGCTGCCTTCACGACACCAACACGATCCTGGGCAGCTCCCTTTGCGATTCATCGCTTCGGGGCTGCTACTCAACAAAAAGGGGGGCTTTCATGTCCGCTACCACTGGTTTACGTCGTTTCTCAGGTTTACAAAGCAAGATTCTGGCGCTGGTGTTGATTCCGCTTTTTCTGGTTACCGCTTCCCTCGTGACGGCGGCGGCGCTGATGCAGCGTGCCGCCAGCCAGGAGAGTATTGCCGAGCAGCGTGAGCAGTTGGTCGAAGCGCGCAAGGAAAGAGTCAAAGGCGTGATGGACATTGCACGCAGTGCTACGTCCGCGCTGGTGGACGATCCAACCCTGAGTGAAGAAGAGGTTCTGCAGCGGGCTTATCAAGTGCTGCAGGGCATACGTTTCGATGGCGGCAACTATATTTTTGGCTACGACTACGAAGGTAAAGCAACCGTCGTGGGCGATAACCTGGAGCTGGTGGGGACTGATCAGTTGAACGAGCTGGACCCGGATGGCCGGCCCATCGCAAGAGATGTCATTGAACTTGGACTCAGCGGCGGTGGTTTTTACACCTATCGCTGGCAGCACCCGGAAACCGGTACTGTTGAAGAAAAGCAGTCCTACATCGTAAATCTTCCCAAGCTAGGCTGGGTCATCGGCGCCGGGATGTATATATACGATATCGATCAGACCATGGCCGCTGTCAGAGCAGAGGCGTCCGCGTCGCTGCGCAATACGATCACTAGTACGATATTGCTGGGCATCGCGATCTTCGTCGGCGTGGCGCTGGTGACGCTATGGCTGGTGCGCCGACTCGTGCGTCCGATCAATATTACCGCTTCGGCAATGCGCGATATTGCCCAGGGGCGCGGTGATTTGACCCAGCGGCTCAAGGTTGCCACCCGGGATGAAATAGGCGAATTGGCGGAGCAGTTCAATACCTTCGTGGCACGCATGCAAACCACGCTTGTCGATGTGCGTCGCGGCGTGTACGAAGTGCACAAGGCCGCCGGTGAGATGGCAAAGGGCAGCGAGGAGCTGGCCACCCGTACCGAGCAGGCCGCCGCGAATCTGCAGGAAACGTCATCGTCCATGGAAGAAATTACGTCCACCGTCAATCACAGCGCTGAATCGGCTCAGCAAGCCAACCAGCTGGCTTCTTCCACGGTCACCGTGGCACGCCAGGGCGGCGAAGCGATGACCGAAGTGGAAAAGACCATGGGAGATATCAGCGGTTCGGCGACAAAGATCGGTGAGATCATCAAGTTGATCGACGATATCGCGTTTCAAACCAATATCCTGGCGCTCAACGCCTCGGTGGAAGCGGCCCGGGCCGGCGAGCACGGGCGTGGCTTTGCGGTGGTCGCCCAGGAAGTCCGCAACCTGGCCAGCCGCAGCGCCGATGCGTCCAGCGAAATTCGTGGCTTGATCGATACCGCCGTTACCTATACTCGCCAGGGTAGCGAGACCGTGCAGCGTGCCGGTGTCACCATGCGCGAGATTGTGGAGAGTGTCACCCGGGTCACGGATGTGATCGCCGAGATCAGCGCCGGAGCGCGGGAGCAGAGCAATGGCATCGGCCAGATCAACACGGCGGTGACCGAAATGGATACCATGACTCAGCAAAACTCCGCGATGGTACAGCAGACTTCAAGTACCGCTGAAGTCATGCGAGAACAGGCCACCCGTCTAAGCGCCTTGGTCGACACCTTCGTGCTTGGGGATGACGACACCCAGACCACACCAAAATCGCCGGCACCCGTCGCGCATCTTGAATCCCCCAAGGCTCGCAAGGTGGCATCGCCTCAAAAGACAAGCGCTGTGTCGGAAGATGTCTGGGAGGAGTTTTAAAACACTCGCGAGCCATCATTCGTTCAATCTTGCATCCAGCGTATCTTCCGCTGAGCACGGCTTGCCCAAGCGCAGACACAGTCTGCGCTTTTTTAGGTTCATCACCACGGCGAATAGGGTCTCCATCCGCTCGGCCTCGGGCTGCTCGTGATTGGTGTGGCGGCAGAGGGAGGAGGGGGCGTTGGTGTGGTCGCTGAGCACATCGAACAGCGCATCCGGTGTGCTTTCGATGGGCTGATCCAGCAACTGTCGAAGTCTTGTCAATCGAACCGGGGAATCTGGCCGAGGGTAGTCATCGATGCAGGCGGTTGTCGCGTCCGCGTAGAGATGGTTGGTGTGCAGCACCTTGCCATCCTGGGGTAGAAGCTCGCCGGGGCGGCCGGGATGCACCTCGAAGCCGGTGGCCTGACCCTCGGCACTGGCGATCAGGAAGTGGGCCGGTGAGGCGACTCGGTCCTCATCGACCACTCGCCGAGCGGCGGCGAAATCGGGACTTTCGAGAATCTTGCGCAGGGCAAAATGAATCGGCAGGCCTTCGCCGCAGGTCTGGGAGCGAATGGCGTTGAGGCAAACACCCAGGCCACGAGCGTTCATGCCGATCTTGCCGACCATGCCGGCTTCACCAATGCTGATCAATGGCGCATGGTCGTTGAGCTCGATCTTGAGCACGACCACGTTGCGCTGTTGATCGGCGCGCCAGTCCCAGTTCTGGGCCAGCCATTGGTCGCCCTGGTTGAGCGAAAAGGCGGAGCAGCCGCCACTGGCCTGAGTCAGTGATATCTCGCTTCGACAATTAAGCGTCAGAATATCGTCGAAATCGACTCCGGCACCCTCGGCGATGCCTTGTACTTCTTCGAGAATGGCGGGAAAACAGCGCTCGATGGCCGGGAGAAACTGGGGTGCCATCTGCCGTGCCTGTTGCCAGGAAGAGCCCACGAAATCCTTAAATAATCGGTCATAGACAGCGATGCTGTCGTGAATCTTGTTGGCATGGTGGCGTCCATGCGTTTGGCCGACAGTGTGGCGATCGCCTTTCAACAGGGTAGGCAGCATAGGTGTCTCGCAGTTTCTAAGGAACAATAACCACTCTAGCATTTAATTTTTTCTTGACGGATAAGGGATGGGTGCCTAGATTCTCATATGCAAATGATAATTTTTATCATTTAATTCGTCAGGAGGTAGTCATGCCGTATCGCATCAAGACACAATTTAAAGGCCCCAACCCCACGCTTCAGATTTGCGATGCATCATCGGGATCGGTGCGACTGGCCTGGGAATACCCGAGGCAAGAATGCTCATCCCAGCAGATAGATCCAGATGTATTGGCGCTCAAGCAGGAGGAGGCCGTGCACAATCTATTCCGACGATTGTTCCTGCTCACCACCGAACAGTATCTGAAAGGAGAGACCATGCGCACGGAGGTGAGTGCAAACTCGCAGCGCAGGTCATGAAGGGCTGGCTCATGGGTGTCAGGTACGGCCCCCTAAGAGGTGGGGGCCGGTCGGTCATCATTCAGAATTCGCGCTGCTCGAATTCCTCAGCGGCTTTGACGGCTGCTTCCTGAGTGTCGTGCTCGGATACGACGGTTTCATTTTCTGGCTGACTTTCGTCGATCACGTTCCATCCAATGATCTTTTCGTTCATATCCTTGGCATCGAAGATAGGTTCTACGCGCGCTTGCTTTTGCATCGTATTGCCTCTTGCGTGAATGTTCCTAGCCTGCCTTGTCGCAACCGCACCCTTCATGCTTGCACTTCATCCCTTGGGGATGGCCGGATGCACAGGCATCGCAGCAGAAGGCTTTTCCATCGGACATGACAGCCTGATCCGTATCGACTTCATGATTGCAGCTTGGGCACGCACAGGTCTGTTGATCAGCCATGACGATTCTTCCTTGACGAAGTATGTACTTCATAGCGTAGAAGCAGATGGCTATTTTTTAAAGAAAAGGACGTGAGGAAAATCAAAGGGATTCAATAAAATGCCCGGCCTGCTAGGGCCGGGCATGCAGCCTTCCTGGCTGTAAAGAGCACTCCATACTCTCTGCGGAAAGGATGTCAGCTATCGACAGGGTTGTTGTTAATCCAGGTTATGGAAGCTTGCGGTGTTGTATAACATTAATGCTCTTTCAATAAGTCTCATACTTTATTTTTAGAATTATAGATATCCAGATCTAGTTCTTTCTCGCTTTTTCCAACGAGAGTCGTGACCATCAAATCGCCGGCCACATTGACGCTGGTCCGGGCCATATCGAGGATGCGGTCGATACCGGCAATCACTGCGATAGCTTCCAGAGGTAAACCCACCTGAGCCAGCACGATGGAGAGCATGATCAACCCTGCGCCGGGAACGCCGGCGGTACCGATCGAGGCCAGGGTGCCGGTGACGATGATCATGCCGTAATCCATCAGCGAGAGATCGACGCCAACCAACTGAGCGATGAACAGGGCAACCACCCCCTGATAGATGGCGGTGCCATCCATGTTGATGGTCGCCCCCACCGGCAGCACGAAGCCCGATACCCCCTCGGACACCCCGAGGTTTTTCTGGGCACAGCGCAAGGACACCGGCAAGGTGCCGGAGGAAGAAGCCGACGAATAGGCGACCACCAGCGCATCGAGGATGCCGCTCAGATAACGCAGGGGGTTCAAGCGACCAAGCAGGACCAATAGCCCGGAGTAGACTAGAAGTACATGCAGCACACTGGCCAGATAGGCCACGCCGATCACTTTGGCCAATGGCAACAGTACATCGAGCCCATAGCTCCCCGAGACATACGCGATCAGGCCGAACACGCCGAAGGGCGCGAAGGCCATGACGATCTCGGTGAGCTTGTACATGGCCTCGGCGAAGCTCTCGAACAGGCGCACCACCGGCTCGCCTTTTTCACCGATCAGGGTCAGGGAAATCCCCAAGCCGATGGCAAACACGATGATCTGCAGAATATTACCGTTGGCCAGAGCATCGATGGGATTCTGAGGTACCAGATCGACAAGGATCTGCACCAGCGACGGTGCCTCTTCCGCCTGGACCGGCTTGTCGAAGTTCAGATCCAGGCCGGCCCCGGGCTGAAAGATGGTCGAAGCCAGCAAACCGATGCTGATGGCGAAGGCGGTCGTGATCAGATACAGCGCAATAGTGCGCACACCGATGCGGCCCATCTTCTGCGGATCGCGCATGGCGGTGATCCCGACGATCAGGGTCGAAAAAACCAAGGGCACGATCAGCATCTTGATGGCGCTGATAAAGATATCGCCGATGGGTTTGAAGACGCTGGCATCTTCTCCCATGAGTGCACCGGCAACGACCCCAAGTGCCAGGCCGGCTAGAATCTTCTGCCACAAGGGAATGCGCCGCCATAGATTGCGCTGTGAAGATGCGTTATCTGCCATGCAGGTCGTCTCCGTAGGGTGCCATGAATAAAGCCAATGTTGTCGAGTGGCGGCGATTCTACAGAAAAAAGTCGCTTCTACTCGCTCAGGGACAGAATCATTTCACTATAGCGATGATGGTGTTCGACTTGGCCTGTTTCATAGCATAGAGCATGCGGCGTTTATTCCATGGATTTAACGCTGTTGCGAAGGTGCCGATTGGAACAAGGCTGGCTTTATCAGCAATTCAGCGGCGTGTCTCAGTGCGTTGAAGCGAGCCCCGGCGATGCCGATGAATACCAGGCGATTCTCGTCAGGGGCGCGTAATACCGGCTGCCAGGATACCTGGCCACCGCTGTATTGCAGTAGCTCGGCGCTTGAGCCACTGTCGACGAGCACGAACCCCTTTGCGCGCTTGAGCACGTCGCGGTAGGTATCCAGCAGCGCTTCAAGACGGCTCTTGTCGATGATGGTGCTGCCGGTGAGGCTGAACGAGTGCCAGTTCGCGTGGGTACGAGAAGAAGGTGTGTCATATCCGGTGTCAGTTGATGGAGCCGACGAGTGGGCGCTGCCCGACGACGACAAGGGCAGCGTTGTGTGCTCGATCCGGGCGTCGGGATTGATCTGCGTAAGTAGCTCGAGCACAGCCATCTTGTCGCTGGCCATCAAGCGATTAATATATATCCGCCTGGCGGACTCTATCTGCAGACGCCAGGTGTCGCCGATCAGTGGGTCTCCAGCGTGGCTCAACACCTGGGTTCCATCGACGATGCATATCATCTTGGCAAGGCGCAGCCGAGACGATAGCCTGGCAATATCGGCAATACGGGCGGGATTGGCCACACCGCTTGCCTCGATGATGATCACTGATGGCTTCGATCGAAGGCGCAGGGCGGCGGCCAGTTGTTCCGCCAACGTACCGCCCAGCGTGCAGCAGACACAGCCATTGCTGAGCTGCATGATGTTGTCGTCACGGTACTCGATCAGTTCCGCATCGATATTGATATCGCCAAAGTCGTTGACGACGAGCAAGGCATTGGCAGGAAGACCGCGTTTGATCAGAGCATTGAGATAAGTCGTCTTACCGGCCCCCAGAAAACCTCCGATGACCGTTAGAGGAATCTGTTCAGCCTCACTCATTGACATGCACCTGACCTCCTAGCACCGTCGCCTTCACACCGATATCTTTCAACCGGTCCGGGTCGCATGTCAGTGGGTCCTCATCAAGCACCGTCATGTCGGCAAACTTTCCGATCTCCAGGCTGCCTACCAGATGATCCATGCGCAGCGTATAGGCGGCGCCCAGCGTGATTGCTTCCAAGGCCTGGGCAACAGAGAGTTTCTCGTGCTCACCAAGTTGTATGCCGGAAGCGCTTTTGCGCATTACCGCGCACCAGGCTGTGAATAGAGGACCCAGCGGGGTGACCGGGGCATCACTATGAATGGCCAACGGGATGTTCAGGCGTCTTGTGGAGGCCAGTGGTTCGAGGCGCTGACAGCGCTCGAAGCCCAGGGTGCGCTTGAGGTGAATGTCGCCCCAGTAATAAAGATGATTGGCGAAGATATTCAAGCAAACGCCGAGGCGCGCGGCGCGTCTGAGCTGCGCATGATCCATGATCTGGCAATGCTGTAGCGTATGTCGATGATCCGCTCGAGGCCACATTTCCTGGACTTCCTCGATCGCATCGAGCATCAGATCCACTGCTTCATCGCCATTGCAATGGATGTGCAGTTGTGCACCGGCCTGATGGTAGCTGTGCACCAGGTCTTTCAGCTGTTGCGGCGGTGCGTTCCAGATACCGTTAGGACTGCCGTCATGATAGTAAGGCCATTTGAGTCGCGCTGTGTAACCCTGGATCGACCCATCGGTCATCAGTTTGGCCGGTCCGAAATAAAGCTTTTCATTACCCAAGGCCCGGCAGGTGCGGAGCCGTTCGGTGCCCGCCTGGGGTGACCAACTCAGCGCCGCCATGGCTGGTACCAGACGTACCGGATAACCGGGTTCAGACGTAGCGTTTTCGAGTGCCTCCACACCCTCATCGGATAGCGGGTTGTACAGGTCCGTAATGGTCGTCACGCCGCAGCGACTGGCGATTTTCGCGTAGCGTTGCAACGTTTCTACCGAGGCCACCAGGTCGAAAACGCTAAAGCCCAGAGCATCGAACACCACGTGCATGGCGGCCATTTCCTGTAACTCGCCATTGGGTTTGCCATCCATGCCGAGACGAATGCCTTCGACATCCTTGACTTGGTCGATGTTGGCTAGCTTGAGCATGGCGGTATTGACCGTCATCACATGAAGATTAGCGTGAAACACGACCACCGGGCGATCAGGAACGGCAGCGTCCAAAGCATGGCGATCCAGGCGTTCCTCCGGAAAGTAGACAGGATCGAATCCCCAGGCGATGACCGGTGTTTCGGCTTTTATACCCGCCGCATAATCGCTCAGTCGGGCCTGCATGGCGGGCACGCTGCCTAACCCTTCCCAGTACTTGCCATCCGGATCTGCTCGGCCGAAGTAGCCCAGGTAGCCATAGCTCCAGAGTGCCCCTTCGAGGGCGTGGCTATGGCCCTCGACAAAACCGGGCAGGATGACATCGTTTGCGAACCGGTTATCGCAGTCGGCGCCCTCGAAATACTTCATCGACTCCTGTGTGCCGACCGCCAGGATGCGACCCTCTCGCAGGGCGATGTGAGTGGCCTCGGGCTGGGAGGGATTCATGGTAATGATGCGCTTGGCAGAATAGATGATGGTCATCGTGGCAGTCGCTCTCACTGATTGGATATGGCATCGGAATCGCCCGGGATGGGTCTGTCGCCGGGATGCAATCGTGAGTCTGCCGTCGGCAGGTCTTCCCAGTAGACGGCCTTGACGCTCTCGTCCCGGTCATGCTCGGTCACCAGGCTGACGCCGACGAGAACTGCTAGCGAGACTAGAAAGCCTGGAAAGACCTGATCGATACCTGTCCCGAGCAAGGGCCACAAAATGGTGGTGGCGCCCGCAAGACACATGCTTGCCAGACAGGCCTTGCCCGTGGCGTGACGCCAGAACATGACGGCAAGGAATGGAATGACCAGGGTAGTGGCGGACAGGCGCAGTGCCCACTGGTACATGCTGATGATGTCGGTCAACAGATAAGCCACTATCACCGCGAGCGAGGAAATGATCACGACGCTGAATCGGGCGGCGAACATTTTCTGCTTCTCGGTTGCGCTGGGGTTGATGAGGCGATGATAGAAATCCTGGGCGAGGTTGGAGCTTCCCTGCAGAATGAAGGAATCCGCACCGGTCATCAGTGCCGATAGCAAACCGACGATAACAATGCCACCGATCGCCGGATGTAAGAGCTCGACCGTAACATAGGAAAAGATCAGATCGGGGCGCATATCGAGAGGCACGAACTGCCGAGCAATGACGCCTATCATGTACGGTAGTAAAGAAATCGCCAGTACTATTCCAAACCCGGTCAAACCAGCTTTGACTGCCACCTCTTCAGTACGCGAGGCAAATATGCGCTGCCAGGTCGATTGCCACACCAAGTAAAAAGGGGCTACGGTTAAGGCGAAAATGAGTACATTGCCTAAACCTTCTTTACCCAGGGGAGCTAAATATTCTGGGGGGGTGTTTGTCATAATATCACCAAAGCCGCCACCAAAGGCCACGGCTGCAATGGCTAATACGATTATGCCTGAAATAACAACTATGCTTTGGAATGCATCTGTGACAATGGTAGCCACCAGCCCACCCAGAATAGTGAAGCCCAGGATGAGAACAACCTGAATCCGTGAGACCGGCCCCCAGGAATGCTTCTAACCTACTGAACTGCATGGCAATATAGCGAATATCGCCATTCACCCAGACAGTGCCATGCCCAACGTCAAGTTCCGCGCCAGT